>NZ_JAARMB010000002.1:0-454928 GCF_012985615.1 Pseudomonas sp. WS 5412
CGCGCACGCTTCGACGATCAGGTCGGCTGTCAGGCCGCCTCGCTTTGCTTGTGATTTTGATCTGAGGCGCCCCGTTAAACCACGCTGGCCGTCATCCGATATTGATTTGGGGGGTAACCCGGCAGGACGCCGGGTTAGCCGCGCTGGGCCATGGATGGCCCATCGCGGCGGCCCCCCAAATCAATGTCGGATGACGGGCACACCGAGCCTAGGCGAGGTGCCGAGTGGTGGGGCAAGAGCCCTTTTGGTTACTTTTGGGGCTCTTTTCCAAAAGTGACCCGCTGTAAGAGCGGAACTAATAGCCGCCGTAACCGCAGCAACGGATATGTACACACACCCAACAAGCACTAGATAAAAGAGATGCGTAGATACCTACGACTATCGCATGCAAGCCAGCCCCAACAGTTCATCTTATTTATTAAATAGATCGCATAAATCACTAATTTTAAAGCATAAAAAAACGGCGCTCACGGACGCCGTTTTTTGTTTGCAGCGAACACCTTAATAGTAGGCGTTTTCTTTCTGCGTATGGTCAGTCACGTCACGTACGCCCTTGAGCTCGGGAATCCGCTCCAGCAACGTACGCTCGATACCTTCACGCAAGGTCACATCAGCCTGCCCACAGCCCTGGCAGCCGCCACCGAACTTGAGCACGGCGATACCGTCGTCCACCACGTCGATCAGGCTGACCTGGCCGCCATGGCTGGCCAGGCCCGGATTGATCTCGGTCTGCAGGTAGTAGTTGATACGCTCGTTGATCGGGCTATCGGCATTGACGTTCGGCACCTTGGCGTTGGGCGCCTTGATGGTCAGTTGGCCACCCATGCGGTCAGTGGCGTAGTCGACCACGGCATCGTCAAGGAAGGCTTCGCTGAAGGCGTCGATATACGCGGTGAAGCTCTTGAGCCCCAGGGCGGTGTCTTCAGGCTTTTCTTCGCCCGGCTTGCAGTAGGCAATACACGTCTCGGCGTACTGGGTGCCAGGCTGGGTGATAAAGACGCGGATGCCGATACCCGGGGTGTTCTGCTTGGACAGCAGATCAGCCAGGTAATCGTGGGCGGCGTCGGTAATGGTTATGGCAGTCATGGGAACTCCTCACAGGCTTGCCGGCAGTTTACGCCAATCGCCGCGACGGTACAAAGTCCTAGTATTTTTGTCAGGCAAATCCACACCTACAGGTTCTCGTAGCGATTCATATCCAGCACACCCTCTTCCACCGGAGTGGTTTCGCGAATGTACTGCGATAAATCGTGGAAGTACTCCCAGAACTGCGGGTGGCTGCGGCGAATGCCCCAGCGTTCGACAATCCGTTCAAAGCGCTTGGCGTCCCTGGCCAGTTCCATGTCCTCGACAAACTCGGGCACATCCTCGGCCGGCACATTGAAGATGAAGTTGGGGTAGCTGCTGAGCACGCCCGGATAGATCGTCAGGGTATCCAGGCCCGGTTGATAGCGATAAGCCTCGCCGAGCATAAAGGCCACGTTGCTGTGGGCGCGGTTGCGCAGCAGGCTGTAGACCTCGCGTTTGCCGCTCGGAGTCTGGATGCGCAGCAAGGTGGCTTCCGGCAACTGCTCGATCACCTTGAGCCCGGCCGCCGGCCTTGAGGTCAGGCGGCTGAGGGTTTGTTCGACGTCGCGCAGTTGCGGGTCGATACCCAGACGTGAGCAGTAGGCACTGATGCAACGGTTGATCGGGTCCGGGCTGGCGTTCAAGGCGGCATAACGGGCCAGCAACTGGTTGGCAAAGTCGCGTTTCGGGTCCTGCGGGTCCAGCTTCAGGCCGCTGGGCTTGTCATTGTCGATGGCTTCATAGTCCAGCCACAGCTTGACCTTACCGCTGTTCTGGTACCAGTCGTCGAGCAAGCCATCGCGCGAATCCGCCGGCATCAGGCGCAGGAAGTTCTGCTCGGCGCCATTGCGGATCAGGTCGAAATACAAACGGGTCTGGGCCTGGTGCGAGACATTGCCGAACACGTCGAAATTCACCGCCAACTGATAATAGGTGCGCTCCAGCAGCGGGTAGTCGAACAGCCACATCGTCTGCGGGACTTCGCCAATCAGTCCCTTGTTCACCGAAGCACTGTCGAAGTGGCGGAAGATGCTCAGCAACGCGTTGTCATTGCCCTGCCACAGGCTCGACCAGCCCGGCGCCGGCAAATCAGCGTAGTTGTCGCGGCGCAGGGCCTCGTATTCATTGCGTTTGTCACGGTAGGCCAGCCACAGGCTCAACACACTGCCCACGTCATCGTTCTGCCCCGGCATCGCCAGCAGCGGCGTGGCCTGGCCGCGATAGCGGGCATCGGTGATGTACAGGTCATGGTCCGGGTCCTGGAACAGGGTCCAGAAGTTGTCGCGGATTACGTCCGTGGCAATCTGCCCACGGCACACCGGCCCACGAATAAACGTGCGCACGAAGTATTCGGCGTTATCCAGCATGAACTGGTAGCGCGCCTTGACCGGGATCGCCTCGAACGTTTCAAACGGGTTGGCCCGACGGCCAGGGCCGTAGCCCGGCAGCGCCGTGGCTTGCCAGTCGCCACTGTAGAACAGCGACTTGACCCGCTCCATCTTCGCCGCGCTGAAGGGGTAGGTAATGTGGGTCTTGTGCACGATCACCCCTTGCACCGGCCACAGGCGGTAGTACACGCGGGTGCCAGGGTCGTCATTCGGGCGACGGGTGTTGATCAGGTCGATGGGCTGGCCGCTGGGCGTACGCGAGCGGACCCACTGGAAAAAATGCCCCGGCTCACCGCCCTCGAAATAGATATGAGCGAGGAACAGGTGCTCGAACAACCAGCGCGCCACCAGGCTTTCCCGGGCGCCGGGCTGGTTCAGCAGGTTTTCCCATTGCTGTACCTGCAAGGCTTCCTGGGCACTCGGCGCCAGGCCCTGCTCATCAATAGGCGCACCGGACGCCAGCCAACGCTGCAGGGTCTGGTATTGCTGATCGGTCAGGCCGGTGACGGCCAACGGCATGCCTTCCTTGGGGTGCGCGCCGGCGTAGGCGTCGAACTCCCCCGGCAATGGGCACATATTCTCGCGGTTCAGGCCCAGCACAATCTCTTCGGGCAGCTTGGCATTGGGCGCCAATGGGGTTTTATGACCCAGCTCCAGCATGCGCGCCATCAGCGCCGCCTGGGTGCCCTGGGCATCCAGCACCGAGGCAAAACCGTGGCGCTGCCAGGCGGCCTTGCCAAAGGCGTCATAAAACAGCCGGGTCGGCTGCGACGCCTGGCTGCGCTCGCCGTCATACACCGGCAGCTTGCTCGCGCCGCGTGCCGCACCTTCGCCACTGCCCAGGTTGAGCTGACAGGCGGAGTCGTAGCAGGCATGGCAGGCCACGCATTTCTCGGTGAAGATCGGTTGAATATCGCGGGTATAGGAAAGCGCCGGGGCGGGTCCGTTGGCCTGCGCGAGGCAGGCGACCAACGCCAAGGCGGCGCCGGTGATGAGGCGAAGTGACATGTATCCGGTCCCGAGTCGATGCGAGCGCTGAAAAATTGCCGCGATTCTACCGATGTCGAGGCGCCCTCAACATGAGCGATATTCATGCAAAACCCAGGCATGCTCTAAAAGCGCACAGGTTTGCTATGATCCACGCCCTCCGTAATGCCTGATTAGAGTAGTCCCATGTCCGATCGTAGCACTCGCCTGCAAGCCCTCCACCAAGCCCTCAAGGAACGCATCCTGATCCTCGATGGCGGCATGGGCACGATGATCCAGAGCTACAAGCTGGAGGAAGAGGACTACCGTGGCAAACGCTTCGCCGACTGGCCCAGCGACGTCAAGGGTAACAACGACCTGTTGATCCTGAGCCGCCCGGACGTGATCGGCGGGATCGAGAAAGCGTACCTGGATGCCGGTGCCGACATCCTCGAGACCAACACCTTCAACGCCACCCAAGTGTCCCAGGCCGACTACGGCATGGAGGCGCTGGCCTACGAGCTGAACCTGGAAGGCGCACGCCTGGCCCGCCGGGTCGCCGACGCCAAGACCCTGGAAACCCCGGACAAACCGCGCTTTGTCGCGGGCGTGCTGGGCCCGACCAGCCGCACCTGCTCGCTGTCGCCCGACGTGAACAACCCCGGCTACCGCAACGTCACCTTCGATGAACTGGTGGAGAACTACACCGAGGCCACCAAAGGCCTGATCGAAGGCGGTGCGGACATGATCCTCATCGAAACCATCTTCGACACCCTCAACGCCAAGGCCGCGATCTTTGCCGTGCAAGGCGTTTACGAAGAACTGGGTGTCGAACTGCCGATCATGATTTCCGGGACCATCACCGACGCCTCCGGCCGCACGCTGTCGGGCCAGACCACCGAGGCGTTCTGGAACTCCATCAGCCACGCCAAGCCGATTTCCGTGGGCTTGAACTGCGCCCTGGGCGCCAGCGAGTTGCGGCCGTACCTGGAAGAACTGTCGAACAAGGCCGACACCTACGTGTCCGCCCACCCCAACGCCGGCCTGCCCAACGAGTTCGGCGAGTACGACGAGCTGCCAGCGCAAACCGCCAAGGTCATCGAAGAATTCGCCCAGAGCGGCTTCCTCAATATCGTCGGCGGCTGCTGCGGCACCACGCCGGGCCATATCGAGGCCATCGCCAAGGCCGTGGCCGGCTACGCGCCGCGCCAAATCCCGGACATTCCCAAGGCCTGCCGCCTGTCGGGCCTGGAGCCTTTCACCATTGATCGCCAGTCGTTGTTCGTCAACGTCGGCGAACGTACGAACATCACCGGTTCCGCCAAATTCGCTCGGCTGATCCGCGAGGACAACTACACCGAAGCCCTGGAAGTCGCCCTGCAGCAGGTGGAAGCCGGCGCCCAGGTGATCGACATCAACATGGACGAGGGCATGCTCGATTCGAAGAAGGCCATGGTGACCTTCCTCAATCTGATTGCCGGCGAGCCGGACATCTCCCGTGTACCGATCATG
The DNA here is from genome assembly GCF_012985615.1 of Pseudomonas sp. WS 5412. Lineage (NCBI taxonomy): Bacteria > Pseudomonadati > Pseudomonadota > Gammaproteobacteria > Pseudomonadales > Pseudomonadaceae > Pseudomonas > Pseudomonas sp. WS 5412. Next base: position 4,935 of record NZ_JAARMB010000002.1, read on the forward strand.
ATCGACTCCTCCAAGTGGGAAGTGATCGAGGCCGGCCTCAAATGCATCCAGGGCAAGGGCATCGTCAACTCCATCAGCATGAAGGAAGGTGTCGAGCAGTTCATTCATCACGCCAAACTGTGCAAGCGCTACGGCGCGGCGGTGGTGGTGATGGCGTTCGATGAAGCCGGCCAGGCCGACACCGAGGCGCGCAAGAAAGAGATCTGCAAGCGCTCCTACGACATTCTGGTCAATGAAGTGGGCTTCCCGCCGCAAGACATCATCTTCGACCCGAACATCTTCGCCGTGGCCACCGGTATCGAAGAGCACAACAACTATGCCGTCGACTTTATCAACGCCTGTGCCTATATCCGCGATGAACTGCCGTATGCGCTGACCTCCGGTGGCGTGTCCAACGTGTCGTTCTCGTTCCGCGGCAACAACCCGGTGCGCGAGGCGATCCACTCAGTGTTCCTGCTGTATGCGATCCGCAACGGCCTGACCATGGGTATCGTCAACGCCGGCCAACTGGAGATCTACGACCAGATCCCGGCCGAGCTGCGCGACGCCGTGGAAGACGTGGTACTCAACCGCACCCCGGAAGGCACCGACGCCCTCCTCGCCATCGCCGACAAGTACAAGGGCGACGGCAGCGTCAAGGAAGCCGAGACCGAGGAATGGCGTGGCTGGGAAGTCAACAAGCGCCTGGAGCATGCACTGGTCAAGGGCATCACCACCCATATCGTTGAAGACACCGAGGAATCCCGGCAGTCGTTCGCGCGCCCGATCGAGGTGATCGAAGGCCCGTTGATGTCCGGCATGAACATCGTCGGTGACCTGTTTGGTGCCGGTAAAATGTTCCTGCCCCAGGTGGTGAAATCCGCGCGGGTAATGAAGCAGGCCGTCGCCCACTTGATCCCCTTCATCGAGCTGGAAAAGGGCGACAAGCCGGAAGCCAAGGGCAAGATCCTCATGGCCACGGTCAAGGGTGACGTACACGACATCGGCAAAAATATTGTCGGCGTGGTGCTCGGTTGCAACGGCTACGACATTGTCGACCTGGGCGTGATGGTCCCGGCCGAGAAGATCCTGCAGGTGGCCAAGGAGCAGAAGTGCGACATCATCGGCCTGTCCGGGCTGATCACACCGTCCCTGGATGAAATGGTGCACGTGGCCCGCGAGATGCAGCGCCAGGACTTCCACCTGCCACTGATGATCGGTGGTGCCACCACCTCCAAGGCGCACACGGCGGTGAAGATCGAGCCCAAGTACAGCAACGATGCGGTGATCTACGTGACCGACGCCTCACGCGCGGTGGGCGTGGCCACCCAGTTGCTGTCCAAGGAGCTGAAGGCCGGGTTTGTCGAGAAGACCCGCCTGGAATACATCGACGTGCGTGAGCGCACCTCTAACCGCAGCGCCCGCACCGAGCGCCTGAGCTACGCGGCGGCCATCGCCAAGAAGCCGCAGTTCGACTGGAGCACCTACACCCCGGTCAAACCGACGTTTACCGGGGCCAAGGTGCTGGACAATATCGACCTCAAGGTGCTGGCCGAGTACATCGACTGGACGCCGTTCTTTATCTCCTGGGACCTGGCCGGCAAGTTTCCGCGCATCCTCACCGATGAGGTGGTGGGTGAAGCGGCCACCGCGCTGTACGCCGACGCCCAGGAAATGCTCAACAAGCTGATCGACGAAAAACTCATCAGCGCCCGCGCCGTGTTCGGTTTCTGGCCGACCAACCAGGTGCAGGAGGATGACCTGGAAGTCTACGGCGACGACGGCCAGCCGATTGCCAAACTGCATCACCTGCGCCAGCAGATCATCAAGACCGACGGCAAGCCGAACTTCTCCCTGGCCGACTTTGTTGCGCCCAAGGACAGCGGCGTAACCGACTACATCGGTGGTTTTATCACCACCGCCGGCATCGGCGCCGAGGAAGTGGCCAAGGCTTACCAGGATGCGGGCGACGACTACAACTCGATCATGGTCAAGGCCCTGGCCGACCGCCTGGCCGAAGCCTGCGCCGAATGGCTGCACCAGCAAGTGCGTAAAGACTACTGGGGCTATGCCAAGGATGAAGAGCTGGACAACGAGGCGCTGATCAAGGAGCAGTACAGCGGTATCCGCCCTGCCCCCGGCTACCCGGCGTGCCCGGATCACACCGAGAAGGCCCAGTTGTTCCAACTGCTCGACCCCGAGGCCCGCGAGATGCATGCGGGCCGCAGCGGCGTGTTCCTCACCGAGCACTACGCGATGTTCCCGGCCGCAGCGGTCAGCGGCTGGTACTTCGCCCATCCACAGGCGCAGTACTTTGCTGTAGGCAAGATCGACAAGGACCAGGTGACCAGCTACACCGCACGCAAAGACCAGGATCTGGCCGTGACCGAACGCTGGCTGGCGCCGAACCTGGGTTACGACAACTAGGGGCGATTGCCAGGCACTCTGTTCGGGTGCCTGGCACACCGCTGGCAGCCTTACAGATTCAGCTCGGCTCGTTCCTGCCGGGTCAGGCGGATCGCCAGCGCCCTGCGCTGCTCCTTGATCCAGGCACCCAATGCCGCGTATTCACGCAAGTAGTCGGCACCGCTCTCGGGGTAGCGCTCATCCAGGCGATCGGTCTGGTGTTCCAGCTCGCGCGCCAGGGCCGCAAAATCCGTGGCGTACTTTTTCTTCAGGTAATTGCGCCAATACTCAAGGCCCACCAGCTTTTCTTCAAAGCCCGGCGTGCTCTCGCCCTCCAGGACAGTGGCGTATGCCCGGTCGAGGTCGGCCTGGGTCACTTCCGATAACTCGCTATACAGCATGCCGGAGGGCTGCCGGGGCAGGTCCAGGCGCTCGGCAAGGCCAATGCGCAGGGCTAAACGAATTTCCGCCGGGTCAATATCCTCATGGGCCTTGATGATGTCCTCGGCGATGCCTTCAACCGCCTCCAGGCGAAGCATGCCACGGGCGAAACTCAACAGGGCGGCGCCATCCTGACCAGCCTCGGCCAATCTCAACGCAGCGAACTCCTGCACGCGGGTTTCAAACGCGTTGAACATCAGGATTCTGCCATCCCCACAGGTCACCTCGGGCATCAACGCCGTCGCCCGGGCGAACACGTCCCGCCGCATGGCCGGGTTGCCGCCAATGGCCTCCAACACCGCCCATACGCGCTGGGTCAGATCGCCTGGCGCCTCAAGGAAGTCCTCGGTATTGCGCAGTTGCGACAGGGTGAAGAAGAAATCGTGGCTCCCCGGCTGTGCGTTGAGGTCGTCCCAGATCCGGTGCCTTGGCGAATCGGGCAAGACATCAGCAAACCAGCGCGCCTTCTGGATCTGCGGCGTTTCGATATCCGGATGATCCAGCGAGTAGTCAGGCGAGTCAAAAGCCCCCCGCTCATCGCGCTCCCGGTATCCCTGGATCATTTCCTCAAGCTGCTCGGCGGAAAACCCCAAGCCATTGCCGGTCTGCGCCAGATACCCCTGCAAACGCTCACAGCTTTCCTGCTCAAGGCGGTTTCCCGAGAGGTCAGTCCCCGCCATCAAGGCGCGGTGTTGCGGCTCAAAGGCTGTATCTGGCAGGGTCTCGATCCAGTTGTCGTGCAGGTCCAGGGTACGCAGGCGCCCAAGCTCAAGCACTGTCATGGGCCACTCGTCCAACAGGTTGGTATGCAGGTACAACGTTTCGAGCCTGGACACGCCAGCGAGGTCCAATTCGCTCAAGACGTTCTCGCCCAGGTTCAGCCATTCCAGCGCCTGCAGGCGCGCCAGGTGCCCCTGAAGCTGGGAGGCGTTTTGTAGTTCATTTCTGCTGAGGTCCAAGCGTCTCAACCCGTGAAACTCTGCGAGGGCATCGGGCAAGGCTCGCAGGCCGTTGTCACTGAGGGTCAACGTACGCACGTGGCTGAAGGCCCGCAGGAACTCGTTGGAACCCTGGGCCGTGAGCCTGACGCGACTCAGGTTCAGTTCGGTGACGTGAGCGAAATACTTGGGCAACTTCGGCAGGTCGCCCAACAGCAGGCCGGACAAATCCAGCAGGCTGGCGCTATTCACTTCAGGCAGGCCGGGCGTGGCACGTAGGGTGTGACGCCAGCTTTCCAGCACACGGTCCGCTGCGCGACGACGATCCAATACACTGACCCAACCGCCATCAAGGTAGCCATGGACATCTATCCATTCATTGAGCAGTTGCACCCACTGGCTGTACTGCCCTTCCCACTCATCGAGGCGTGCCTGGATCTGCCCGGAGTCGAGGCCGCTGGCTTGCAGCTCGGCTAGCCGTGCCGCCGCCTGCAACTCGTCCAGCGCCGGGACCAGGCGTTGCATGCGGGCTGCGGGAGCCAGTGCAGCCGAGGCAAGTGCCGTGGGGAGTGCCACGAGCAAGTCGGGGCGGCGCAAGACATTCTCGGAAAAATACTCAGGCTCCCCCCCGGTCAGGCCTTGGGCAAGCAACTCACGGGGTATGCCCAACGGGTTTTCCAGGGCAGCGGATGGGTGTTCAATCGCGTAGCGTCGCGCAAACGTCCGCGCATCGGTACGCGCCGTCACGCTGAGGCGACAACCGCGCAGATGGGTGTTGGAAAGCAAACTATCATGCCCGCTCAGCGCCGCTTCGGGGATTGCCGTTACGGCGCTGTGGCTCAGATCCAGGCGTTGCAACGACGACAACTCAAGCACACCCTGGGGCCATTCGCTGATTGCGCTGTGACTCAGGTCCAACGTACGCAAGTCGTGGAAGCCGCTGACATCCAGGCGGCTGATCGGGTTGTACTGCAGGCGCAATGATAAAAGGCCGGTCAACCTGCTCAAACGCGCTTGGATCGCCGGGTTGATCACCAGCCAATTGTGAGACAGGTCGAGGTGGCGCAGGGACGAATGGGTAAGCAGTACCGCAGGCGGCTCGGTCAGGTTGTTGCGGGCCAGGCTCAATGTTTCGACCTGGGGAAACTGGTCGAGCCAGGCATTGATGCCTTCAAGGGAAACGCCGATATCCTCCAGGATCAAGCTGCGCACATGGGCAAACCCGTTGGCCGGCACCCGCGGTAAATCAATCAGGTTGGCGCCTGACAGGTCCAACACCGCCGCCCCGGCAGGAAGTGGCTCAGCCTCTGCTACCAGGCGTTGCTCCAGGCCTTCGCGCCAGCAATCCAGGAGTTTTTCAGAGGCTAGCTGACGATCCAACTCGACCCGGCCAGTACTTGAATCGCGATCCGACCATTGCTCCAGCTCATCGACCAATCTACGGTATTGCGCCTGCACCGCGTTGACACTCTCCAGACGTTGGCGGGCCCTCAGCCCCTGCGTTCTGAAGCTGAGCAACACCCTTTCGGCGAATGTCGGGTCCGCGCGTCGCAAGCGAGCCAAAGCTCCTTCGCAGTAGGCCTGCACCAGTCGCTGCTCATCGACCAGATGGGCCGGATTGTCATGCAGGTACTCAAAAACCCGCATGAAGTCTTCAGGCTCATACGCCGCCCAATTCATCTGCAACCCGCGCCACAACCGTTGATGCCCGACCAGCATCTCGGCCGGCACCGAACGCAACTGGGTCTGGGCAAGGTCGAGTAACTCCAGGTGCTCAAGTGCCAGGAGCCCTTGGGGCCAGGTTTCCAGGGTTCCGGACACGGTTAAGCGGCGCAGCGCCGTCAGCCCTTGGATATCCAGGGTTTCCAGTTTGCCGGCCAGGGACAATCGTTCAAGCGCAGTCATGCGATTGAGCGCCAGCAGCACTTCAGGCGAATAGGTCAGCAATGGCCCGGTGAGCGACAGCCGGGTGATGCCGGGCACGCTCGCCAGCCGTTCAGCCACCTGGCCAAGATTGTTGGGGCGCACGTAGAGCTCCAGATACTGCACATTGGGAAATGGCCGAAATAAATCGCTGGCTTGTTGGGCGAGCAATCTGGCCCCTGACAGGTGCAGGGATCGCACATGGGAAAAGTCGGCCTCCATCTGCGGTAACGCGTGCTCCCCACGCAGACTCAGGGTGGCATGGGCGCTGCGGTCTCGGTCATAGCCCTGGCGCCAGCATTCGATGACGTCCTCTACCGAACGCAAGCGCTGCGCATCTGCCCCCGCCCATTGCTCAAGGGTGTTGCGCAACCCCAACAACTCTCGCTGGCGATTGGCGAACAACCGCCAGATTTGCGGGTTGCTTTCACCGTCACGTCGGCGCGCCCAGATCAGCTCTTGCGCCTGGGTGTCGCTGATATTTGGATACGCCGTGCGAACCTGGGCGATCAGAGAGTCATCCGCTGCAAAAGGCCCGCCGCGCCCCGATAACTCATATCCCAGGCGCCCGCTGGGCAGGCGCAGCGCCGGCCGGGACCTGGGCCTGCGCAACTTTAAGATGTCATCGGCCATAACGTAGCGGTGGCGCCTGGCGTAGGCAGCCAACACCGGCTGCAAGTCCGCCCCATGAGAGGTCAGCGCCAGCGCTTGACGCGCCGCTTCGGGCAAGGCATCGACGATCGACGGGAATAGATTACGGCCCTGGGCCGGTGCGCTATTGAGCGGCTTGCCGGCTTGATCCTGGGCCTGGAAACGATTGCCGCGTTTGATCAGGTAGCGACGCGTGGCGGCGTGCGCCTCGCCAATGCTGTCGACCAAGGGCCCTTGAATGCTGTCTACACGCATCTCCAGGCGCAAGCCTGAAGGCCATCCGGGCAGGCGCTCCAGGGTATGCAAGGCGAGCCGGTCGCTGTCGGCGTTGGCGAGTCGGTCGCGGTGCAGGCCACTGATCGCTCGGCTCAAGCGCCCCTGGTGCAGGCTGCTGCGGGCCTGGTGATCCAGACGCTCGCTCAGCCGCGCGCTGTCTTGCAAGCGCCGCAGTTCCTGGGGGCTGGCGCTATTCAGGAGTTCCTCCCGGGCCCGCGCAGTTAGCGAGGGAAACCGGCGTTGCAGCGGCCCCCGGTCAACCACCGGGTCACCCTTGGCAGATAACCGAGCGTCGAACAGCGCTGACTGGCGGTGCAGGGCATGATCGGCCAGGCGCTCGTTGAACACCTGCTCCCTGGGCCGCCCCCTCCAACTGGACGCACTGCCCAGCAGGCCGGTGATTTCCTGTTCGCTCAGGCCATTCAACAGCACCTGAGCGAGCTTGCCGTGCTGTAAATCGGCCCGGCTGATTTTCAGGGTCGGCAACTCATCATCTGCCAAGGCATGGCTGCCATAGCGAATGGAGCGCCCCGCCGGTTCCCAACGTCCGCCTTTCCACTCATCGATCAGCGGCGCGCCAGGCTGCTCGCCGCGCTGCGGCGTGCCCAGCAGACGCCGGGCCTCCTCCTCGCCCAGCCCCGTCTGGCCCTGCGCGCGCGCCACGAAGGCTGCCTCCTCAAACACTTCCAATACCCGCCCTGGCGGCCAGCCGCCCATCTCCACCGCGAGGGGCAAGGCGTATTCGTGGCGGCTGTCCAGGCCGGCTCCACGGCGTAGCCGCCCGATCAGGTCGTCGACCTCCTGATCGACCCTGAATCGCTCCAGGGTGTCAGCCAGTCCTGCCGGCACCGGCAGGCCATCCATATGCACTTGGCGCAGCAGGTCGTCATCGACACCACTCACATCGCCGATCAGCCCCAAAGTCTCATCAGAGAACCCGTCGGTGATATGCCCCAGGCGCCGCAGCAGCGTCGGGCGGTCCCACGCCAAGGGCTGCTCATGACTATGGCGCCAGGCCCCTGCCCGGTTGTGCTCAAGGATCGGCTGATAGGCCATGGGGTCGTGCGGGTGTTTGATGCGCCATTTGTTGATCTGCGGATCGAAGGTTTTCTCGTAGAACGCGTTATCCATATGGATGTGGAGCTGCCCATCGACCTCATACTGCCCCAAGGCGTTGGGCTGGCGGCCTGACGCAAGGGTGAGGTGCTTCTTGTAGGGCGCCAGGTCGGGCCGCCATAAGCGCTTCCGGCCGTCCGGCAGCGTTACCGGCACCAGGCCTTCGATCACCGGCTCGGGCCTGAGTTGGCGCAGCGCCGAACCACCCGCCGCCATCAAGCCGATCAAGGCGAGGTTCTGCGCCAGGTCGATCAAGTGCGCACGGGCCGCCTGGCGGTCGCCCGCACTCCACTCCTGGGTTGCCTCAATCGCCCCCGTCAACAATTGCTCGACCATCACTGCCAGCATGAGCTCCCCCAACACGGGCACGAAGCCTGCCACAGCACCCAGGGCAAACATCTCGATGTTGAGCACCATGGCCAGTTTCTGTTTGCGCACCCGGGCATCGACCTGCGCGGTGGGCACGGCGCGGCTGGCCGCATCGGCGATGCACTTGTGCCGATGTTGCTCATACAGGTAGGTCCACAGATCGACTTTATGGCTGCCGAACGCCTGGCCTTTGAACGCCATGGCCTTGGGTGCCAAAAACGGATCCGGGTTTGGCACCTGGGGGGCCAAAGGCAGCGGCGGGAAATTCTTCAGCCTCAAAGGCGTCAGCTTACTGACCAGCTCATACAGTTGCCCGATGCCGGGAAAATTCGAGCCGATTTTCTCGCGCAAGGTGGCATCGGGCGCATCCTGGGTGAATTGCCTGAAGTAATAAGGGTGGTCGGCGGCCTCGACGAACTGACTGAAAAAGGCCTGATACGCGGTTGGCCCCTCGACCCGGGTGGTGGCCGCGCCAGGCGTGGTGAAGCGGCGCTGCAAAGTCCCCAGCAACTGTGCGTGATCCTTATAGCGCTTGAGCGGATGATACGGGTCCTGGGGCACATAGAGGATCGGCGAATCCAAATGCTCATCATCGAAGGCCAGAAACAACACACACCCCGTCATGCGTAATTTCATCAGGCCAAGGTCGCAGATCCACACCGGTTGCCCATCCATCTGCGGCGCGCGCTCGCCGTTGATCACCGACAGGATCATGGTGTAGTCGTCCTCGGTAATGTCCTGGCATAAGCGTGCCAGCTCGGCCGCAGCCCTCATTGCCGCCTTTTGACTGGCAATGAATTGCTGGTGCAGGGTGGTTTCGACCGAGGCAAAGAAATCGCTGATATAGGCCTGGTACTTTCCGCCCAGATCCAGGCTGCGGCACAGCTGCACAAACTCATGGACCTTGAGCCTGCCCAAGCGCACGGGCAGCAACGGCTCGTCAGGTGAGGAACCGGAAGACGACACGTGCCAGCGGAAACCGGACGAGGGGTGAAAGGCCCCCTCCTCGCATTCGGATTCCTCGAAGTTATGCAGCGCAGCCTGCAGTAGCTCCAGTTTCAAAAAGTCGTAGGTCCGCGCCGCTATCTTGAAGTCACTGACCAGCAGGGATTTTCTGAGGCTCAACCAGGTGTCGACGTGGGGGGCCAGTGTGACGTCATATTGCTCTTTAAGCGCATTGACCAGCAGCGGCCTGGCAAACGCGTCGATCCCCTGCAAGGCAGACAGGCTCTTGTCCACCGCCGTCTGCGTGGAAAAGCTTGCGGTAAAACAGGCATGCAACTGCTGGCGTTGCTCGGGGGTGGCGCGCCAATAGGCCGGCGGCAGTGACGTATCGGCGTGTTTGAGCGCCGCCCGTCGTGGGGCAGTGCTCTCGATCAGCCATTGCGGGGTGGCACCGATCAACAATTGTCGATGGATACTGAGGGTTGGCGGCTCAAGGCACGCGGGCGTTACGGGAGAGTCGGGCATGATGCAGCTCCAGGAAAAGGAGCTCCAGCACATCACGCAGGTCAGGCGCGACAGCGGTAACTACGTCTACCTATTCCCCCGGCCTTGGCTATCCTGTTGGGAGACATCATGTCACCCAGACCTCGCAGGAGGACTCATGGACGCACCGGACAATAAACCGCCGACCTTCTGGCAGATGCTTCACAGCGTGATGGCTGCCGCTTTTGGCGTGCAGAGCGGCAAGAACCGCGCGCGGGACTTCACCCATGGCAAGCCCAGCCATTTTGTGGTGCTGGGGATCCTGTTTACCGCCGTGTTTGCCCTGACCCTCTTTGCCATCGTCAAGCTGGTGCTGCACCTGGCCGGGGTCTAGGCGCGCTTACTTCCACAGCATCTTCAAGCTGAAGGGGTACTGGTAGGCCGCGGGCTTGCCCTGAGCCGACAGTGCGCGAAAATTCACCCCGTCGCCCTCGTGGTTACGCAGGTCCAGCAGGTGCTGGGCCTGTGGCCTGTCAATCAACTGAAATAACCTCACCTGACGCTCGCGCCCGCCATGGCGTTGAATGTCCACCCCACTGGCGTCGTCATGCAGCAGCACCATGGCCCAGCCACCGAGCGTAAAATGCCCGGCCACCAGCGCACTGATCCGCCCTTGCAAGCGCGCCTGCAACACCTCGGGGGAACTGTTGATCGCGCTGAACAACACCTCCTTGCCGGGCGTGCGCCCACTGCCACTCAAGGCCTGCATGGCGCCGAAGGCCATTTCATCATTGGCCGACCAGACCAGCGTGGCCTGCGGGTAGCGCTTGTACATCAGGGTTGCTTGCTCGAAGGCGCGCTGACGGCTCCATTCGCCATAAACCAACTGGCGCAGATGCACTTGCGGGTATTCGCCCAAGGCCCGCCGCAGGCCCTGCTCACGGGCCTGGGAAGTGGGGGTATTCTTGGCACCGGAAAATGCCAGCAATTGGAGGGTTTCGCCCGCCGGAACCGGGCCGTGCTGACGCAGCAGCTCCTTGAGCATCAGGTAGCCGCCCTCCTCGTCGTTGGCGGTGATGCTGCCGATCCAGTTGGGGTATTTGCCGGCATCCAGCAACTGCACCTGGTCCGGGGTCAGGGCATTGTTGACGATCAGTAACTTGACCGGGCTGCCCTGGGCCATCCGCAAAATCTGCGGGGCGATGTACTGCTCATTGACCACCACCAGGTAATCCGGGGAATTGGGGCCTTGCAGTGCTTCGCGGGCTTGTTGCAAGGTGTTCTGCCCGTTGCGCTCCGAATAGCGCACACGCAAATCCAGGCCGAGGTCCTTGGCTGCGGCCTGCATGAATTGCGAATAGCTGACCCAGAAGGTTTCAGTGGACAGGCCGGGGTTGAGAAACACCACCGACGTGGCATGAGCGATCGTCCCGAACGTCAGCCCCACCCACCACAAGCACCCACAGAGAACCTTCAACATTACTGCCCGCACCCTGGAAATTGACCGATCATAATAATGGCAATGAGCCTTTTGATCTTGGCTATTTGTCAGATAGTAGGACAGTTGCGTGGCGATCAGCGCTCCCTATTGATGGCTGACCCAGAACACGGCGGTGGCAACCACCAGGATAATCAGGAACAGAATCGCCCAGGCATCCACACTGCTGTCGGGTTTGCGGGCTTTGGTTGGATTGCTCATCGCATCGCCTCTTGTCGGTTTTATGGCTGATTGCATTAAGACTCGACCACAGTAAAGTCGATGATTGCCCGCATGACAAATGTGGGTATCGCAATAACCGTTCTCATTAGGCTATTTGGTTATGTGCATATACTAAAACATCACTTTTGCGCATAAACGCAAGCTGGTATCGTTCGGCGGCTCCGTTGGGAGTGCGCGGCCGTGCGCGCAGATTTGCCGAGAACAGGACCTATATGTACGTATACGACGAATACGATCAGCGCATCATCGAGGACCGCGTCAAGCAGTTCCGTGATCAGACCCGACGCTATCTGGCAGGTGAACTGAGCGAAGAAGAGTTCCGCCCTCTGCGCCTGCAAAATGGCCTTTATGTCCAGCGCTTTGCGCCGATGCTGCGGGTGGCCGTGCCTTACGGCCAACTGACTTCGCGCCAGACGCGCATGATGGCCAAGATCGCCCGTGACTTCGACAAGGGCTATGCCCATATCAGTACCCGCCAGAACGTGCAGTTCAACTGGCCGGCCCTGGAAGACGTGCCGGACATCCTGGCTGAATTGGCCACCGTGCAGATGCACGCCATTCAGACCAGCGGTAACTGCCTGCGCAACGTGACGACAGACCAGTTTGCCGGCGTGGCCGCCGATGAAGTGATCGACCCGCGCCCGTGGTGCGAGATCGTTCGGCAGTGGACTACGTTCCACCCAGAATTTGCCTACCTGCCGCGTAAATTCAAGATCGCCATCAATGGCTCGGCTTCCGACCGTGCCGCGATCGAAGTCCACGATATCGGCCTGGAGCCGGTGTACAACGCTGCCGGCGAACTGGGCTTCCGCGTCCTGGTGGGCGGCGGCCTGGGGCGTACCCCGGTGGTGGGCGCATTCATCAATGAATTCCTGCCCTGGCAAGACCTGTTGAGCTATCTCGACGCCATCCTGCGCGTGTACAACCGCTATGGCCGTCGGGACAACAAGTACAAGGCGCGCATCAAGATCCTGGTCAAGGCCCTCACCCCCGAGGTGTTTGCCCAGAAGGTCGACGCCGAGATGGAACACCTGCGCGGCGGCCAGACCACCCTGACCGATGCCGAAGTGCATCGCGTGGCCAAGCACTTTGTCGACCCGCACTACAAGGCCCTGGACAACCAGGACGCCGAACTGGCCGCACTCGACCAGCAGCACCCGGGCTTTGCCCGCTGGCGTACCCGCAACACCCTGGCGCACAAGCAGCCGGGCTATGTGGCCGTGACCCTGTCGCTCAAGCCGACTGGCGTAGCACCTGGCGATATCACCGACAAGCAGCTGGACGCCGTCGCTGACCTGGCCGAGCGCTACAGCTTCGGCCAACTGCGTACGTCCCACGAGCAAAACATCATCCTCGCGGACGTTGAGCAGAGCCAACTGTTCACCCTGTGGGGTGAGCTGCGCGAAGGCGGTTTCGCCACGCCGAACATTGGCCTGCTGACCGATATCATCTGCTGCCCGGGTGGCGACTTCTGCTCCCTGGCCAACGCCAAGTCAATTCCCATTGCCGAGTCGATCCAGCGCCGTTTCGACGACCTGGACTACCTGTTCGACATCGGCGAGCTGGACCTGAACATCTCCGGGTGCATGAACGCCTGTGGTCACCACCACGTCGGCCACATCGGCATCCTCGGGGTGGACAAGAAAGGCGAAGAATTCTACCAAGTGTCCCTGGGTGGCAGCGCCAGCCGCGATGCGAGCCTGGGCAAGATCCTCGGCCCATCCTTCGCCCAGGAAGCCATGCCCGAGGTGATCGGCAAGCTGATCGACGTTTATATCGAACAGCGCACCGAAGATGAGCGCTTCATCGACACCTACCAGCGCATTGGCATTGACCTGTTCAAGGAGCGCGTCTATGCAGCGAATCATTAAGAACAACGAAGTCGTCGACGAAACCTGGCACCTGTTGCCCAAGGACGCGACGTTCGATGGCATCTCCAACTGCGACGACCTGATCGTGCCACTGGCCCTGTGGCGCGAGCATGGTCATGCCCTCAAGGCCCGCGATGGCGGCCTGGGTGTGTGGCTGGACGCCGATGAAGAAGCCGAGGAAATCGGCGATGACGTGCAACACTTCCAGGTCATCGCCCTGAATTTCCCGGCCTTCACCGACGGGCGCAACTACTCCAACGCGCGCCTGCTGCGTGACCGCTACGGTTACAAGGGCGAACTGCGGGCGATTGGCGATGTGCTGCGCGACCAGTTGTTCTACCTGCATCGCTGCGGCTTCGATGCCTACGCCTTGCGCGCTGACAAAGACCCGTATGAAGCGCTGGAAAGTCTCAAGGACTTTTCGGTGACGTACCAGGCGGCTACGGATGAACCGCTGCCGCTGTTCCGTCGGCGCTAAGCGCCAGCCAATGAAAAAGCCCTGACCTGTCAGGGCTTTTTTGGTTTTACGCCGTGCGGACACGGCTTTGCCGGGGTTGAGGGCAAGCGCGGTTATGCGCCAGCGTGAGCCCGACTCAGCAATTGAGCGGTAATGACGGCTTGACCGATTTTTTCTCCCCGATTGAACAGATCAATACAGACCTGGTTGGTTTTGAATGACGGCTCAGGCGCCTCGAAGCTGCCTTGTGGCGCCAGTAGCAAGGGGCTGTTCGTCGGAATCGGTCGATCCAGCGTGAAACTCAAGGCCAGCAGGTTCATCGGGGTGCCCAGCGGGATGCGTCGGTGGGTGTGAGCAATCTGCATGAAGCACTGGCGCGCAACTTCAAGGAAATACACCATCGAGTAATGCTTGGGGCCGCCCTTGCGGAAAAAGTGCTCGTTGGCCGGTTGAAGGGTTTCGACGCTCAAGCCCCGAGCGACATCGCTCATGTCGCTGACCAGAACGTTTTCTTGTCTGTCCTTGTGCAGCAGAGCCTTGTCGCGGCAGGCGGTCGCAGTGAACGGGGCGGCGGGCAACGCCTCGTGTGCCGAGCTGTATGCAATGCCCAGGGTGCAGGTGCACATGAGCTTGCCGGCTTGCCGGACCTTCGCGCGAAATACCTGGAGGTCTTGGTCGTATGCCAGTTGCAGGTCAATTGCCCCTTCTTTTTGTACGTACCGCTGGAACTTGATCGTCAGGTCGTTGACATACGCGACCCGGCCACTGCGTGGAGGCATGGCGAGTTCGGTCAACTGCAATACCCCCTCGATCAATAGAATGCCGGGGACATGGTCCAGTGGGTGATCAAAAAAATAGGGGTGCGCTTCATTCACCAGCAATTGCGCGTGCAGTGACTGCGCACTGCGTTGAACATTGCTGATCACGATGTTTTCCGGGCTGCGCTGCCAGTGCTCGGCAGGCCGGGCGTGAGCGTCACGGCGCAGGGCGCAAAGCGCTTCGATGGCACGCACCCTGACACGCAGCGCCGAGAGCAGCGTCTCTGTCAGTTGATCGCTGCGTGCCAGCACGCCTGTCTCATCGTTTTGCAAATCAACCACAGGGCTGGCAGGACGGTCAGGCCCGATGAATGACTGCAACGCCTGAGGCTGCGGGTACGCGAAGCGCAATTCAAAGGGGCGCTTGATGGCTGGCGGGCATTCGGGGGCGGTGATCCCCCACTCCCGCAGTTTCTCGGTGAATAACCACATCACCGGCTTGCCGGCCTGGCGCACCTCGATCACCGAGTGAACCGACGCATTCATCATCACGGCCAACAGGGTTTCGACGCCGGTGGCTTCAGCCAGGCAACCGGTCATGGCTTGCCATGAACCGCCGACAGGGGCGGCCGCCGGCTGCAACTCACACACCTCAACATGCTGGACATCGCTTCGCGCCCGGCCCAGACGTGCGCACGCCGCTTCCAGGGAGGTGGCGACATGGCCCAAGACCGCTGCGCGGATCACCAGCACAGGTGTGTCACTGGTTTGCGCTCGATAGGGCCGCAAAGCGAACACCCCCATGCCCTCCCCCTGCAGGGTCGGTGACTGCCGAACGCGCTCGATTTCGGCTGGCGCACTGATGAAGCGCCCCGCACCGAGCAACAGCGTGGTGATGCCTTCCTTGAACCATTGTTGCGAGGCCAGCAGGGCGTGCCAGAACAGCCCAGGCGTGCCGACCAATGTCTGATGAAATCCCTTGAAGTCGAAAATTTTCGCCGGGTACCCCGACAACATGCTCGGCAAACTGGTTGCCACGTCCGCCGCATCCTGCTCGGGTGGCATGCCCTGTGCCCGGCCGAAGAAGTTGTGAATACGGCTATAGGCGTTACTGAAGTGCGCGCCGCCCAAGTTACAGCACATGACCATCGCGGTCTCGGGTGAGCCGGCTACCCCTGGCAGGCGGCGCAGTAAGTGATTGATGCGATCGGTGATCAACAGTTTGAACGGATCGACACTGGCCAGCAGTTTGGGGCCCATGCCGAAGCCATCGATATCAATGACGTGGTCCTGCGCCAGGAATCGCCCTGGCAACGGCTGAACCGAAGTGGCCGGGTAATCAACAAAGCGCCCGTGGGGAAAACCAACCAAGGGGGCCGCAGGCTGATCAAGTTGTTGCTTGAGTGAGTGTAACGAGAAGTGGCTGCCGATCGCCGCCTCCGCCTCGACAATGCCCAGGTCCAGTAGCAGCACGCCGGGGCTGACTCGGGAGGCCATGGGCTGGTTGCCGGGCAGGTATTGATCCACCACCAGGTGCGCGTTGGCACCGCCAAAACCAAAGCTGGAGATGCCGATGCGAATCGCCGACTGGCGATCAGCCAAGGGCTGTCCCTGCCCGCTCGCAAGTTGCAGGCAGGATTCATCGACCTTGGCGCTTGGCGAGTAGTCGGGCTGGGGTGGAATGGTTTTTTGAGCCAGTATCATCAACGTCTTGGCGAGCGAAGCACCTCCTGCGGCCGCCAAGGGATGCCCAATGACAGATTTGATCGAGCCTATGGGTAATTTTTTACCCTCGGTCCGATAGGCACCGAAGAAACTGTTCAGCGAGTCGAGTTCTGTCGCATCACCCAGCGGGGTGCCCGTGCCATGGGTCTCGATATAGTCCACCGCGCCGGGGTCCAGGCCGAGATAGGCGCGTTGGTACGCCGTATATTGGGCCTGTTTGCCGGGTGCAAACACTGAACCCTCTGCGCCATCGGCCGACAGCCCCAATGCGCGCAGTATGCCCAGGGGGCGGCGCTGCGCCTGCAGGGCTTGGGATACCGGCTCGACCAGGAAAGCCACCGCGCACTCACCCGGCACAATACCGTCCGCGTCGCGACCGAACGCCTGCATCCGGGCCCTGGGTGAAAACGCCGTCAACTGGGAAAACCCCAGGAAAAGTGGAAGCGGCAGTACCGTGTTCAACGCCATCACGATAGCGTTATCCGCCTGCCCGCTGTTGACCAGGGCCTGGGCCATGTTCAGCGCGTAAG
Organism: Pseudomonas sp. WS 5412; assembly: GCF_012985615.1. Classification (NCBI taxonomy): domain Bacteria; kingdom Pseudomonadati; phylum Pseudomonadota; class Gammaproteobacteria; order Pseudomonadales; family Pseudomonadaceae; genus Pseudomonas; species Pseudomonas sp. WS 5412. The sequence continues at coordinate 21,523 of NZ_JAARMB010000002.1, forward strand.
GGAACGAACTGCAGGCGGTATCGACGGACAACGCCGGCCCTCCCAGCCCCAGCGTCAACGCCAGCTCCGCCACTTGTTCGCCGGGCGCATAGCCCTGTGGCGCACGGGCGTCAGTCGATGTGGGGGCAAGGAAAAAACTCTCGTCGCTCCAGGACGTCGCGACGACCAACGCCGTGCGCTCCCTGATCAACGCCGAACCTTGTGCAGTCAATTGGGCAAGGAGTGCCTGCAGCACTTTCCGGCCAATGGCGACCTGCCTTCCTTCATACCGTGAAGGGGTCGCTGCGCTATCAGACAGGCAATAGGCACTGTCCAGATAGGTGCGGTTTTTTTCCCCGACCGTGGCTGAATAGATCGACGCTTTATCCAGCTCCCAGCGTGGCAGCATCGAATTCAGAGGCGCGATCTGCCCTTGTGCCAGCAAGTGCCAAAGCGCATCCACTGAGGGCGCCCCAGGGAACTCGCCAGCCATGGCGCTGAAGCAAAAATCCCCCTCTGGTGTCACCGTGCTCTGCATGTCGTTTCCTCCTGATTGCCAAAATTGCAGCGGGGCGAGTCTCAGCTCAGCCTTTCCAAAAACCACAGCGTGTCCCGCGGCGTACGACATGACATCAACGCGTCACCGGCAAACTGGCTCGCAGAGCACTGCTGTGCCAGTGCTTGGCAAAATGCTTCGCGGGCAAAACCATTGAGTCCCAGCTCGGTGAAGGGCGTATCAATATCGAACGCTTTTGGCTCGCCCGGGATCAGCGGTACCAAGGCGTCGAACAGTTGTTGGCTGAAGGCCGGCTCAGCGCTCTGGGCCTCAGGCGTTTGCGCAGCACTTGCCGGCGTAGGGGGCGACTCGGGCGCGGCCAGAGCCGCTTTAATCAGTGCGATAGTGTGTTGCGGGCACTTGGCGTTGAGCAATTGAGTGCCGCTGGCTTTGAGTTCCGGCCACAGGTCGACGAGCGACTCGAGGAATTCCATCTGCACCAGGGAGTCCAGCCCCAGGCTTTCATAGGGTTGTTCCTGGTCGATCTGGTCTACGGTAAAACCGGTGATAATTGCCAGTTGTTCAAGCACCGAGGCTTCGACATCCACAGCTGGCAATTGCGCACTGCCTGGCTCATCAAGAGTGGCCGTTGCCAGTGCGGCTGAGTTCAAGTACGACGTTTCCAACTGTGCAAGCGTTGGATTAAGCGGTACTTCAACCCGACGGGAAAACGCGCCCTCAAGTACTTGTTTGTGAGCATTGAGATACTGCACCGTGACGGTTTCGGCCTGAGCCAGCAAACGCATCAATATTGATTCTTTCGCTGTATCCGAGTCGCCCAGCGAATCAATGATCCTCTCTGATAGAGAGAAATAACTCTGGACCATTTTTCCATTGGACACGATAAATTCCTGAACAACATCGCCAAGTTCAAGGCGCATGGAGACCTCCTAACCGAAGTTAAATTTGGTTATTTAAAAAAACTATCAGTTCATGGCCAACGCGGGCCTTGCGCAAACTAATGAACTGCGCACACAGGTTTAAATCGGCAGCACCGTTAAATCATTCTTGCTGGAAGTTGCTTTTTTGTTCACCTTGATCAGCCCGGATCGCACGTGCAGATACGTCATCAGCGTAGTTATATCCAGCCCCTGAAAAGCGATATAGCCGTCAGGACGAATCAGCATCAATGTGCCTGCCCGCGCGTGATAACGCTTGTGCAAGCGCCAGTCCGGGTCCAATAACGTCGAATGTTGAAACGGCGCCCCTGCACTGCCGAGGGCATCAATAACGCAGTAGGCCTTGATACCTGGGTAATCCGTCTGCACTGCATCAGCCAGTGCGTAATAACCCGGCAGTAAAGAGGAAAATTGATCGGCCGCACTGAAGACCAGTAACGTGAACGTTCCCTGGAACAGATCCATCAAGCGTCTTGGCGGCGTACCTGGGGGTTGCCATAACTCGATATCGGGAGCCAGTTGGCCGGCGCGAGGCGCTGCGGTCGGGAACCGCGACTTCCTGCCCTTTTTATTCCAATGCGCGCGCTGCTTGTTCGTCAGGGACTCTTGAATACCGGTACTTTTGCCGTAGCGGTAGTGATGAGCACAAATCATCGAGGCCAACGTGCGCTGGAGCGGGCGCCAGTCACCCAGCAGTGGCAGGATGTTATCCCGCAGCCAGACAAGCACTCGGTACACCATGCTCTCGGCTCGCAAGGTTGTCGGGAAGCACTCTTCGTTATAGCTCTGCAGCAATGCGGGGGCTGCCAGGCCCTGATCGACATAGGCGATTTTCCACGACAGGTTATAGGCCTCCCCCATCCCCAGGTTAATCGCCTGATCCGCCAGAGGGTGGCCGATAGGCGCCGAATCGCCTGCCAGGAACACGGCATCGTGCTGCAGTGCCTGCACACGACGCGGCTGGGACGTGGCAATGCGGCGATGAGCACCGTCGCAGGCGACCATCCAGCGAGCGCTCAAACGTTCGTCGCGGCCATCAGCATGATGCAGGAGCATCTGCACGGATTGCGGCTGGTTCTGCAGTTCGACCAGTTCGGTATTCCACTCAACACCCAGGCCCGATGCATCAAGACGCTCAAGCAGGATTTGCTCTAGCGTCGACGCTGGCAAGCTGAGTAAAAAAGGGTAACAGGCATCCAGATAGGAGAAGTTATCGTTCGGTACCCGTTTGCTGTTCGCCTGCAGCGAAAACTGCTTGAGCGTAAAACCGTTGCTGACAGCCTGTTCGGCAACCCCCAGGTGCCGGAGCATTTCCAGGGTTCTTGAATGCACGACCCGCGACGTGGTGGCGGTCGAAGGGCCGGCATTCTTGTCAATAAGGCGGAAAGAAACGCCCCATTTCTGCAGTAGGTTTGCCAGTAGCAGGCCAACAGGTCCGGCACCCACGATCATGACCGTCGTCGGCACAGCGCATGGCCCGGGGACTGAAGTGTTCGAGGCGCCCATAAGTCAGTACCAGTTTCGATAAAAGGGGGCGTTGGCAATACCGAGCAGGGCATCGTCGCCGGATGAGTCGCCGTAGGCGTAAATGTAGTAGTCATCAAGGTTGGCCAGGCAGCCTCTGAGCCGTATGACTTTCTCCGGCCCAACACAGTTGGTGCCTGAGATGCCCCCCGTCAGCCTGTCGCTCTCGGTTTCCAGGCGAGTGCCGCACACATAGTCGAACCCCACTGCCGCCCCCCAGGGAGCCAGGTAGTTCTCTGGCGAGTTGCTGACCAGCGCCGTGACATGCCCCATGGATTGATGCCATTGCAGCCGGCGCAGCGCCTCGGGCCTGATCCAGCGTGGCAATTGCTCAGTCACGAAATGCCGCGCGTGCTCACGCTCCTGCTCCACCGACACGCCACCCAGGTAACGCGCAATAAACGCCAATCGAGCCTGCATCAGCGGGGTCACGCCCAGAATCACGCTGAACACTTTTGGCAGCAGCCAGATCATTTTGAGCCAGAACATTTTTGTTCCCGCGACGTAACGCATATAGCGCCAGAACGTATGCCGGTCGGAGAGCGTGCCGTCAAAGTCAAACACCGCCAATACCGGTGGCGTGCCATCAGCTTGCATGGCTGTGCTCCTTGAGGACGATGATCTCAATGGTCTTGGGCAGTTTGAACCCCGAGAGGTGCTGGGAAAGCAGCGTGGAAATTGCGCTCTGAGTCAGCCCGGCACGCCCCCCGACACATAGGTGCAATGCGTTGACCTCTTTGTGGTCGGGAACGATGTAGGCTTTTGCACGCACCGCATCGGGGTGTTGCATGGCGACGGATTCGACCTCCAACAGATCGACCATCTGCGCTTTGATCTTTGAGATGCGTAAGCGTTGACGATAGAAAAACACATGCCCATCGTCATCGCGCCAAACCAGGTCACCCGTGTGCAGCCAGCCGTCACGGAAGAACCGCTTATTGGCTTCTTCGGCATCGTCGTAACCGTCAATCACCATCGACCCGCGTACCAGCAATTCGCCGATCCGCCCTGGTGCGACGTCTTGCCCTTGAGCATCGACGACGCGCAGCTCCACGCCCCTGATCGGCTGCCCCATGGCACCGCGCTGCGCGACGCCAAGCGTACTCTGTAGCAGCACGGGCATGCTCTCGGTCAAGCCGTAGCCCTGCAATACCGGTTTGCAGCCCAGCAACCGCCCCAGTTTCTCCGCTTCGTCCGCGGGTAGATGGCTACCGCCTGAGTAAATCATCAGTTGAGGGTGCATCGGCAACAGCGCGCCTTTGCGCTTGGCCAGTCGGCTATTGAAATAGCGAATGACATCAGGCACCAGGCAGGTATAGGTGACCTTATGCCGGGACAGAACTTCTGCCAGGTCCCTGTTGAGCAAGGTATCGGTCATCAACAGCGTGGCGCCCACGCTCAATGGAAAGATCATCATCGCCGACAGCCCGAAGATGGCGTGCAGCGGCAGCGTGACCAGATGGACGGAGCCGACCCCTTGGCGATGAATATGCTCGTGCATGCCGTCGATTGCATGCGTCACGTCAAGGTAGCGGTGAGGAACCGCCAGCGGTTTGCCGGTGCCCCGATAAGTGAACTGTATCGAGACGACTGGGTTGCCTTCAGGCAATACCAGCGGTTCGTTGCGACACATAAGCTGAACATCAGGCGTCGCATTTTCAGGCAGCGATGAGGACTCACCCACGTCCAATAACAAGGAGTGACGAACGCCGTTGGCGAGTTGGAATATTTCGCTGTGTTTTTCGAAAAGCGCAGCTGTTGTCACAACCAGCACAGGCCTGGCGCTGCCCACCACACTCGCCATTTCAAATGGCGTCAACTTGTAGTTAAGAATGACCGGAATTGCACCACGTCCAACGATCGCTAAAAAATAAGCGATAAATTCAACACCGCTGGGTAGAACAAGTGCAACTTTGTCGCCCGGCAAGATATTTAAAGTGCCGAGCGCACCGTTACACTGCTCGGCTTTTAGTCGTAACTCGCGATATGTCACAATCCCTGTGTCGACATCCAGATTCCTGATAGCGATATGTTCAGGGAAGGACTCTGATATCCCGAAAAATCGGTATAGAAAGCCGTCCTGACACAGCAAGGATTCCATTTATTAATACTCCTGATGTTTCAAACCAGTGAATTGGACTAAAGCACCTTAGGCACAGGTAGAGTGACGAGGCCGTTTATACTTCCAGGGCGCTTGGATCTTACTCATCTGAGGATCGAATACATGTAGGACACTTCAACATGTAATGCCGAATTATCTTTGAAACACTTTTAAGTTCCAGTCTAGGGAACCCGCATAGGCCTCTTTTCACCAACGCAACAGTGCCAGGCGCAGACCTTGGGCTTCCAGAAACCCTGCATGCAAATTTATCGGGCGGCAGGCGTTGCACCTGGCCGACCAATTGAGCTGACCGTAGCAAAAGACCCAGGCGCGATGCCTGGGTCTTGCCGATCGGTCAGCCCTTCTGTTTCGTTACCCACTGGCCATAGGCATCAATAAACGCCTGCAGGAACGGTTTGGTTTTCTCCGACAGTTTGCCCGCCTCATCGAACGCACTGCCCGCGCCTCCCAGGTAGGCTTCTGGCTGCTGCATGCACGGCACATCCAGGAACACCAGGGACTGGCGCAAATGGTGGTTGGCGCCGAACCCACCAATGGCCCCCGGTGAAACGCTGATGACCGCACCTGGCTTGCCGCTCCAGACGCTCTGGCCATAAGGACGCGAACCCACATCAATGGCATTCTTCAAGGCCGCCGGCACCGAGCGATTGTATTCGGGGGTGACAAACAGCACCGCATCGGCCGCAGCCACCTGCTGGCGGAAGGTGCTGTAGGCGGCATGCGGCGCTGAGCCATCAAGGTCTTCGTTATACAGCGGCAATTCGCCGATTTCGACGATGCTGAGCTTGAGGTTTGCAGGCGCCAATTGCGCCAATGCCTGGGCGACCTTGCGGTTGATCGACTGTTTTCTCAAGCTGCCGACCAGTACGGCAATCGTGTAGACCTTGCTCATGGGGCTTTCCCGACATCTGACTAAAGGAACCTGTAGTTATAGAGCCTTAGCCGGCCTATCACCAGCAGGTTGTGGCCAATCGGCGGCTGTTTTGCGCCGTGATCTACCTGTAGGAAAAATAAGCAGCACATCATCGAATAGTATTTTTTCTATGTAGGTAAACTACCCGCCTTAATGACGGTCTACAGAACCGCAAATCGGTGTTTTTCTCCAGAGGTTCTAAACAGATGGCAGCAGTACTTGTCGGACAATTCCATGCCCGCGACGCGGAAGGCCGCGTTTATTCCGTGCATGAATTCCAGGAGTCCACCTCGACAGACGGCGGTTCAGAACCTGTCATTTCCTACAAACTGGCGATTGGTGATCGGGTCAACAAAGTCGATGACAACACCTTTGTGCTGGTCCAGTCGCAGGTTTCGCTGACCCGCGAGCCCGAAAACACGCCTGTTTGATAAGGCTGTGCCTCCAGGCAGAAGTCATATGAGCGGACTTGGGTTAGGATTCACCCGGTGAATCCCTTACCTGCTGAACATGGACTTCATGCATGCGTTTACGTCATATCGAAGTGATTCAAGCCATTTTGCAGACCGGACACCTCGGCACCGCCGCCGAATGGTTGCAACTGGCTGTGTCCGATGTGGACGCCACCCTCAAGGACGCTGAGCAGCAACTGGGATTCATGCTGTTTGCCAGCGTCCGCGGGCGGTTGCAGGCCACCCGGGAAACCCTGGCGATGCAGGCACAGATCGCCCATCTCTACGAAGCCCTGGAACCGATACAACGCCTGGCCAGCAGCCTCAAGCATCATCATGCGCCGCCGCTGCGCACGCTCTGTACACCGCCGCTGGCCAATCAATTGCTGCCGCAAAGCATTGCGCTGTTGCGTCGGCGTTTCCAGGACACCCCCTGCAACCTGTCCAGCCAACCGACCCGCGACATCGTCAGGAGCCTGTTGCTGCAAGAGGCCGACCTGGGCCTGAGCCTGCATGATCCCGAACACCCGCAAATCACCAGTACCGTGCTGGCCCAGGGCAAGTTGCAGTTGTTGGCGCCCCATGGCTGGCTCAAGCCACGGCAGAAATACATCGCCCTGCAAGAATTGGCCGGCCAGTCGATGATCGGCCTGGAGGGCCAGGACCCGTTGAGCCAGTTGCTGGACAGTAAATTACAGGCGCTGCGCCCGTTGCCGGTAATCCAGACACGGGTGCAGACCTATCAGATGATGCGCAGCATGGTCGAGGCCGGCGAAGGGTTAGCGGTGGTCGATCCCTTCACCGCCAGTGGCGCGCGTGAGGCCGGGCTGGATACCTGCCCTTTATCACCGCCGATCCTGGTAAGCCTGTATGGCTTGACGGTCAAGGACAGCAGCCCGAGCCCGGCGCTCAATGCGTTGCTGGAGATTGTCACGCACAAAGCGCAGGGCCTGTTGTCGCCGGTCAATTAGCCCCCGCCTGGGTGGGGCTCAGCCGAACAAGCGATACCAGAAAATCGCCACCTCACGCGTCTGCGGATCAATCCCGCGATAACGCAGATGGTCGATCCCGCCCATGACGTAGCCGCTGCGTTCATACAGCCGACAGGCCCCGAGGTTGTTGTTCTGGGTCTCCAGCATCATCCCCGGCAGGTTTTTCTTGCGGCTCCAGAACTGTGCCACGTCGAGCAAAGCCTTGGCCACGCCATGCCGGCGTGCCGGCAGCACCACCGCCAATTCATCGACATGGGCATAGCCGTTCCAATTGGTACTGACGACGATATGGCCAACCGGCCGATCATCCAGGTAAGCCATGAATACCGCGCTGTCGGCGGCATCGCGATAGCTGGCGAACTCCTCCGGATCGATGCCGTAGCATTTGCGGTACGGCAGGATCTGCTCCACCGCCCACTGATCAACTGGCTTGCCCAGTTCCGGCGTGCCATATACGCACACCTCAAAGCTGAAATCATTGCCCCACACGTAGGCGTCAAATCCCTCGTCGGCGACTCGTACACTGAGCCCCGGGTACTTCGGATTCACTACAGCTTGCATAACCATCCTTAACACTTGATGCAATCGACGGTGTAACAACGACCGTTGCCGTCGTCTTCGTGTTGTAAACCATGCACATCGGCGACAAACCCCGGGAAGCTGCTATCGAACTCCCGGGCAAAGGCCAGGTAGTCGATAATCGAGCGCGTCGATTCGGTAAAGCGCTCCCCCGGCATGATCAGCGGAATGCCCGGCGGATAAGGCACCAGCATCACGGCGGCGATACGCCCTGGCAAGGCATCTATGGACACGGCCTCGACTTCACCGCGCACCAGTTGGTCATAGGCATCGGCCGGTTTCATGGCGATTTCCGGTAACACCGTGTACATGCGCTTAAGGTGCTTGGCCGTGGCGTTGCTGCGATAGCAGCCGTGCAACTGGTCGCACAAGTCTTGCAACCCCATGCCCTGGTAGCGCGTCGGGCCCTGCTCGAACACCGATGGCAGGCAACTGGCCAGGCTGCTATTGGCGTCGTAACTGCGCTTGAACTCCAGCAATTCCGTGAGCAGGGTACTCCACTTGCCTTTGGTGATCCCCATGGAAAACAGCACGAGGAATGAATAGAGCCCGGTTTTTTCCACCACCAGGCCACGCTCCCAGAGGAATTTACTGACCACCGCCGCCGGGATTCCGCAGTCACTCAAGGCACCGCCCGCCGTAAGGCCGGGCATCACCAGGGTGACCTTGATCGGGTCGAGCAACACATAGTCTTCGGCGATATCACCAAAGCCATGCCAGTCGGCCTCGGGCTGCAGCAACCAGTCGGCCGTCGCCACCCGATCAATGCCCGCCACCGAAGGCGGCTGCCAGATGGAAAACCACCAGTCATCGGCGGCAATATGCTGGCGCAGATTGGCCAGGGCCCGACGGAAACTCAGGGCCTCATCGAACATTTCCTGGAGCAGCGAACGCCCTGCCGGCCCTTCCATCATGGCCGACGCCACGTCCAGCGAGGCAATGATGCTGTACTGCGGCGAGGTAGAGATGTGCATCATGAACGCTTCATTGAACCGGTCACGGTCCAGTTGCCGTGCCCCGCCGTCCTGTACATGGATCATCGACGCCTGGCTGAAGGCCGCCAACAACTTGTGGGTCGAATGCGTGGTGAACACCAGCGGGCTATCGGGCGTACGCGAAGTCCCCATGCCATACCGCCCGGCGAAAAACTCGTGGAAGGCCGCGTAGGCATACCAGGCCTCGTCAAAGTGCAGGACCTCGACACTGTTGCCCAATTGTTGCTTGATCAACTCGGCGTTGTAGCACAGGCCGTCATAGGTCGAGTTGGTCACCACCGCCAGCTTGACCTTGGGCTCGCGGCCCCGGGTCAAGGGGCTGGCCTCGATCTTCGCGAGAATCGACTCGCGGCTGAACTCGGTCAGCGGAATCGGGCCGATGATCCCCAGCTCATTGCGCTCCGGGCACAAGTACAGCGGGATCGCGCCGGTCATGATGATCGAGTGCAGCACCGACTTGTGGCAGTTGCGGTCCACCAGCACCAGGTCATCGCGGCCGACCATGGAATGCCAGACGATCTTATTGGCGGTGGACGTACCATTGATCACGAAAAAGGTATGGTCGGCGCCAAAGTTGCGCGCCGCACGGGCTTCAGCTTCGGCCAAGGGGCCGGTGTGATCCAGCAGCGAGCCGAGTTCCGGCACCGACACGGACAGGTCCGAACGCAGGGTATTTTCCCCGAAAAACTGATGAAACGCCTGCCCCACCGGGCTTTTGCGATAGGCAACACCACCGCCGTGGCCGGGGGTATGCCAGGAGTAGTTGGAGTCGGCCGTGTGCTGCACCAGAGCCTTGAAGAATGGCGGCAGCAGGCCATCGAGGTAAGTACGCGCCGCCCGGGCCACCTGCCGGGCCAGAAATGGCACGGTGTCTTCGAACAGGTAGAGAATGCCGCGCAGCTGGTTGAGTTCACTCATGGCGTCGGCCGGGGCATTTTCCAGGGTGACTTGCTCGCCCAGGGCAAAGATTGGCAGGTTGGGCGCACGCAGGCGCGCCAGTCGGATCAGCTCGACCATGTTCTGCAGCAGATGGGTATTTTCCCCTGCGCCTTCAGCGGCGATCAGCATGCACGCCAGCCCATGATGGGTCGAGGCCACCAGCCGGCCCTCGGCATAGTCCACGGCAGAAAAGATACTGAAACCTTCTTGCTCCAGCTCCCGGGCGATGCCCCGGACCCGATCACCGGCGACGGTGTCGGCCTTGATATCACGGTGCACGATCAAGATAGGGAACTTCAGGTCTTTGTACATGGGGCTTGGCGTCCTGAGAGCGATGTACTCAGGGTAGAAGCTGGGAGCGAATGTCGCGAATGAAGATTTCGAAGCCTATACAGAACCAATGTGGGAGCGGGCTTGCCCGCGATGGCGGTGGATCAGTAACAGCTGCACTGGCTGTCAAACCGTAATCGCGGGCAAGCCCGCTCCCATACAAGCCTGCTCCGATATGTTTAGACCGTGCCGGGCCCGACTAGTGTTGGGTCAACTGGGTCCACAACGCCGGCGCACCCGCCGACTTGGCGATGGCTTCCAGGCGTGCCGCGTGCTCGGCCATGTCCTGCTCGCTGGCGCGGATGATGGTCGTGGGCTTGCGGTCCGCCGGCAGGCGACGGATTTCCGAAGGTCGGTTGCCCGAGCCTTCGGCCGAACCGTTGCCATCGGAGGCGTTGCCGGCCAGGGACAGGCTGGTCTGCCCGCCCGTCATGGTCAGGTAGACGTCCGCCAGAATCTCGGAGTCGAGCAAGGCGCCGTGCAGTTCACGGCCGGAGTTGTCGACGCCATAGCGTTTGCACAAGGCGTCGAGGCTGTTGCGCTGGCCCGGGTGGCGCTCACGGGCCATCATCAGGGTGTCGAGGATCGAGCAGTGACGGGTGATGTCCGCCCGATCCGTCTGGCCCATCAGCGCGAATTCGTTGTTGATGAAACCCACGTCAAACGCCGCGTTGTGGATGATCAACTGCGCGCCGTTGATGAACTCGAAAAACTCATCGGCAACTTCCGCAAAGCGCGGCTTGCCCACCAGGAATTCGTTGGTGATGCCGTGGACGCCAATGGCGCCTTCGTCACTTTCCCGGTCCGGTTGCAGGTACACGTGGAAATGCCGGCCGGTAAGGCGGCGGCCCATCAACTCGACACAGCCGATTTCAATGATCCGGTGACCATCGGTCACCGGCATGCCGGTGGTTTCGGTATCGAGTACAACGGATCGGATGGCCATCAGGGTTCAGCTCTCAACGGTGTGTATTTCAAGGGGCGGGATATTAGCACGCTCTATAACCGGAGCGCCCCCTGGAGGAACGCCGCGAGCCCTCGCCCAACAGTTTTTTACAAGGTTTAGCAAAGCTTGCGCAGTTTGCTATCAAGCGCCTTGTTAGCCTGCGCCGCTCCTTACAGATGCGTAAAAATCTACCCATGCTCAAGCCAAACTATCTGCTCGCCCTGTGCCTGATGGGCGCTGCCCATGCCCAGGCCACCAGCTTTGTAATGACCACCGACGCCCTGGTCAGCCTGTCGATGAGTGCCACCAAGGGCACCAGCAGCAACTTCAAGGATGACAAGATCGTACTGGCGGCCAAGGACGATGCCGCAGCGTTTGTTGCCAGCCACGGCGAGATACGGGGTGTCCAGCTGGAGTCGGCATTGCAGCACATTCGCCGCACCTTGCCGGCGTTACGCGATACGGACGAGCAACTCGCCCGGGGGATTCTGGCGTTGTGATTTCAGCGATTGCCAGATCCAGGACCGCGCCAGCCAACAAGGGCTATGGGGAACCTCAGCTCTGCTTGTAACCGCGCACGTCATCCACGCCACGATTGGCCAATTGGTCGGCCCGCTCGTTGCCCGGGTGGCCGATATGCCCGCGCACCCATTTCCAGGTGATGTTATGGCGGTTGCACTGTTCATCCAGCAACTGCCATAGGTCGGCGTTCTTTACCGGCTCCTTGGCTGCAGTTTTCCAGCCGCGTTTTTTCCAGTTGACCATCCACTCGTTGATGCCTTTCATGACGTACTGCGAGTCCGTCACCAGCAGCACGTCGCAACGGCGCTTGAGCTCCTCCAGGCCGCGAATGGCGCCCATCAGCTCCATGCGGTTGTTGGTGGTGTTGGGTTCGCCGCCCCACAACTCCTTCTCCACGCCCTTGCACACCAGCAAGGCGCCCCAGCCGCCCGGACCAGGATTGCCCTTGCAGGCGCCGTCGGTAAAGAGTTCTACGCTATCGGTCATTACGCTATCCATCAAAGCGGGTTGCCGGTAATCGACCGACAGCTCCCGAGGTCGCACACGACGACCTGAATGCCAAAAAGTGAGTTATTGCTCGCTGGAGCGCCGGTTGACCTTGGCCAGGGGCATTGGCACCAGTTTGCCGATGGGCTCGCGCCGGACCTGGCTCACCGGTCGCAGCCCGACCACGATCTTACGGGCTACCAGCAGGTAGAAACCGCCCCCGGACAACTGCCAGGCCCCGGCACGGCGCTCCCAACCGGCCAACCGGCCCTGCCACTTGGGCGAAGCAAGCGGCGGACGATAGCACCCGAAGCGACGTTTCTCCAGCGCGAAGCCCAGCAGGTTCAACCAGTCGCTGACCCGCGAGGGCGAGATGCAGCGGGCCTGGCGCAGCGCATCATGGGCGAAGACATGCCGCAGGCCCCAGGAGCTCCAGGGGTTGATGCCGACGATCAATAGATGGCCACCCGGGCGCACCGCGCTGGCCGCTTCACGCAGCAAGCCATGGGGCGACAGGCAGAAATCCAGGCCATGCTGCATCACCACCACATCGGCGGCGTGCTCGCTCAAAGGCCAGGCCTGTTCTTCGCAGACAATCTCGACCCCCGGCAACGGCGCGCCCAGGCGCACATTGCGCTGCACCTGGGGCGCGGGCGGCGGGGTTTGTGCCGAAGGGCCGTAGTGCACCAGGTAGCCGCCAAAGAAGCGCTCAAGCTCTTCTTCGAGCATAAGCCGCTCCTGTTCCAGCAGAAATTGCCCGATCGGCCCGGACAGCCACTCACGGGCTGCGCTGATCAAGGCCAGCCACTCGGGATCGGCCTGGGCGAACGCTTTATCAGTCATTGCATTCTCCAACTCGCCAAGACGTTCTAAGATGCACCAATGTGTTCAGCTTGGCGAATAGAAGAATGATACAGATCAGTGCCCTGCCCGCCTTCACCGATAACTACATCTGGTTGTTACAGGACCATCGCAGCCATCGTTGTGCCGTGGTCGATCCGGGCGATGCCGCGCCTGTCATGGCGTGGCTTGCGCAGCACCCGGACTGGACCCTCGGCGACATCCTGATTACCCACCACCACAATGACCACGTGGGCGGCGTAGAGCAGCTCAAGCAAGCCACAGGCGCCAAGGTCTATGGCCCGGCCAGCGAAAAAATCCCGGCCCGTGACGTCGCGCTCAACGATAACGACCGGATCGAGGTGCTGGGCTGGGGCTTCGACGTGCTCGCCGTGCCGGGACACACCCTGGGACATATAGCCTTTTATCATCATGGCTTGCTGTTCTGCGGCGACACCCTGTTCGCCGCCGGTTGTGGGCGTTTGTTCGAAGGCACGCCGCAACAGATGTACAACTCCCTGGAGCGCCTGGCCGCGCTGCCGGCCGACACGCTGGTCTACTGCACCCACGAGTACACCCAAAGCAACCTGCGCTTTGCCCAGGCCGTGGAACCGCACAACGCCGATATCGCCGAACGGGTGGCTAAAGTCAGCCAACTTCGGGCAGCCGGCAAGATGACGTTGCCCTCGACCCTGGCCCTGGAAAAACTCACCAACCCGTTTTTGCGCACCGCCGAAACATCCGTTAAACAAAAAGCGGACGAGTGGGGGAACCGCGATAACCGCGCTGGGAGCGAGGTTTTTGCTAGCTTGCGAGCGTGGAAAGACACGTTCTAAGCAGACAGGTTCTGATACGAAATTTCTGAATGGTTGACCGGAACCCAAGCGCTTTCTAGAATCGCCCGACATTTTTGCCCGGAACTAACTTCCAGCCAATGTCGTCATCTATTCGTAAGTCCAACCATTCAGACGCATTGACCCGCCTGGCTCAAGCCATTGCGGTGGCCGTATCCGCAACTCTGGCGGGCTGCCAAACCACTCATTTCGCTGCACAATCCACCGTGCAACCCAAACCCGTACTCACAGCCAAGATCAAGCAAAAGCCCCTTTGGCTCTCAGAGAAGCCAAGCCCGCAGGTCCCCCAGGATGTCTGGGAGCGCATGCGCCAGGGGTTCCAACTGCAGGACGGTGTCGGCGTCAACCCGCGTATCGAGCAACAGCGCCTGTGGTTCGCCAGCAACCCGTCCTTCCTGGAGAATGCCGGCGAACGTGGCAGCCTCTATATTCACTACATCGTCGAACGCCTTGAAGAACGCAACATGCCCCTGGAGCTGGCGCTGCTGCCAGTGATTGAAAGTGCCTACAACCCAATGGCCTATTCACGCAGCGATGCGGTCGGCCTGTGGCAATTCATTCCCTCCACCGGGCGCTACTTCAACCTGCGCCAGACCCGTGCCTACGACGGCCGTCGCGACATCACCGCCTCCACCACCGCCGCCCTGGACTATCTGACACGTCTGCATGACATGTTCAACGGCGACTGGCTGCTGGCCCTGGCGGCCTATAACGCGGGTGAAGGTACGGTCAGCCGGGCCATCGAGCGCAACGAGAAGCTCGGCCTGCCCACCGACTACTGGAACCTGCCGCTGCCCCAGGAAACCAAGGACTACGTGCCCAAGTTCCTGGCGCTGTCCCAGGTGGTGCTGGCCCCCGAGGCCTACGGCGTCAACCTGAACCCGATTGCCAACACGCCGTACTTCGAAATGGTCGAAGTCAAGCAGAGCATGGACCTGTCCCGGGTCGCCGCGCTGGCCGAGATCGACGAAGACGAACTGTTCCAGCTCAACCCGGCCTTCAAGCAACGAACCACCCTGGACGGTCCCCAGCATTTGTTGGTGCCCACCTCCAAGGCGCAGTTACTGGCCAGTAGCCTGTCCTCGATGAACCCCGAGGAATTGTTGAGCCTGCGCCCGAAAAAGCCGGTGTTTGACGAAGTCGAACACAAGGCCGTGGCCGGGCGCTCGCGCAGCTACAAGGTCAAGAGCGGCGACAACCTGACGCTGATTGCCAAGGCCAACAAGGTCGATGTGCATGACCTGCAGCGCTGGAACAAGCTCAATGGCCAGGCCCTGAAGGTTGGCCAGACCCTGGTGATGCAGGACACCCGCAAACTGGTGGCCAAGGCTGGCGGCAAGAAACCGGTGCAATACAAGGTCAAGAAAGGTGACTCGCTGTACATGGTTGCCAAGCGCTTCAACGTCGAGATGCAACATCTCAAGCGTTGGAACCCTCGCACTGGCCAGGCCTTGAAGCCGGGGCAGATGCTGGTGGTTTCCGGGCCAAGATAAACCGAGTGCACGCAGGCCTGTATGGGAGCCAGCTCCCATACAGGCCCTGCGCACCGCTCAAGATCCCTCCGAGCCTGAAAATGGCCTTTTCAACAGTCTTTTTCCAAGTGGAACAAGCTGTTACTGTACCGATCATAAAGCCCAAGCCGCCCGGATCGGATCTCTGACTTGAAGCGTCCCCTCCTTCTACTAATAAGTCTGGCCTTGAGCTTTTGCGCGAATGCGACCATTACCGAGAACCACGGTTATGCGCAGTTCGGTACGCTCAAGTACCCGGCCAAATTCACCCACTTCGATTGGGTAAACCCCGCAGCGCCCAAGGGCGGCACCTTGCGGGTCATGGCATTTGGCACGTTTGACACCCTCAACCCCTATACCTTCAAGGGCTCCAGCCCGGTCTCCACCGCCAATTTCCTGCAATACGGCGTTAACGAGCTCAACGAGCCGCTGATGGTCGGCACCGGCCAGTACGCCCCATCCGGCGACGAGCCCACGTCCAGTTATGGCCTGATTGCCCAATCTGTGGAGTACAGCGAGGACCGCAGTTGGGTGGTGTTCAACCTGCGCCCGCAAGCGCGTTTCCATGACGGCAAGCCCATTACCGCCGACGACGTGGCGTTTTCCTACCGCACCTTGCTGACCGAAGGCCATCCGCAATACCGCACCAACCTGCAGGAAGTGGCCCGGGTGGATGTACTCAACCCCCATCGCATCCGCTTCGTGTTCAAGCGCGCCGGCAACCCGCTGTTGATCCTGCGCCTGGGCGAGTTGCCGGTGCTGCCTCAGCACTACTGGAAAAACCGCGACTTCAAGGCCACCACCTTCGAGCCGCCGCTGGGCAGCGGGCCCTATCGCATCAGCCAGGTGCAACCGGGCCGGCAATTGGTATTCGAGCGGGTCAAGGACTATTGGGGCAAGGACCTCCCGGTCAATCGCGGGTTCTACAACTACGACAAGGTCGAGGTGGAGTTCTATCGCGACAGCGACGTGGCCTTCGAGGCATTCAAGGCCGGCGAATTCGACATTTATATCGAACACCAGGCCAAAAACTGGGCCAATGGCTACAACTTCCCGGCGGTGAACCGTGGCGAAGTCATCAAGGCGCAGATTGCCCACCAGATCCCGACCCAGAGCCAGGGCCTGTTCATGAACAGCCGGCGCGCCACTTTCAGCCAGGCCAAAGTGCGCGAAGCGCTGGGGCTGATGTTCGATTTCGAGTGGACCAACCGCACCCTGTTCAGCGGCGCCTATAAACGCACCCTGAGCTACTACCCCAACAGCGAATTCGCGGCCAGCGGCCTGCCGGTGGGTCATGAATGGCTGATGCTCTCGCCCTATCGCGACCAGCTACCGGCCAATCTGTTTACCCAGGCCTTCAGCCTGCCGCAGACCGACGGGCGCGGCATCCCCCGGGAAACCTTGCGCCGTGCCCTCGGCCTGCTGGCCGAAGGTGGCTGGAAACTCTCTGGCCAGCGCCTGCTCGACAGCAATGGCCAGCCGCTGCGTTTCGAAATCCTGCTGGTCAACCCGAACCTGGAGCGCATCCTGCAACCTTACGTCGAAAACCTGCGCAGCATCGGCATTGATGCCCGCCTGCGTACGGTGGACCGCGCGCAGTACAAGCAGCGCCTCGATCAGTTTGATTTCGACATGATCCTGATGACCCTCAACCAGACCTTGAGCCCTGGCCTTGAACAGTGGCAGTACTTCCACTCCAGCCAGGCCGCGATCAAAGGCAGCAAGAACTACGCGGGCATCGCCAACCCGGTGGTCGACCACCTGCTGGAGCAACTGCTCGCGGCGCAGACCCGCGACCAACAAGTCGCCGCCGGCCGGGCCCTGGACCGGGTCCTGCTGTGGCAGCACTACAGTATTCCCAATTGGTATCTCAACTATCATCGCCTGGCGTACCGTAACCGGTTCGCCTTCGTCACCACGCCGCCCTACAGCCTGGGCCTGAGCGCGTGGTGGCTGAAAGCTTCGGAGAAACCCCAATGATGCCTTTGCGTACTGCGATTATCAGTGGCCTGTTGTTTTGCGCCCAGGCCGTTGCTGCCCCACAACATGCCTTGACCCTGTATGACGAGCCGCCCAAGTACCCGGCCAATTTCAAGCATGTCGACTACGTCAACCCGGATGCGCCCAAAGGCGGCACCTTTCGCGAAGCAGCCATGGGCAGCTTCGACAGCCTCAATCCGTTTATCAGCAAGGGCGTGCCCGCCGATAACATCACCCTGGTCTACGACACCCTAGCCCAGCAGGGCCTGGACGAGCCCATCACTGAATATGGCCTGATCGCCGGCAAGATCGAAAAAGCCCCGGATAACAGCTGGGTACGCTTCTACCTGCGGCCCGAAGCGCGCTTCCACGATGGCCATCCGGTGCATGCCGAAGATGTGGTGTTCACCTTTGAAACCCTGATCACCCAGGGCAGCCCGATCTACCGCACCTACTACGCCGACGTCGCCGAAGTGATCGCCGAAGACCCGTTGCGCGTGCTGTTCAAGTTCAAGCACACCAGCAACCGCGAACTGCCGTTGATCCTCGGCCAATTGCCAGTGTTGCCCAAACACTGGTGGGCCGGGCGTGACTTTGCCAAGAGCAGCCTGGAGATCCCCCTGGGCAGCGGCCCGTACAAAGTGGCCGAGGTCAAGCCAGGGCGCTCGATCCGCTACGAGCGGGTCAAGGATTACTGGGGCAAGGACCTGCCCGTCAACAAGGGCCTGTACAACTTCGATTACCGCATCAGCGATTACTACCGCGACAGCACCGTGGCCCTGGAGGCGCTCAAGGCCGGGCAGTTCGATTACTGGCAGGAAATGACGGCCAAGAACTGGGCCAACGCCTACAACGTCCCGGCCGTGGCCGAGGGCCGGCTGATCAAGGAAGAACTGCCCAACGGCAATCCCACCGGGATGCAGGGTTTTGTGTTCAATATCCGCAAGCCGATGTTCCAGGACGTGCGGGTGCGCAAGGCGATCAGCCTGTTGATGGACTTCGAATGGACTAACAAGCAACTGTTCAACGGCGCCTATACCCGTACCCGCAGCTATTTCGAGAACTCGGACATGGCCGCCACCGGCCTGCCCAGCCCTGCCGAACTGGCGATTCTCGAACCGCTGCGCGGCAGGATCCCTGACGAAGCCTTCACCCAGGCCTTCGCCCCGGCAAAAACCGATGCCAGCGGCATGATCCGCACCCAGCAGCGCGAAGCCTACCAACTGTTGCAAGAGGCCGGCTGGCGCATTGTTGACGACAAGATGGTCGACACCACCGGCAAGCCGGTGAGCATCGAGTTCATGCTGGCCCAGACCGACTTCGAGCGCATCCTGCTGCCGTTCAAGCGCAACCTGGCGGACCTGGGCATCGAACTGGTGATCCGCCGGGTCGATGTCTCGCAATACGTCAACCGCGTGCGCTCGCGGGACTTCGACATGATGGTCGGCAGCTTTCCGCAGTCCTCTTCACCGGGTAACGAGCAGCGTGAGTTCTGGCAATCGAGCAGTGCCGACAAGCCCGGCAGCCGCAACTACATCGGCCTCAAGGACCCGGCCATCGACGAATTGGTGGAACAATTGATCAATGCCGACTCGCGTAACAGCCTGGTGGCCCACGCCAAGGCCCTGGACCGGGTCTTGCAGTTTGGCTACTACGTGATCCCCAACTGGCATATCAAGACCTACCGCGTGGCCTATTGGAATCACCTTGGCCACCCTAAAGTCCCGCCCCGCTATGACGTGGGCATTGCCACTTGGTGGATCAAGCCCCATCAGGCCCCGGCCGTAACGCCGCAACCCCAGACCACGGCCGATCCGGCGAGCGGAGGCGACTGACATGCTGGCTTATATTTTTCGCAGGTTGCTGCTGATCATCCCCACGCTGTTCGGCATTTTGCTGATCAACTTTGTGATTATCCAGGCCGCCCCCGGCGGCCCGGTGGAACAAATGATCGCCAAGCTCGAAGGCTTTGAAGGTGCTACCAGCCGTATCGCCGGTGGCGGTGCCGAAGTCTCGGTGGCCGGCTCCAGCTACCGCGGGGCCCAGGGCCTGGACCCGACGCTGATCAAGGAAATCGAGAAGATGTACGGCTTCGACAAGTCGGCGCCGGAACGCTTGTGGATCATGGTCAAGAACTACGCCCAGCTGGACTTTGGCGACAGCTTCTTTCGCGACGCCAAGGTCATCGACCTGATCAAGGAGAAAATGCCGGTGTCCATCTCCCTCGGGTTATGGAGCACCCTGATCATGTACCTGGTCTCGATCCCCCTCGGGATCGCCAAGGCCACTCGCCATGGCAGCCACTTTGACGTGTGGACCAGTTCGGCAATCATCGTCGGCTATGCGATCCCGGCGTTTCTGTTTGCCATCCTGCTGATCGTGGTGTTTGCCGGCGGCAGTTATTTTGACTGGTTCCCGCTGCGAGGCCTGACCTCCAACAACTTTGACGAACTGAGCTGGGGCGGCAAGATCCTCGACTACTTCTGGCACCTGGCGCTGCCGGTCACGGCCCTGGTCATCGGTAACTTCGCCACCATGACCCTGCTGACCAAAAACAGCTTTCTCGACGAGATCAACAAGCAGTACGTGATCACCGCCAAGGCCAAGGGCCTGACCAATCACCGCGTGCTCTACGGCCATGTGTTCCGCAACGCCATGCTGCTGGTGATCGCCGGGTTCCCTTCAGCGTTTATCGGCATCTTTTTTACCGGCTCGCTGCTAGTCGAAGTGATCTTCTCCCTCGACGGCCTGGGCCTGATGAGCTTTGAAGCGGCGATCAACCGCGATTACCCGGTGGTGTTCGGCACCCTGTTTATCTTCACCCTGCTGGGCCTGGTGGTGAAACTGATCGGTGATTTGACCTACACCCTGGTCGACCCGCGTATCGACTTCGAAAGCCGGGAGCATTGAGATGACGCTATCCCCCCTCAATCGCCGCCGCTTCGAGCGTTTCAAGGCCAATAAACGTGGCTGGTGGTCGCTGTGGCTGTTCCTGATCCTGTTTGGCCTGAGCCTGGGCGCCGAGTTGATCGCCAATGACAAGCCGTTGGCAGTGCATTACGACGGCGACTGGTACTTCCCGGCGCTCAAGCGCTACCCGGAAACCACCTTCGGCGGCGAGTTCCCCCTGGAAGCCAACTACAAAAGCCCGTACATCCGCGAACTGCTCAAGGCCAAGGATGCCTGGACGCTCTGGGCACCGATCCCCTACAGCTACCAGAGCATCAACTACGACCTGAAAGTCCCGGCGCCGGCGCCGCCCTCGGCGGATAACCTGCTGGGCACCGACGACCAGGGCCGCGACGTGCTGGCGCGGGTGATCTATGGCTTTCGAGTGTCGGTGCTGTTTGCCCTGACCCTGACGGTGTTGAGCTCGATCATCGGTGTGGCGGCCGGGGCCCTGCAGGGTTTTTATGGCGGCTGGGTCGACCTGGCCGGCCAGCGGTTCCTGGAAATCTGGTCGGGGTTGCCGGTGCTGTACCTGCTGATCATCCTCGCCAGCTTTGTGCAGCCGAACTTCTGGTGGCTGCTGGGGATCATGTTGCTGTTTTCCTGGATGAGCCTGGTGGACGTGGTGCGCGCCGAGTTCCTGCGCGGCCGTAACCTGGAATACGTGCGCGCGGCCCGCGCCCTGGGCATGCAGAACGGCGCGATCATGTTCCGCCATATCCTGCCCAATGCCATGGTCTCGACCATGACCTTTATGCCCTTCATCCTCACCGGCGCGATTGGCACCCTCACCGCCCTGGACTTCCTGGGCTTCGGCTTGCCCGCCGGGTCGCCGTCCCTGGGCGAGTTGGTGGCCCAGGGCAAATCCAACCTGCAGGCGCCATGGCTGGGCATCAGTGCCTTTGCGGTGCTGGCGATCATGTTGAGTTTGCTGGTGTTTATCGGCGAGTCCGCTCGCGATGCCTTCGACCCGAGGAAATGAGATGAATCAGGACAATCTGATCGAAGTCCGCGACCTCAGCGTCGAGTTCGTCACCGGCGAGCAGCATCAGCGCGTGGTGGAAAATATCAGCTTCGATATCCGCCGCGGTGAAACCCTGGCCCTGGTCGGCGAAAGCGGCTCCGGCAAGTCGGTGACCGCCCACTCGATCCTGCGCCTGCTGCCCTACCCCCTGGCGCGGCATCCGTCCGGCACGATCAAGTATGCCGGGCAGGATCTGCTGACCCTGAAAGAAAAGCCCCTGCGCCAGATTCGCGGCAACCGCATTGCGATGATCTTCCAGGAGCCGATGACCTCGCTGAACCCGCTGCACTCCATCGAAAAGCAGATCAACGAAGTGCTGGGCCTGCACAAGGGCCTGACCGGCAAGGCCGCGACCCTGCGCACCCTGGAATTGCTGGACCTGGTGGGCATCCCCGAACCGCACAAGCGCCTCAAGGCCTTGCCCCATGAGTTGTCCGGCGGCCAGCGTCAGCGGGTAATGATCGCCATGGCCCTGGCCAACGAGCCGGAACTGCTGATCGCCGACGAGCCGACCACAGCCCTGGACGTGACCGTGCAGTTGAAGATCCTCGAACTGCTCAAGGAGTTGCAGGCGCGCCTGGGCATGGCGCTGTTGCTGATCAGCCATGACTTGAACCTGGTGCGGCGCATTGCCCACCGCGTGTGTGTGATGCAGCGCGGTTGCATTGTCGAGCAGGCGTCCTGCGAAGAACTGTTTCGCTCCCCGCAGCATCCGTACACCCAGGAACTGCTGGCCGCCGAGCCCAGTGGCGGTCCGGCGAGCAACGCGGTTGGCCCACCGCTGCTGGAAGTCGACAACCTGAAAGTCTGGTTCCCGATCAAAAAAGGCTTCCTGCGTAATACCGTCGATTACGTCAAGGCGGTGGACGGCATCCACTTCAGCCTGCCCCAGGGCCAGACCCTGGGTATTGTCGGCGAAAGCGGCTCGGGCAAATCCACCCTGGGCCTGGCGATCCTGCGGTTGATCGGCAGCAAGGGCGGGATCCGTTTTGAGGGCCAGCAACTGGACCAACTGACCCAGCAACAGGTGCGGCCATTGCGCCGGGAAATGCAGGTGGTGTTCCAGGACCCGTTTGGCAGCCTGAGCCCGCGTATGTGCGTCAGCGAGATCGTTGGCGAAGGTTTGCGCATCCACAAGATCGGCACCGCGGCCGAGCAGGAAGCAGCGATTATCGCCGCGCTCAAGGAGGTAGGGCTCGACCCGCAGACCCGTCACCGCTACCCCCACGAATTCTCCGGAGGTCAACGCCAGCGCATCGCCATTGCCCGCGCCCTGGTGCTCAAGCCACGCCTGATCCTGCTGGATGAGCCCACCTCAGCTCTCGACCGCACGGTGCAGCGCCAGGTGGTGGAACTGCTGCGCAACCTGCAGGCCAAGTACAACCTGACTTACCTGTTTATCAGCCATGACCTGGCGGTGGTCAAAGCCCTGAGCCATCAGTTGATGGTGGTCAAACAGGGGCAAGTGGTGGAACAGGGGGATGCCAAAACCATCTTCGCCGATCCCCAGCATGCCTATACCCGGCAGTTGCTGGAGGCCGCGTTTCTGGTGCCGACCTCACGTAGCTGATCTTGAGTTTATGCCGGAGACGCCTTGTGGGAGCTGGCTTGCCAGCTCCCACATTTGATTTGTGCAGCTCTGCAGGCAAAGCCTTTCGCAAAAGCAAACCAATATCATTTGCGCTGCCCGCAGGCCTTTGCTTTAATCGCGACCAATTCCTATTCACGTCGTGGCGCCAGCGCCGGTTGGATATTGTGTCGACTTCCCCCGCTTCCTTCAGTCAGCTCTACGGCAGCCACCACTCCTGGCTGCTCGGCCTGTTGCGCCGGCGCCTGAGCAACCGCTGGGATGCCGCCGACCTGGCGCAAGACACCTTTATCCGCGTGCTCAAGCGCCCGCCTGACCAGGCTGACGCCGTGCGCGAGCGCTCGTACCTGGCCACCATCGCCCGTGGCCTGTGCATCGACCATTGGCGCCGCCGCCAACTGGAGCAGGCCTGGCTGCAAAGCCTCGCCGACCGCCCACAGGCGGTGCAGCCATCGCCGGAGCAGCGGGCGATCATTGTCGAAACCCTGTACGAGGTCGATGCCATGCTCGCGCGCCTGCCGCGCAAGGTCAGCGACGCCTTCCTGCTGGCGCAACTGCATGGCCTGACCTACAAGCAAATCGCCCTGCAGTTGGGGGTCTGTGAGCGCATGGTGAAAAAATACATGGCCCAGGCGCTGTTGCACTGCGCGGTGCTGGAAGCCGAACTCGACGGGTTGCTGGTGGAATGAACCCCAGCGGAAAACTCAGCCACGCCAGCCTGCAGCAGGCAGCCCAATGGTATGTGCGCCTACAGGACCCGCAAGGCGGCAGCCAGGCACAACAGCATTGGCAGACATGGCTGGGGCAGAACCCCGAGCATCAGGCTGCCTGGCGCTATGTCGAGCGCGTCAGCCAACGCTTCGCGCCCCTGACCGACGAGCCCATCGGCGCCGGCCGCGCCCTGCGCAGCACGCGGCGGCAAACCCTCAAGACATTATTGGTACTGTGCGCCGGTTCGACCTTGGCCTGGGGCACCTGGCGCGGCACTGCCCTGCCCCGGGTGATCGGCGGCTGGAGCGCCGACTACGCCACGGCCAGCGGCGAGATCCGCGACGCATTGCTCGCCGACGGCACACATATCTGGCTCAACGCCCTGAGCGCCATGGATGTACGCTTCGATGCGCAGCAGCGCCTGCTGCACCTGCGTTTTGGCGAAGTGTTGATCGACACCGCCAAGGACCTCCAGCGGCCGTTCCTGGTCGACACGGCGCACGGCCACCTGCGTGCCCTGGGTACGCGCTTCAGTGTGCTGCACAGCGAAGACAGCACCACCCTGAATGTCTTCGACGGCCGGGTAGAAGTGCGCACCGCCGACGGCCAGCAGGTACGCATTATCGAGTCCGGACAACAGGCGGTGTTCGGTCGGCACACGATCCGCAGCACAGTGCCCGCATCCGCCACCCGCGAGGCCTGGAGCCGCGGCGTGCTATTGGCCGACAACCTGCCCCTGGGCCAATTGATCGGTGAACTGAACCGCTACCGGCCCGGCCACCTCGGTTGTGACCCGGCCGTGGCCCATCTGCCAGTGATGGGCTCGTTCCCGCTCAAGGACAGCGAGCATGCGTTGCGGCTGCTGGAGGCGGCATTGCCGATCCAGGTGGACAGAGTGCTGCCGTGGTGGGTCAGCGTGGGGCCCAAAACACACGCTACCTAACGCCAACCATCCGGGCTGTTGTGGCGAGCGGGCTTGCCCGCGTTGGGTCGCGTAGCGGCCCCAAAAGATGGGACTGCTGCGCAGTCCAACGCGGGCAAGCCCGCTCGCCACAACAGGCCTGGCTCAAGGCGAGCAGTTTTTTTGGCTCCACCTGTTCCCCTTTTCGACGTTCGTTCGGTTAACCCAGCAGACGCTTTCATATTCGCCGAATCCGTAGGGAACCTTCCATGTCGCAACCCGCTGCTTTCACGCTGCGCCCCCTGGCGCTGGCCATCACCGCGACCCTGCTCTGCCTGGGCCCGCTCAATGTGCAGGCGGTGGAAACGCCGTCGACCCAGGAAACCACGCGCAGCTACAACATTGGCGCCGGGTCGCTGGTCAGCGTGCTGAATCGCTTTGCCGAGCAGTCCGGGGTGTTTATCGCCGGCCACAACAGCCTGGCAGCGGGGAAGACCAGCCCTGGACTCAGTGGCAGCTACACCCCCGCAGCCGGCTTGCAGCGTTTGTTGCAAGGCAGCGGTTTGCAGGCCCAGCCCCAGGGCGACAATGGCTATGTGCTGGAGCTGGTGCCGCTCAATACCGGCGAGCTGGAGCTGGGTGCCACCACCATTTCCGGCGTGGCCCTGGGCGCCACCACCGAAGACAGCCATTCCTACACCACCGGCTCGATGGCCTCGGCCACCGGCCTGCCGCTGTCGATCCGCGAGACGCCGCAGTCGGTCACCGTGATCACCCGCCAGCAGATGGATGACCAGGGTTCCAACAACATCGCCGACACCCTGCGCCGCGCCCCTGGCGTCAGCGTGCAGAACTACGACAGCGAGCGCTGGGAGTTCTCCAGCCGTGGCCTGCCGATCACCAATTTCCAGTACGACGGCGTCAACTCCACCTATGACGGCGTGTATGACTACGGCACCACCAGCACCGATATGGCGGTGTACGACCACCTGGAAATCATCAAGGGCTCATCGGGCCTGATGAGCGGTTCGGGCGACCCGTCGGCCACGGTCAACCTGATCCGCAAAAAGCCCACCAAGGACTTCAAGGCCTCGGTTACCGGCACCGTGGGCTCCTGGGACAACTATCGCACCGAAGGCGATATCTCCGGGCCGCTGACCGAGTCGGGCAATGTGCGCGGGCGTTTTGTCGGGGTTTATCAGGATCGCTCGTCGTACCTGGACCACTACCAGCACACCAAGGACATTGCCTACGGCATCCTCGAAGCCGATCTGACTCCCGACACCCTGCTGACCTTCGGTATCGACCAGCAGGACACCCGCTCCCGTGGCGCCAGCTGGACCGGTTTCCCGATGTATTTCAGCAATGGCAATCGCACGAATTTCTCGCGCTCGTTCAATCCGGCCGCCGACTGGAGCCGCCGCGACTTCCAGAACCAGACGATCTTCGCCTCGGTCCAGCAAAAGCTGGCCAACGACTGGTCGCTCAAAGTCAGCCTGGACCGCAAGCGCAGCCAGCACGACACCTTGCTCGCCTCCGCCAGTGGCGGCAACCCGGACCAGGTCACTGGTGAGGGCATGTATATGTTCATGGGCAAGTACAAGGGCGACCAGGTGCAGAACACCCTCGACGTCAACCTCAGCGGCCCGTTCAGCCTGTTGGGTCGCGAGCACGAGTTGATCATGGGCTTTATGGCAACCCGCTCGAAACAGGACGTGCCGGTCTACGGTTCGATCTACCCGCCGGTGGGCGGCAGCATTTATGACTGGCGTGGTGAGTACGCCAAGCCGGATATCCCGCGCAGCGGCCAGAACGATATTGTGCAACGCCAAACCGGCGCCTACCTGGCGACCCGCCTCAAGCCTACCGATGACCTGTCGGTGATCCTGGGTACCCGCGTCAGCAATTTCAGCAACACCGACACCACCGACTTCTACGCTGCGACGAGTACCGACGCCCGCACCAGCTACAAACAAACCGGGGTGGTGACGCCCTACGCCGGGGTGGTCTATGACCTCAACGACATCTGGTCGGTGTACAGCAGCTACACCAAGATCTACCGCCCGCAAAACAGCAAGGATGCCGACCGCAAATTGCTCGACGCGATTGAGGGCGACACTTACGAAGCCGGGCTCAAGGCAGCCTTTTTCGACGGCCGCCTGAACGCCAGCTTCGCCGCGTTCCGCATCGAACAGGACAATGTCGCGCAATACGTCTCGGGCTTTGAAAGCGACTCGATCTATCGCCCGATTGCCGGCGCCACCACCAAGGGCTTTGAGGTGGAACTGGCCGGCGAAGTGCTGGACGGCTGGAATGTCTCGGCCGGCTACACCTACCAGCACACCCGCGATGCCAACGACGATTACGTCTACAGCTCGGTGCTGCAAACCACCACGCCGCAACAAGTGGTGCGCCTGTTCAACACCTATCGCCTACCGGGCGCGCTGGACAAGGTGACCCTCGGCGCCGGGGTCAACTGGCAGAGCGAATTCTTCGGCAATGTGTTCCAGCCCAACCCGAATGACACGGTCAACTTTGGCCAATACGCGCGCATCACCCAGGACAGCTACTACCTGGTGGACCTGATGGCACGCTATCGCTTCAACGAGCACTTGAGCGCGACGTTGAACGTGAAAAATGCCCTGGATAAAAAGTACTACACCGGCCTGGGCAACTTCGGCACCGGGTTCTACGGCGAGCCGCGCAGCCTGCAACTGGCGACGCGCTGGGACTTCTAAGCCTGGGGGCGCCCCCTGAGAAATGTGGGGGCTTGCCGGCTTCTACATAAGGTCGGCGGCGTATTTATGTGCAATCATCGTGGTCCTACAAGGTCCCCCGGAGATTGCACCATGGCGCTGCCCGACCTCGCCGCCCCACGCTTCTGGCGTGATGCCAGCCTGCCGTTTATCGAGGCGCGTACCATCGAGGATGGGCGCAAGGTCTGCTACACCCGGCATGCCCACGACCACTTCTCGATTGGCGCGATCACCGCCGGGCAAAGCCTTTATCTCCATGGCCCGGACACCTTCCACATCCGCGCCGGCACTGTGGTGCTGATGAACCCGGGCGATGTGCATGCCTGCAACCCCATCGACGACCAACCCTGGTCGTATCACATGCTCTACATCGACACGCCCTGGCTGACCGATCTGCAACACCAGTTGGGGTTTGCCAGTGACTTGGGCTTTCGCCGCTTCGACGCGACCCATACCGACGACCCGCTGCTGTTTGCCGGCCTGTTGGAGCTGTACACCGTGCTGGTCGACGAGCACACCGAACACCTGCAGAAACACAGCGCCGTGGTGAGTTTTTTCACTGAGGTGCAACTGCGCCTGAACCCGGCTGCCGAGCCTGTACGCGAGGTCAATCACAAGCTGGAACACGCCGCCGAGTACATCCGCGCGCATTGCACCGAGGCGCTGAAGCTGGAAGCAATCTGCCAGGCGGCGCAGCTGTCGCCGTCGTACCTGATTCGCGCGTTCAAGCAGGCTTACGGCATGACGCCCCATGCGTTCCTGATCAACCAGCGCGTCCAGTTCGCCCGCAACCAGTTACGTAGCGGCCACCTGATTGCCGATGTGGCACTGGCCGCCGGTTTTGCCGACCAGGCACATCTGCAGCGCACGTTCAAACAACACCTGGCGGCCACGCCGGGGCAGTATCGCGGCTGACTCACGCCAGCAACAGGTACACCACGCTGATCACCAGCAACAGCGCCATGGCCCGATTGAACAGGCGCATGCCCCGGGCATTGCTCAGGTAACGACGAAAGAACGTGCCGACATACGCCCAGCAAGCCACCGATAGATAGCAAATCACCAGGTACACCGCCGCCAGTTGCCAGACCCGCGCGGCCTCACCATCGGCCGCAAACAGGCCCATGCCCGCCACACACGCCAGCCAGGCCTTGGGGTTGAGCCATTGCATGACCGCGCCATAGAGCATCGACGGCGCAACAGCCGCGTCTTGCGCATCCAGCCGGCCGTCGTCCATCGCCAGCTTGTAGGCCATGTACATCAGAAAGGCCACCCCGCCCCACTGGATGCCCTGGGTCAGGATCGGCCAGCGCACCAGCAGTTCGTGCAGGCCCAGGCCAATCAACACCAGCAGCAAGGTGAAGCCCAAGGCCGCGCCGGCCACGTGTTTCTGGCTGGCGGCAAAACCAAAGCGCGCGCCCGAGCCAAGGGCGACCACATTGACCGGGCCGGGGGTGATGGACGTCGCCAAGGCGAAGGCGGCCATGGACATGATCAAACTCATTGCACTTCCTTTTTTGTAATGACAGGTGGACAGGCCTGTACGCTACGTCCCTGTAGCCAGTGCGTATTGAAGAAAATGCCCCTGGAGGCGCTGGCTTCTACGCGAGGGTCAGCGCCGCCTTGAGCAGCCGCAGCTCCAGGTATTGCAGGAGCATGATGGTCTTGCCATCGACAATTTCGCCGCGGCCAACCATGGCGATGGCCTCGTCGAATCCCAACTCCAGCACCTGAATATCTTCGCCTTCGTGCTCCAGCCCGCCGCCCTCGCCCACGCGGTCGGCAGGTTGGTACTCACCGATAAAGAAATGAATGCGCTCGGTCACCGAGCCCGGGCTCATGAAGGCCGAGTAGATTTTCTCCACGTGGCCTACGCGGTAGCCGGTTTCTTCCTCGACTTCCAGGCGAATACGTTCTTCGGGGCTGGCGTTGTCCAGCAAGCCAGCGGCGGTTTCGATCAGGTAGCCGTCATGACCATTGACGAAGGTCGGCATGCGGAACTGGCGGATCAGCAACACTGTGCGCTGCAAGGTGTTGTACAGCAGGATGGTTGCACCGTTGCCACGGTCGTACACCTCGCGGGTCTGGGCTTGCCAGCTGCCGTCCCGGCGACGCAGGTCGAAGCTGTATTTTTTCAGCAGGTACCAGTTGTCCGAGAGCAACTCTTCGGCGGTGATGCGTACGGGGCTGTTGTCCATGGGGAGCCTTTTGGTCGCAGGGTCGCGCAGCATGTCGGTGACGCCCTGCCAGCGTCAAGCTGTCCATAGGCCAGCATTGTTATGGGTTATCCAGCTACAATTGCGCCCTTTGTGCACCGGATCACCGCCCAGGCACGTGTCCGACGGGGTGATCTCGACAGTGCATCCTTCGGGGTCAAGGACATGATGCTGCACATACCGACGCTCCTGATAGTTGCCGTCTTCGTTTTTTGCCTGATGGGCTTGCTCACCGTGCATGCCTGGCATCGCGTACGTGAGCCCACCCTGGGCTATCTTGGCGTGATGCTGTTGCTGGCCTCCCTCGGCACGGCGTTGATGGTCGTGCGCGGGGTGGGCGTGGACTTCGTCGCGCTGGTGATAGGCAATGTGGTGCTCCTGATGAGCGCGGCAATGAACTGGACCGCCATGCGCCTGTTTGTCCAGGGCAAGCCACACCTGCCGGGCATCCTTGCCGGGCCGGCGCTGTGGCTGGTGATGTGCCTGGTCCCGCAGTTCTATGGCTCGATGTCCAGCCGGGTGACCCTGTATTCCCTGATAGCCGCGAGCTACGGCGTGCTGTCGGCCCTGGAGTTGTGGCGCCACCGTCAACACCTGGAAGTGGCCTATCTGCCAGCCGTGGTGCTGATGCTGTTGCATACGACCTTTTACTGCGTGCGCGGCGTGCTCGATCCCGGCATGCCGTACAAGGACCCGAACGCATTGATGAACGACGGCGTACAGCTTTTTTCGTTCATGCTGTTCGAATCCATGCTGTATGCCATCGGCATCGCCTACGTCACCCTGGCGATGGTCAAGGAGCGCGCCGAACTCAACTTCAAGGCGGCCGCCTTCACCGACGTGCTGACCGGTATCGGCAACCGCCGGGCGTTCATGCTCCATGGCGAACAACTGCTGGCCGACAGCACGCAGCGCGGGCAGCCGGTGACATTGCTGTTGTGTGACCTCGATTACTTCAAGCGCCTGAACGACAGTTTTGGCCATCCCATGGGCGACCAGGCGTTGATCGCCTTCAGCCAACTGACCGCGTCGATCTTGCGCAAGCACGATCTGTTTGCGCGTATTGGTGGCGAAGAGTTTGCCTGCCTGCTGGCCAATACCGATGAACGAGGCGCCGTGCAAGTGGCGGAACGCATTCGCCAGCGGTTCGCCGAACTGGACCTGCTGGCACCGGGGTTCCTCAGTGTGAGCATCGGGGTGGTGACCACCACGCCGGCCTGCCACGATCTGTCGCGCCTGCTGTCCCAGGCCGACCAGGCGCTGTATCGCGCCAAGGATCAGGGGCGCAATCGCGTGCAGACCGCCTGTAACACTTTGCAAGCAATCGCCCCCTGACGGTGGTCTGAATATTCCCCTCACTGGCCAGGCATCTGGTAAAAATCCGGCTTCGCTCCTGTCCTGGAACCTCCATGGTCTCACGTTTTCTCTCGCGCCTGCGTTTGCGCTGGTTGCCCCTGCTGTGCATGGCATTGCTGATCATCGGCCTGCCCGTGGGCTGCAATGTGCTTCAACACAAGGAGCGCGAGCTGGTGTTTCGCATCGAGCCCGGCACCGCCAGTTGGTACCGCGGCCTGCCGCAAGGCTTACAGGAGTTCGAACTCAAGCCGGCCAGCTTCAAGTCCGGGCAGAGCCTGCATGGCTGGTGGTGGCCGGCGGCGAAAAAAGACGCGCCGGCGATCCTGTACCTGCACGGCGTGCGCTGGAACCTCACTGGCCAGCTGTTTCGCATCGAGCAACTGCACGCCCAGGGCTACTCGGTGCTGGCCATCGACTATCGCGGGTTTGGCCAGAGCCAGGGCGACTTGCCGTCAGAGACCAGCGTCTATGAAGATGCGCGGATTGCCTGGGAGCGCTTCCAGTTGCTGCAACCTGATCCAGGCAAGCGCCTGATCTACGGCCATTCCCTGGGCGGCGCCGTCGCTATCGACCTGGCGGCCGAGTTGGGCCAGCAGGCCGCCAATAAACAGCTGCCGCCGCCGGTGCGCGGGCTGGTGATCGAGTCCACCTTTACCTCCCTGGCCGACGTGGCGGCGGCCGTGGCCAATACCTCGCTGCCGGTGCGCTGGTTGCTGTCGCAGAAGTTTGATTCCATCGACAAGATCGCCGAGATCCATATGCCCTTGCTGGTGGTGCATGGCCTTGACGACCGCTATGTGCCGCCGCGCTTCAGCCAGCAACTGTTTGATGCGGCCCTGGAGCCCAAGCACCTGCTGTTGGTGCCGGGGGCGAGTCATAACAACAGCCTGAGCCTGGGTGGTCGCAGCTATCGCCAGGCGCTCCAGGGTTTGCTGTAGAACTGCGGATCCGGCACCGATTTCAGCGACGCGTGTCAAGCGCAAGCCGCACGCCAAAAGGCTTGCGAACGATCCTGATCAAATATTAACCGCGGGTTGAATCGCCAGCGCTGCCGGGCCCGCGCAAGGTTATCCACAGAGATACCCACGGTTTTCGTGGACAACTCTTTTGGCATTTAAACGATTTTTTTACGCGGGAGGTTCACCGATTGGCGCCGGCGTTTTCCTTGGCAATCGCCTTGGGCCCGGTGATCGCCCACAGAATCATGCCCAGCAGCGGCACGAATACAATCACCACGACCCACAGCATCTTGGTTTCGGCTCGACTGGCACTGCGCAATACGCAGTTGATCGCCCACAACTCAGCCAGCACCAACAGCGTTGCCAAAATAATCCAGATGTATTCGATTTGCATGGTTCACCTCCTGAGGTCATATACCTTAGGGCCAGGGGTGAACGTGAGGGTTCAGAAAAAATGCCAACGACTGCTCAGGCACCTGGCAAGTCCCCTCACCACCGGTCAGCCAGCTTCCGGTACTTTGTCCGTAGCAATCGGCAACTCAATCCCCCAATCACCATGCAGGTACCAATCGTCGCCGATCATTTCGGCCGGATGCATGGTGCGGTCAGCCCCGTTGCCGCAGGCCAGGGAGGTGGTCGCGCAGTAACGGTCACAGCCCCAGCAGATACGTTCGGGGTGTTTGGGGTTGAGCGGGAATGGCTTGGCCATGAGCAGGCTCCACAGCGGTGGGCAGTGATTGGATCCTACGGCTGCCGCCGCCCCACGGCCTTGACCAACGTCAAGAATGGTTATGTGTATATCCCTGGAAACTTGACAGGAATCATTATTATTTACAGCAAAGCTTTCTAGACTCGACTTCTCATTTGCCCTGTCAGGAAGTACCCATGCGTATCCCCTTCACGCTGTCACTGGCCCTGCTGTTGTCGACTGGCGCGGCCGTCGCCAAGGAATACCCGATCGGCGAGCCACAAATGTGCCCTGGCCTGGAAGTCGGCGCGGTCTATCTGCAACCGATCGAGATGGCACCGCCAGGCATGATGCGCGCCACCGCCGATTCGGATGTGCATCTGGAAGCCGATATCCGCGCCACCGCCGACAACCAGCAGGGCTTCCAGGAGGGCAGTTTCGTGCCCTACCTCAACGTGTCGTTCCGCCTGCAGAAACAAGGCGGCGCAAGCCCGATCATCGGTGAGTTCCACGCCATGGTGGCCAACGACGGGCCGCACTACGGCGACAACGTCAAGCTGCTGGGCCCGGGCAAATATCAGCTGACCTTCACCGTGATGCCGCCCAGCGGCCATGGCTCACTGGGCCGACACACCGATAAGGAAACCGGGGTCGCGCCGTGGTTCGAGCGATGTGAAGTGCACTACGAATTCGTCTACGCGGGGATCGGCAAAAAAGGCGGCTACTGAATGCGCCGCCCCCTCGCCCTCTGCGCCCTGCTGGCCTGTGGCTCGGCCCTGGCCGCGCCCTTGCCCACCTATGAATTGACCCTGCAAGACGGCCACTTCACCCCGGCGCAACTCAAGGTGGCGGCCGGCCAACGCTTCAAGATCGTGCTGAAAAACATTGGCCAGGGCCCGGCCGAGTTCGAGAGCACACCACTGCGCGTGGAAAAGGTGCTGTCACCGGGGGTCACCACCTTTGTGGTGATCCACCCGCTCAAACCGGGCGCCTATCCCTTTTTCGACGAATTCAACTCACAGCTGCCCGAAGGCAGCATCCTCGCCGAATAACGGCCCAGGAGCATTTGATGAATCAATCGATGTTTATCGTCTGGCGCGAAAGCGTCGAGGCGTTGCTGGTGATCGGCATCCTTCAGGCCTGGATCAGCCAGCAGCCCGAGGACTCGCGCCTGGGGCGCCTCCTGTGGGCTGGCGTGGTGCTGGGCCTGCTGTGTTCTGCCGGGCTGGCCGGCCTGATGCTGTGGGCCGGCGAAGCCATGAGCGGGCCTGGCGGCGAATGGTTCCAGGCCGGCATGACCCTGTTGGCAAGCCTACTGATGGTGCAGATGGTGTTCTGGATGCATCGCCACGGGCCGGGCCTGCGCCATACCCTGCTGCGCGAAGCCGACCAGCGCGCGGCACGCCAGGGTGGCCTGGGGTTGCTGTTGCTGGCGCTGCTGGCGGTCAGCCGTGAAGGCAGCGAGACCGTGGTGTTTCTGTACGGCGCCGGCGCCCATCTGGACGGCCCGGCATTGGCTCTGTTCGCCATTGGCGGCGGGCTGGGCCTGGTGTTGGCCGGGCTCACAGTGATGCTGCTGCGCAGTACACGCCGGTTGATTTCCTGGTCGAGTTTTTTCGCCCTCAGCGAGGCTCTGTTACTGCTGTTGGCGGCCTCCTTGCTGGTGGCCGCCGTGGAACGTATCGGCGGGCAACTGCTGGCGATGGACATGCCCAACTGGGTCTACACCCTGGTCGGCGAAGCCTGGTGGGACAGCAGCGTGCTGCTCAGTGACAGCCACGGCCTGGGCGCCGTGCTCGCAGGGTTTGCCGGCTACCGCGCGACGCCCAGCACTATCACCCTGCTGGTGCTGGCGGGGTATTGGTTGCTGGTCGGCCGCGGGCTGTACCGGGCCCGGCGAGCGCCGTTGTGAACACCCCCTGGCTGCAACGCCTGGGGGATGGCATGCGCCGCCATGGGCGGGTGATTCGTGGCGTGCAATGGGCCGTGGTGCTGTTCTACGCCGGGCTGCTGGTAGTGCCGGCGTGGCTGCCGCTGCCCGACAGCCAGGCACGCCTGCTGGATAACCTGACGCTGCTGGCACAGTTCCTGTTCTGGGGCCTGTGGTGGCCGTTCGTGGTGCTGTCCATCGTGTTGTTCGGCCGCGTGTGGTGCGGCGTGCTCTGTCCCGAGGGCTCCTTGAGCGAATGGGCCAGCCGCCACGGACGTGGCCTGGGCATTCCGAACTGGATCCGCTGGGGCGGCTGGCCCACGGTAGGCTTCTGCCTGACCACCCTCTACGGCCAGTTGATCAGTGTCTACGACTACGCCCAGGCGGCCCTGCTGATTCTCGGCGGTTCGACCGTGGCCGCCGTGCTGGTGGGGTTGTTGTTCGTGCGTGGCAAACGGGTGTGGTGCCGCTACCTGTGCCCGGTCAGCGGTGTGTTCGCCCTGCTCGCGCGCCTGGCACCGGTGCATTTCCAGGTCGACGAACAACGCTGGAAAGCCAACGACGGCCCGCGCCTGCCCTTGCCCAACTGCGCGCCGCTGCTGGACATCCGCCGCCTGCAAGGCGCCAGCGATTGCCACGCCTGCGGGCGCTGCAGCGGGCAACGGGGCGCGGTGCAGTTGATTGCCCGCTCATGCAATAGCGAAATCCTCCAGGCCCCACGCAAACCCGCGTTGGCCTGGGATACGCGCTTGTTGCTGTTCGGGGTGATCGGCCTGGCGATGGGCGCCTTCCAGTGGACCGTCAGCCCATGGTTTATCACGCTCAAGCAGTCCCTGGCGCAGTGGCTGGTGGAGCGCGACTGGCTGTGGCCATTGCAGGACAGCGCG
Organism: Pseudomonas sp. WS 5412; assembly: GCF_012985615.1. Taxonomy (NCBI): domain Bacteria; kingdom Pseudomonadati; phylum Pseudomonadota; class Gammaproteobacteria; order Pseudomonadales; family Pseudomonadaceae; genus Pseudomonas; species Pseudomonas sp. WS 5412. The sequence continues at coordinate 56,907 of NZ_JAARMB010000002.1, forward strand.
CCCTGGTGGCTGTTGACCCATTACCCCCAGGCCAACGACAGTTTCAGTTGGCTGGACGGCTTTTGCATCGTCGCGTACCTGGGCGCCAGCGGCCTGCTGATCGGCGGCGCCTTGATGGGGCTGGTGCGCCTGGCCGCAAGAATCAGCGGTGATCGTGCACGGTATTGGGCCCTGGCGTTGACCTTGACGCCCCTGGGCGGTGCGGGGCTGTTCCTCGGGCTGTCGGCCACCACAGTGAAGTTGTTGCGCTACGAAGGGTTGCTGCTCGAATGGGTCCAACCGGCGCGCGGCGCATTGCTGGTCGGGGCTGTTGGTTGGTGTGTGTGGCTGGCGTGGACACAGCTGGCCGATCTACCCCTGGCGCGACGCTGCGCTGCCTCGGCTTGCCTGCTACTGGGTAATGGGCTGGTGGCGTATGGCTGGTGGCTACAGTTCTGGGGCTGGAACCTGTAAGACGCCGTTCGGTCAAGCGAACGCAATACTCAAAGCGGCGCAGATCAAATGGGGGGGCGCGTTTGCTCGCGAAAGCCGTGGGTCAGTCAACATCAATGGTTGCTGGGCCGACGTCTTCGCGGGCAAGCCCGCTCCCACAGGGGATCTGCGCTTAACTGAACGGCATTCGGGCAAGCCCGCACACAGGCCCAGCGCTAAACGCGGAACCTGGCGACTGTCAGGTGCAACTCGCTGGCCATCTGCGCCAGCTCATGCCCCGCCGTATCGGTATGCCGGGCCCCCAGCAACACCTGCTCGGACAGGTTGCGAATGCCCACCAGGTTGCGATCCACTTCCCGCGCCACCAATGCCTGTTCTTCGGTGGCGCTGGCGATCATCAGGTTGCGTTCGTTGATCTGCGAGATCGACTGGGTAATCGCTTCCAGCGCCTCGCCCGAGCGCTGTGCCACGCTCAAGGTGGCTCGCACCAGGTCGCTGCTGCCCTGCATCGCGGTCACGGCCTGTTCGGTGTCCAGACGGATATTGCCGATCATCTGCTCAATCTCCTGGGTCGAGGCCTGGGTGCGATGGGCCAGGGCCCGCACTTCATCAGCCACCACCGCAAAACCACGCCCGGCATCCCCGGCCCGTGCCGCTTCGATGGCCGCGTTGAGCGCCAGCAGGTTGGTCTGGTCGGCAATACTGCGGATCACCTCCAGCACGCCGCTGATGTCCTGCACCCGCCCGGCCAGTTGCTGGATGCGCACCGACGTGCCGCTCACACCGTCTGCCAGGGTGCTGATCGAGGCGACCGTTTCCTGCACCTGATCACGCCCAAGCTGGGCGGTCTGCGCCGACAGACGCGAGGCTTCGCTGGTGCTGACGGCATTGCGCGCCACCTCATCCACCGCCGCCGTCATCTCGTTGACCGCGGTGGCCGCCTGTTCAATCTCCATACCTTGCGACTGCAGGCTGCTGCTGGTCTGGCTACTGACCGCGCTCAACTCCTCGGACGAACTGGCCACGCGGTCCACCGACGCGGCGATCTGGCGCACCATTTCGTTAAGGTTGTGCTGCATGTGCTGCAGGTTCTTCATCACGCTGCCGTCAGCGCTGCCTGCCGTTGGCACTACCGTGGTCAGGTCGCCCTGGGCAATCTGGCTCAACACCCGCGCCGCCTCGTCGGGCTCGCCGCCCAGGGGCCGGGTCACGCTGCGGGTGACAATCACCGCTGCCGCCACCACCAGGGCCACGCACAGCAGGAACAGCCCGAGCATATTGCGCCGCGCGTCGCTGTACAGGGTTTGCGCTGCGTGTTCGCGCTCGGCAAAAATCTGCCCCTGCAGGGCCATCATCGCCTCCAGGCTCTTGAACACCGCCTGCTCGGCGGGTTGTACGTTTTGCTTGAGCTGGGCCACACCCTCGGCATGGGCGCCCTGGCGGATCAGTGCCTGCACCTGGGTAAAGGCGCCCACATAGGCTTCGCGGTGTTTCTTCAGGTCGGCATAGGCCGCCTGGCCGGCGGCCGTATCGAACAATGGCTCTAACTGGGTAAAGGCGTCAGTGATGCGTTGCCGGGTAGTACCAATGGCCTGCTGGGCCGCCTGGTTGTCCTGGTCGATCAGCAAGTCTCGGGTGTTGCGGCCGTTATCGCGCACGCCGGTGGCAATCACCATGATCGGGGCGATTTTCGGCCAGTCCTGCTGCACGATCAGCTCCGACTGTTGTTTGAGGGTGCCCAGGTCGTGCAAGGCGTACAACGCCATGCCGGCCAGGGCCAGGGGGGCGATAGCAAAGCCGATGGCGATGCGGCGGGCGGTGGTCAATCGAGTCATGTCATAAGCTCCCTGATGAATACCTGCCCACAAGGGGCAGCATCTTTGTAGATCCGGTGGGAGTTCAGTCGCCACGCTTGAAAGGGGTTGTGCGAAAGGCTCAACCCCGTAAAACAAATGCCGGGAACAGTGCCCGCATTTTTTCCCACAGTTCTGGCAGCAAGGCTTGCGCCGAAACGCTCGGCAACTGCTCATCGAGCATGCGCGCGGTGCGCACCAGCTGCACGGCGAAACGCTTGACTCCTCGTTCCTGCAAACGCTGGGCCAGCAGCAGCAGGCGCTGCGGGTCAATCAGGTGCCAGTGCACGGTGGTGCGGCACTCATAGTCCACGCCGCTGTGCAGCAGCAGGTCGAGGCTGCGCCAATTGGCGGCGCCGCTGCCTTTGACCTGGGTGATCAACTGGCAATCCTCGGCCAGGGCCTTGACGTCGAACCCGACCCAGTCGGCATGAACCAGGGCGTGGCCGAACGCGGCAGGCTTGATCCCGGCACTGTGCAGGCCAATGCGAAAGCCCATATGGCGCACTTCGTCCATGGCTGCCGGCAGGCCTTCCTGCAAGGTCGGTTCGCCGCCGCTGAACACCACGGCGTCCAGCAGGTCCTGGCGGCGTTGCAGAAACAGCAAAACCCGGCGCCAATCCACCTCATCGCTGCCGCGAGGGGGGATCAGGTCCGGGTTATGGCAATACCGACAACGCCAGGCGCAGCCCTGGCAAAACAGCACGCAGGCGAGCATGCCGGGGTAGTCGAGGGTGGTCAGGGGCGCCAGGCCCCCGACCCGTAGCGCTCGGCTCATTGGCGCCCGGCCGCAGCGGCACTTTCGGTAAAGTGCGCACGCTCGCGATGCTCCGATTGCTTGCCGGGATTGAAGGCCGAAACCGGTCGGTGGTAGCCCATCACACGGGTCCAGACTTCACAGCGTTGGCGTTGGGGCTGAGAGGTTTGCATGGTCAATCTCCTTGGGGTGAAGCCTATTGCCAAACCGGCAACAGGCACTTGTGGTAACCACTGATTAATGGGGCAGGCCCAGGGCTTCGTCGCACTTGGGGCAGAACTCGTGTTCGCCCGCCAGGTAGCCGTGCACCGGGCAGATGGAGAACGTGGGGGTTACTGTCAGGTATGGCAGACGGAAGCGTCCCAGGGCCTTGCGCACCAGTTGCTTGCAGGCCTGGGCCGAGGAAATCTGCTCGGCCATGTACAGGTGCAACACGGTGCCGCCGGTGTATTTGCATTGCAGTTCGTCTTGCAGCTCCAGGGCTTCGAAGGGGTCTTCGGTAAAGCCCACCGGCAGTTGTGAGGAGTTGGTGTAGTACGGCGCATCAAGGCTGCCGGCCTGGAGAATGTCGGGGTAGCGCTTGAGGTCTTCCTTGGCAAACCGGTAGGTAGTGCCTTCGGCCGGTGTGGCTTCCAGGTTGTACAGGTGGCCGGTGTCTTCCTGGAAGCGCAGCAACGTGGCGCGCACATGGTCCAGCACCTGCAGCGCAAACTCGCGGCCACGGGCGGTATGGGTGCCCTCCTCGTCGCCGGTGAAATTACGCAGCATCTCGTGCATGCCGTTCAGGCCAATGGTCGAGAAGTGATTGCGCAAGGTGCCCAGGTAGCGCTTGGTATAGGGATACAAGCCGGCGTCCATATGGTGCTGGATCACTTTGCGCTTGACCTCCAGGCTCTCCATCGCCAGTTCCATCAAGTGGTCCAGGCGTTGCAGCAGGCCACTGGTATCGCCCTTGAACAGGTAGCCCAGGCGCGCGCAGTTGATCGTCACCACCCCCAATGAACCGGTCTGTTCCGCCGAGCCAAACAACCCGCCGCCACGCTTGAGCAACTCGCGCACGTCCAGTTGCAGGCGGCAGCACATCGAGCGCACCTGGTTGGGCTGCATATCGGAGTTGAGGAAGTTCTGGAAGTACGGCAGGCCGTAGCGCGCGGTCATCTCGAACAGGCGGTCAGCGTTTTCGCTGTCCCACGGGAAGTCATGGGTAATGTTGTAAGTCGGGATCGGGAAGGTAAACACCCGGCCCTTGGCGTCGCCCGCCTGCATCACTTCGATATAGGCGCGGTTGATCAGCTCCATTTCCACTTGCAGATCGCCGTAGGCAAACGGCATTTCTTCGCCGCCGATAATCGGGATCTGCTCGCGCAGGTCTTCCGGGCAGACCCAGTCGAATGTGAGGTTGGTAAACGGTGTCTGGGTGCCCCAGCGCGACGGCACGTTGAGGTTGTAGATGAATTCCTGCACCGCCTGGCGGATCTCGGGGAACGTCAGTTGGTCCTTGCGCACAAAGGGCGCCAGGTAGGTGTCGAACGAACTGAATGCCTGGGCGCCGGCCCACTCGTTCTGCAGGGTGCCGAGGAAGTTGACCATCTGCCCCAGGGCGCTGCCCAGATGCTTGGGTGGCCCGGCTTCGACACGGCCAGGCACGCCATTGAGGCCTTCGTGCAGCAGCGTGCGCAGGGACCAGCCGGCGCAGTATCCCGCGAGCATGTCCAGGTCGTGGATATGCAAGTCCGCCTCACGGTGGGCCTGGCCGATCTCCTGGCTGTAGACCTCGTCCAGCCAGTAATTGGCCGTGACCTTGCCCGACACATTAAGCACCAGCCCACCCAGGGAATAGCCTTGGTTGGCATTGGCCTGCACGCGCCAGTCCTCGCGGTCGAGGTACTCGTTCATCGAGGTGGCGACCTCCACGAGGGTCTTGCGATCCCGGCGCAGGCGCCCGTGCTGCTCGCGGTAGACGATATAGGCGCGCATCGCCATAAAGTACCCGGCATCCATCAACACCCGCTCGACGCTGTCCTGGATCTGCTCCACATCCAGCCGGGCGATCCCGCGCAACCTGGCGAGCACCGCCCCCAACAACAGATCGACCTCGGCCTCCTGATACTCGCCGGTGGCGTTACCGGCGGCGATCATCGCCTGGCGGATTTTTTCGGCGTCAAAGGCGACCTGGGTGCCATCGCGCTTGTGTAGGCGGGTACTGACCAGCGGGCTTGAGGTGATCTGCATTGGGGGCTCCAAACACTACATATAGATTTAATAGTTCGCATAAACACAAGATGCAGTGATGGTACGCAGTGAATGGCGGGTTGCAATTGACCAGGGTCAAGTTTGCGAAGACGTATCGTCACCGGCCAGTTCACGTTCAATCTGTTCAATGCTGGGCAAGCTGATTTGGAGTTCTGCCGGGAGGGAGTCGACCAACTGGTACTCCGCCACCCCGATGGGGCGAGCGCTGTCACGCAAAGCGTATTCAGCCACTATCTTGTTTTTGCTTTTGCACAGCAGCAGGCCAATGGTGGGGCTGTCTTGTGGGTGCTTGAGTTGGGCGTCCACCGCAGCGAGGTAAAAACCCAACTGCCCCAGATGTTCTGGTTTGAACTTGCCCGCCTTGAGCTCGATCGCGACGTAACAGCGCAGTTTCAGGTGATAAAACAGCAGGTCGAGGAAGAACTCTTCGCCGCCCACATCCAGCAGCACCTGCTTGCCGACAAAGGCAAAGCCTGCCCCCAGCTCCAGTAGAAAGTCGGTCACATGCCTGATCAGTGCGCTTTCGATCTCGCGCTCCTGCGCGTCCAGGGTCAGTCCCAGAAAGTCGAAACGGTAAGGATCTTTCAGCGACTCGCGGGCCAAGTCCGACTGGGGCTTGGGCAGCAGGGTTTCGAAGTTGCTGACAGCATTGCCACTACGCTCGAGCAAACGGGTCTCGATCTGCATGACCAGAATGTTGCGTGACCAGTTGTGTTCAATGGCTTGGGCGGCGTACCAGCGACGGGTTTCGGGCCCAGGCAGTTTATCCAGCAGGACCAAATTATGACCCCACGGCAATTGTGCAGCAGCCTGTTGCACAAACTGAGCATCAGGCCAAGCCTCGGCAAATGCGCGCATGTACTTGAGGTTGCGTGGCGAAAAACCTTTCATATCAGGAAAAGCTGAACGCAAATCCCGCGCCAGACGCTCGATGACTTTTGCTCCCCATCCCTGCTGCGCCTGTCGGGTCAATATGTCCTGGCCAATCTGCCAGTACAGCAGCACCAACTCACGGTTTACCGCCAGAGATGCACGCAGTTGGGCAGAGTGGATGCGGCTTTTCAGTTCTTTCAACCAGTCGCCATATCCCTCAGGTGGTGCGGTGAGTCCGTCAGGGGGTCGATTCATACCTAACTCCTTTTCGATAGTGCTCGTTGTAGAAACCGGCAATGGTAACGACCGAAAAAAGCCACGCGGGCCAGCGGAATGCCCTTGATACAAAACAATGGGAACTACCGTTGGCCAGCCTCACCCCCCACTCATATTCATAAACCGCACCACCTGCACCTCGCCCTGCCCGGTGAAATCATGGCGCAATGGCTTGCCCCGCAACGCCTTGTGCAGCGCTTCCACCAACGGCCGGTCATCCAGCGGATAGCGGCGTACCAACGCCCGAAAATCCACCGCATTGTCCTGCCCCAGGCACAACAGCAACTGCCCTTCCACCGTCATCCGCACCCGGTTGCAGCTGGCGCAGAAGTTATGGGAGTTGGGCGAGATAAAGCCGATGCGCGTGCGCGGATGGCGGGCCAGGCGCACGTAGCGCGCCGGGCCGCCGCTGTTTTCGGTGCTGTCGAGTAAGCCATGATGCTCGGCGATCACCGCCCTCACCTGTTCGCTGGAGCAAAAGGATTCGCCCCGCGAGCGCCCTACATCGCCCAGCGGCATCTCTTCGATAAAGCTGATATCAATGCCCTGGTCGATGGCGTACTGCACCAGCGCCGGGACTTCATCGAAATTGCGCCCCTTCATTACCACGCAGTTGAGCTTGACCCGCTCGAACCCCGCGTCCCGCGCCGCCTCGATGCCGTCCAGCACCTGGCGCAGGTCGCCGTTGCGGGTAATCGCGCGAAAGCGCTCGGGGTCGAGGCTGTCGAGGCTGATATTCATACGCTTGACCCCAGCCTCTACCAGCGGCCGGGCCAGGCGCCCCAGTTGCGTGCCGTTGCTGGTCATCACCAGCTCACGCAGGCCGGGCAACGCGGCGATATGGCGGCACAGTTCGACAATGCCTGGACGGATCAGCGGTTCGCCCCCCGTCAGGCGGATCTTGCGCACACCCTGGCTGACGAACACCGTCGCCAGCCGTTGCAGCTCCTCCAGGGTCAGGACCTGCTGGCGCGGCAGGAACGTCATGTTTTTCGCCATGCAATACACACAGCGCAAATCACAACGATCGGTCACCGACAACCGCAGGTAGTCAATGGAACGGCCCACACCATCCACCAGGCTCATGTCACTGCACCAACGGCGAGTCGGCGCCCTGCAACGCGATGCCACGCACATCGGCCGCGCTAATCAGGGTTTGCAGGTATTGCACCAGTGCCTTCTGCCATACCCCTTGCTGCAACTGGGTGCGGATCGCCGTGGCCACCGCCTCGTATGGCAGCGCCTGGCCTTCGATGCGTTGATCGACGCAGATCACATGCCAGCCGTAGCGGCTTTCCAGGGGTTTGCCGGCCAGGCCCGGGGCCAGGGTGAACAACTGGCGCTCCAGCTCCGGCACGGTCTGGCCTTTGCTGACCTGCCCCAGGGAGCCGCCCTGGGCCTTGGAGGGGCACGCCGAATACTGCAGCGCCAGCTCGGCAAAGCTGCCGGGCGACTCTTCCAGGCTCTGCAACAGCACCTCGGCCTGGGCATGGGCCTGATGACGCGCCTCAGCATCATCCGGCGCGCACTCCAGCAGGATGTGGCGCACCGCCAGCAACGGCGCGCTGTGAAAGCGCCCGCGATTGCTCTCGAAGTAGCGCACACAAGTGGCCTCGTCGCAGTCCGGCACCTGGACTTCGCGCTCCAGCAACAGGCGGGTCGCCGCCTCCTCTTCGTTCTCGCCGGCGCCGACTTCCAGTTGCACACCCAACTCGCGAATCCGCTGCTGCAACAGCTCACGGATCACCAGCGCGCGGGCAGCGAGGAAGACCGCCTCCTCGCGGCTTTCAGCCGGGTGATATTGCAACTCCTGGGCCATGTTTTCCGGGGTGATCACCACCCCGTTGACGCTGACAATCGGCCATTCCTGCTCGCTACTGGCGATCAGTTGCGGCTCAACCGCCACCTCGACTTCGGGTACCACAACGTCCACAGCCTTGGCCGAAGAACTGCAACCGCCACCGCCTGCACCGCCGCCACCACATCCGCATCCTGTAGTCATGACGTTCTCCTCACTTCTGCCGCACGATTTGATAACGACGCCCCAGGTACCAGATCGGTGCGCTGACCATATGCACCAGACGGGTAAACGGGAACAGCACAAACAGGGTCAAACCCAGCGCCACGTGCAACTTGTAGATCAGACTCACCGGGGCAATCGCGGCGGCCGCTTCCACAGGTCGCAGCAGCACGACGTTCTGCGCCCAGTCCGCGAGCATCACCATCACCGAACCGTCCATATGCCCGGTGGAGGCGACGATGGTCAGCAAGCCCAGCACCAGCTGCGCCAGCAACACCAGCAGGATCAAGATGTCCGACGGGCTCGACGTGGCCCGTACCCGTGGATCGGTGAGGCGGCGCTTGACCAGCATCAGCAGGCCCACCAGGCACAGCAGGCCGAAGAAACCACCGGAAACCATCGCCAGCAGTTGCTTGTGCTCAGTGCTGATCACATGGTGGTAGATCGACGCCGGGGTCAGCAGACCGACAAAATGCCCGGCCAGCACGAACAGCACACCGATATGGAAGAAGTTGCTCGCCACGCGCATGCCACGGTTACTGAGCATCTGGCTGGAGCCGGCCTTCCAGGTGTACTGGGACAGGTCAAACCGCGCCCAACTGCCCAACAGGCAAATGGCCAGGGCGACATACGGATACACGCCAAATACCAACAAATTCCACTTAGACATTACCCACCTCCTTGGCTGGCACAGCGGCCAGCCCTTCGTGCTGAAAATCCACCCAGTGCAAGGGCACCGCACTTTCTTCGCGGGCCTTGCCCGGTGCGCTGGGCATCGAGCTGCAACGGTCCTGCTGCTCGGCCTGCATAAAGTCCACGGCCTCCTCTTCCCAGACCTTGTCCAGGGCTTCGAGGGAGTCGTCGCGGACTTCAGCGGCGACCTGGGCACGCAACTCGGCGATGGCCTGGTGCGGCTCGGCGCCGCTGATCTGCAACAGCGCACGGAAGCAACTGGCGTAAGCGCTTTCACGCTCGTCCAGGCGCGCCGCCAGCAGGGCCAGCAAGTGCGCCACATCCGCCAGGCCCTCGCGGGCCTCAATGTCTTCGCGGGTGGACAAGAACTCCAGGTACAGCGGGATGTAGTCCGGCAGCTCCTTGACGCCGATGGCAAACCCGGCTTCCTGGTACTGGGCCATCATGTCGACCATGGCCTGGCCACGGTCCCGCGACTCGCCATGCACGTGTTCGAACAACAGCAGCGACAGCGAGCGGCCACGGCCAAACAGCGCGCCGTAGTGCTCCTGGCCGTCCATCAGGTCATTGCTGCAGATCAGTTCGAGCAGCTCAAACAGCGCACCGCGCTGCTTGGGGCTGATTTCCCGCGATTCGATAATCGCCTTTTCCAGCTCATCATGGCCGTCGACCAGGATTTGGGTGGGATAGTCCAGCAGCAACGAGATCACTTTAAGAATGCGCATGGCTCAGTCCTCCCAGATCTGGACGGTTTTCAACACGTCGCGGCGGTTAGCCTTTTTGGCGCCGAACATATTGGTGTCGGAGCTGCCACTGCAGCCGCTGCCGAAGCTGAAACCACAGCCGGAACGCTCGGCAAACGCATCGCTCATCGCGTCTTCACGGTGGGCGCTGGGCACCACAAAACGGTCTTCGTAGTTGGCAATCGCCAGGTAGCGGTACATCTCTTCCACCTGGGCCACGCTCAGGTCCACGTCGGCCAGCACTTGCAGGTCTTCAACCCCATCCACTTGCTGCGAACGCTTGAAAGCGCGCATGGCCAGCAGGCGTTTCAGGGCACGCTTGACCGGTTTTTCGTCACCGGCGGTGAGCATATTGGCCAGGTAACGCAGGGGGATACGCAGGCTGTCGACATCCGGGATCACCCCGTTCATGCCCACGGTGCCAGCGGCGGCCGCGTTCTGGATCGGCGAGAGTGGCGGCACGTACCAGACCATCGGCAAGGTGCGGTATTCCGGGTGCAGCGGCAGCGCGAGCTTCCAGTCCACGGCCATTTTGTACACCGGCGAACGCTGGGCCGAGTCGATCACCGACTGCGGTACACCATCGGCCAGGGCCTGGCGGATCACCGCCGGGTCGTTCGGGTCGAGGAAGATTTCCAGCTGCTTCTCGTACAGGTCGTGCTCGTTGGCGGTGCTGGCCACTTCGCTGATGCGGTCGGCGTCATACAGCAGCACGCCGAGGTAGCGGATACGCCCGACGCAGGTTTCTGCGCAAACGGTAGGCATGCCAGCTTCGATCCGTGGGTAGCAGAAGATGCACTTCTCGGACTTGCCGCTCTTCCAGTTGAAGTAGATTTTCTTGTACGGGCAGCCGCTGATGCACATGCGCCAGCCACGGCATTTTTCCTGGTCGATCAGCACGATGCCGTCTTCTTCACGCTTGTAGATCGCGCCGCTGGGGCACGACGCCGCGCACGCCGGGTTCAGGCAGTGCTCGCACAGGCGCGGCAGGTACATCATGAAGGTGTTTTCGTACTCGCCATAAATGTCGGCCTGGATCTGGTCGAAGTTCTTGTCCTTGCGGCGCTTGGCGAACTCGGTGCCGAGGATTTCCTCCCAGTTGGGGCCCCACTCGATTTTTTCCATGCGCTTGCCGGACACCACCGAGCGCGGCCGCGCGGTCGGTTGGTGCTCGCCCAAAGGCGCGGTGTGCAGGTGCTGGTAATCGAAGTCGAACGGTTCGTAGTAGTCGTCCAGGCTCGGCAGGTCGGGGTTGGCGAAGATGTTCGCCAACACGCGGAACTTGCCGCCGATGCGTGGGTTGATCGAGCCGTTGGCGTTGCGGATCCAGCCGCCCTTCCACTTGTCCTGGTTTTCCCATTCTTTCGGGTAGCCGATCCCGGGCTTGGATTCGACGTTGTTGAACCAGGCGTATTCCATGCCTTCACGGCTGGTCCACACGTTTTTGCAGGTGATCGAGCAGGTGTGGCAGCCGATGCATTTGTCCAGGTTCAGGACCATGCCGATTTGTGAGCGGATCTTCATCTCAGTTCTCCTCGATATCGGTCGGCAATGGACGCGGCAGATCATCACCGCTGGAGCCATCGAGCCAATCGACCTTGACCATCTTGCGCACCACCACGAATTCATCGCGGTTGCAGCCGACCGTGCCGTAATAGTTGAAACCGTAGGCCTGCTGGGCATAGCCGCCGATCATATGGGTCGGCTTGAGCACCACACGGGTGACCGAGTTGTGGTGGCCGCCGCGGGTCTTGGTGGTTTCCGAACCCGGTACGTTCACGATGCGTTCCTGGGCGTGGTACATCATCACCATGCCTTCCTTGACCCGCTGGCTGACCACCGCACGGGCGGTCAGCGCGCCGTTGACGTTGAAGCATTCGATCCAGTCGTTGTCCTCGATCCCGGCGCGCTTGGCGTCGATTTCCGAGAGCCACACAATCGGGCCGCCACGGCTTAAGGTGAGCATCAGCAGGTTGTCGCTGTAAGTGCTGTGAATCCCCCATTTCTGATGCGGCGTGATCCAGTTCAGGACGATCTCGGTCTCGCCATTGCTGCGCTTGCCCTTCACGCCTTCGATGGTGCGGGTGTTGACCGGTGGCCGGTAGCTCATCAACTGCTCGCCGAACGCCTGCATCCACGGGTGATCCTGGTAGAACTGCTGGCGACCGGTGATGGTGCGCCATGGGATGTTTTCATGGACGTTGGTGTAGCCGGCGTTGTAGCTCACGTGTTCGTCTTCGAGGCCCGACCAGGTGGGACTGGAGATGATCTTGCGCGGCTGTGCCTGGATATCGCGGAAGCGGATTGCTTCGTGGGCCTTGGAAATCGCCAGGTGGCTGTGGTCGATGCCGGTGAATTCCGACAGCGCCGCCCAGGCTTTCAAGGCGACCTTGCCGTTGGTTTCCGGAGCCAGGGACAGAATCACCTCGGCCGCGTCAATCGCCGTGTCGATTTTTGGCCGGCCGTGGCTGATGCCCGCGTCGCCTTCGTGGTGGTTGAGTTCACCGAGGAACTGCACTTCTTCATCGGTGTTCCAGTTGATGCCCTTGCCGCCGTTGCCGAGTTTTTCCAGCATCGGGCCGAGGGACGAGAACTGTTTGTAGATGTTCGGGTAGTCCCGTTCCACCACCGCCATGTTCGGCGCATTCTTGCCCGGTACCGGCGCCACACCGGCGCTTTTCCAGTCAGTGCCGCCAAACGGCTGGGCCAGTTCACCCACGCTGTCATGCATCAACGGCACGGTGACCAGGTCTTGTTCCACACCCAGGTGGCCGACCGACATGGCCGAGAACGCCTTGGCGATGCCTTTGTAGATTTCCCAGTCCGAACGCGATTCCCACGCCGGATCAATCGCCGCCGACAGCGGGTGAATGAACGGGTGCATGTCCGAGGTGTTCATGTCGTCTTTTTCGTACCAGGTCGCGGTCGGCAAGACGATGTCGGAATACACGCAAGTCGAGGACATGCGGAAGTCCAGGGTGGTCACCAGGTCCAGCTTGCCGATGGCGCCGTCTTCGACCCATTCGGCCTCGGTTGGCTTGCATTCGGTGCTGTGGCCGATGTCTTCGTTCATCACCCCGTTCTTGGTGCCGAGCAGGTACTTGAGCATGTACTCGTGGCCCTTGCCCGACGAGCCGAGCAGGTTGGAGCGCCAGATAAACATGTTGCGCGGGAAGTTCACCGGGCTGTCCGGCTGCTCGCAGGCAAAGCGCAGGGTGCCGTCCTGCCAGGATTTGACCACGTAGTCTTTGGGGTCCATACCGGCAGCCGCCGCATCACGGCAGATATGCAGCGGGTTGGTATTGAGTTGTGGCGCGCTGGGCAACCAACCGGCGCGTTCGGCACGGATGTTGTAGTCCAGGGCGTGTTCCGGGAACTGCGACTTGTCGGCCAGCGGCGAGAGGATGTCGTGCATGCTCATCTTCTCGTGGCGCCATTGCGAGCTGTGGCCGTAGAAGAAGCTGGTGCCGTTCATCTGGCGTGGCGGACGGTTCCAGTCCAGGCCGAATGCCAGGGGCAGCCAGCCGCATTGCGGACGCAGTTTTTCCTGGCCCACGTAGTGCGCCCAACCGCCGCCGGTCTGGCCGACACAACCGCAGAGCATGAGCATATTGATCAGCCCGCGGTAGTTCATGTCCATGTGGTACCAGTGGTTCATCGCCGCGCCGACGATGATCATCGAGCGGCCACGGGTCTTGTCGGCGTTGTCGGCAAACTCACGGGCGATCTGGATGGCCTTCTCGCGGCTGACCCCGGTGATTGCCTCCTGCCAGGCTGGCGTGCCCGGTACGCTGGCGTCGTTGTAGTCCTTGGCCACGTTGTTGCCGCCCAGGCCACGGTCGATGGCCAGGTTGGCCGCCGACAGGTCGAACACCGTTGCCACTTTGGCCACCGTGCCATCGGCCAGGGTCACGCTGTGTACCGGTACCCGGCGAAATTGCACGGCATCGCCGGCCACGTGCTGGAAGTAGTCGTGGGCTTCACCGGCAAAATACGGGAACGCCACTTCGGCGACGTCATCGCCGATCAGGCTCAGTTTCAGGTCGATCTCGCGACCTTCACCGCCTTCTTTGGCCAGGATGTTCCACTTGCCCTTCTCGCCCCAGCGATAGCCGATGGAACCTTGTGGCGAAACCAGCTCGCCGCTTTCGTCGAGGGCGATGGTTTTCCATTCCGGGTTGTTGTCCTGGCCCAGGTTGTCGACCAGGTCCGAGGCGCGCAGGAAGCGGTCCGGCTGGAAGCCTGCACCCGGCGCAAAACCGGTCATCGGCTTGAGCATTACCAGCACCGGCAAGTCGGTATAGCGCTTGGCGTATTCGGTGAAGTAGGCGCTCGGTTTATCCAGGTGAAATTCCTTGAAGATCACATGGTTGAAGGCCTGGGCCAGTGCCGCGTCGGTGCCCTGCTTGGGGTTGAGCCACAGGTCGGTGAGCTTGGCCACTTCCGAATAGTCAGGCGTGATCGCCACGGTCTTGGTGCCCTTGTAGCGCACCTCGGTGAAGAAGTGCGCGTCCGGGGTACGGGTCTGCGGAACGTTGGAACCCCAGGCAATGATGTAGTTGGAGTTGTACCAGTCGGCCGATTCCGGCACGTCGGTCTGTTCGCCCCAGACCATCGGCGAGGCTGGCGGCAGGTCGCAGTACCAGTCATAGAAGCTCAGGCACACACCGCCGATCAGCGACAGGTAACGCGAACCTGCGGCGTAGCTGACCATGGACATGGCCGGGATCGGCGAGAAGCCGACGATACGGTCCGGGCCGTATTGCTTGATGGTGTAGACGTTGGACGCAGCGATGATCTCGTTGACTTCATCCCAGTTGGAACGGATGAAGCCCCCCATGCCACGCTTGCTTTTATAGGAGTCGGCCTTGACCTTGTCCTCGACAATGCTCGCCCAGGCCTCGACCGGCGACAGGGTCAGGCGCGCCTCGCGCCACAGTTTGAGCAATGGTTTGCGGATTTTCGGGTATTTCAGGCGGTTGGCGCTGTAGATGTACCAGCTGTAGCTGGCACCACGGGGGCAGCCGCGCGGCTCGTGGTTGGGCAGGTCGTTACGGGTGCGCGGGTAGTCGGTCTGCTGGGTTTCCCAGGTGATCAGGCCGTTCTTCACGTAGATCTTCCACGAGCACGAGCCGGTGCAGTTCACCCCGTGGGTGGAGCGCACGATCTTGTCGTACTGCCAGCGCGAACGGTAGACGTTTTCCCAGTCGCGGGACTCCTTGCGGGTCTCGCCGTGACCTTCGGAGAACTCGTCTTGCTTGCGATTGAAGAACCGCAGTTGATCCAGTAAATGACTCATGGTGCTTTCCTCTCAGGCTTGCTGCGGGGTTCTGTGCCCCGCCCACGCAAGGTTTGAATTCGGGGTCAGACTCAGCAGGGGGTCTCGGCGCCTTTGCGCGCATACCACCACCAGGTCACGACGATGCAGGTCAGGTAGAAGCCGACAAACATGTAGAACGCCATGGCCGGGCTGCCGGTGTAGGCCATGGACGAGCCAAAGGTCTTGGGGATGAAGAACGCACCGAAGGCGCCCATTGCCGAGCTGAAGCCCAGCACTGCTGCCGACTCCTTGCTGGCATCCTTGAGGGCTTGTTCACGCACGGCGGCAGGTTTGCCGGCGCTGGCCTTTTCATGCTGGGTGCGGAAGATCACCGGGATCATGCGGAAGGTGGAGCCATTGCCGATGCCGGTGGTGATGAACAGCAGCATGAACATGCCGAGGAAGCCGTAGAAGCTGCCGCCCTCGCCGTTCAGGGGCAAAAAGTGCAGGACGCCGAACACCATCACGATCATCAGCACGAAGTTCCACAAGGTCACCCGCGCACCGCCCAGTTTGTCGGCCAGCCAGCCACCCAATGGGCGTACCAGGGCACCTACCAGCGGGCCGAGGAAGGCGAATTTCAAGGCGTTGACGTCTGGGAACGAGGTCTTGATCAGCATCGGGAAGGCGGCCGAGAAGCCAATGAACGAGCCGAAGGTGGCCAGGTACAACCAGCACATCAGCCAGTTGTGCTTGCGTTTGAAGATCACCGCCTGCTCGCTGAACGAAGCGCGGGCGCTAGACAGGTCATTCATGCCGAACCAGGCAAACAGGGTCACGGTGATGATGAACGGCACCCAGATAAACCCGGCGTTCTGCAACCACAACTGGCTGCCGTCTTCCAGGGTCTGTGGCTGGCCGCCAATCAGGCCGAACACACCGAAGGTAATCACCAGCGGCACGCAGAACTGCATCACCGACACCCCCAGGTTACCCAGGCCGGCGTTCAGGCCCAGGGCCGTGCCTTGCTGGGACTTGGGATAGAAGAAGCTGATGTTGGACATGCTCGAGGCGAAGTTGCCGCCACCGAAGCCGCACAGCAGCGCGATCAATACAAACACGCTGTAGGAGGTGCTCGGGTCTTGTACCGCGAAGCCCATCCACAGTGACGGAATCAGCAGCGACGCGGTGCTCAGTGCCGTCCAGCGGCGGCCACCGAAGATCGGCACCATGAACGAATAGAACACGCGCAAGGTGGCGCCAGACAGGCCGGGCAATGCCGCCAGCCAGAACAGCTGGTCAGTGGTGAAGCTGAAGCCGATGGCGTTCAGGCGCACGATCACCGTGCTCCACACCATCCACACGGCGAAGGCCAACAGCAGCGCCGGGATCGAGATCCACAGGTTGCGGGTCGCGGTCTGCTTGCCGCTGGCGCCCCAGAACGCCGGGTCTTCAGGGCGCCAGTCGTGGATCACCGGGCCCGAGTTGGGCTTTTGCGCGATAGTCATGCGGATTCTCCTTGAAGAGGCTGGGCCGCCGCTTTACCAAGCAGCGGTTGCTTGCGGATTTCGCTGAAGTACATCCAGGTCAGGGATACCCAGACCACGCCGTACATCAACATGAAGCAGGAGGAGCGCACGCCGGTGAGGTCCACCAGGGCGCCGAACATGATCGGCAGGACAAAGCCGCCAAGGCCGCCCGCCAGGCCGACGATGCCGGACACAGCGCCCATGTTTTGCGGGTAGTCATTGGCGATGTACTTGAACACCGAGGCCTTGCCGAAGGCGAAGGCGATGCCCATCACAAACAGCAGCACGGTGAACAGGGTGGCGTTGAGGCCGATATGGAAGTCCAGCGGGCCATTGACGGTTTGCACCTGCAACTGGGTCTGCGGGTAGCTGAGCAGGAACAGGCAGATCCAGCTGACCCACAGCACCCACCAGGTCACGCTCTGTGCGCCCCAGCGGTCGGACATCCAGCCGCCCACAGCGCGCAGCACGCCACCGGGCAGGGAAAAGCACGCGGCCAACAGCGCAGCGCTTTGCAGGCTGAAGCCGTATTCCTGCACGTAGTACTTGGTCGCCCACAGCGCCAGGGCCACGTAGCCGCCGAACACAATCGAGTAGTACTGGCAGTAGCGCCACACGGCCGGGTCCTTGAGACACAGCAGTTGCTCGCGCAAGGTCGCGCCACCGGCACTGCGGTGGGCCTTGTTCTCGCTGGTGAGGAACCAGAACAGCAGCGCGGTGATAAACAGGATCGCGCTGAACACTTTCGGCACCAGGTGCCAGGTCCCCAGGGCAATCAGGGCCGGCGCCAGAAACTTGGTGACTGCAGCCCCCGCGTTGCCGGCGCCGAATACGCCCATGGCAAAGCCCTGGTTGTCTTTGTCGAACCACTTGGCGACGTAGGCGATACCAACCGAGAACGAGCCGCCGGCCAGGCCGACAAACAGCCCCAGCACAAGGAATTGCCAGAAGGCGGTGGCGTAGGTGATCAAGTACAGCGGCAGCACGCAGGTGAGCATCAAGACAAAGAACACGATGCGCCCGCCGAAGCGGTCAGTCAGCAGGCCCAGGGGCAGGCGCACCAGGGAGCCGGTCAGTACCGGGGTGGCGGCCAGCAGGCCGAACTGGGTTTCGTTGAGTTGCAGCAGCTCTTTGATCGGCACGCCGAGGACGGCGAACATCATCCAGACCATAAAGCACACGGTGAAGGCCAGTGTACTCATGCCCAGCACCAGGCCCTGTCTTACACGGGGTTGAGTCACGGTTTGCGCTCCCAGAAGTGATTCCATGAGCGCAGGTTAGGGGCGAGGTCCTCCAGGAACTTGACCCAGATCAACGTCCGCCTGGGGGGTATTGGCCTATGCTTACCCCGTCTACCTCTAAGGAGGTAGGCCCAATAACAAGAGAAAGTCTTTATTTATCAATGGATTGATCTCTTGTGCCGGCTTTTTCCCGTGGGAGGGTCCGCCGGCAACTCTTTAGAGGTAGTGCGCCAGGGAATGCACAATTCAATGCTGTTTCCCGTGCCAGGTGCCGTCATGCTGCTGTTCTTACCCCTTCGATTACGCCGTGATGTTTAACTGGCTGCGCAGCTCCCTGCCCGCACGCGCCGGTGTCGCGGTCATCCTGATTGCAATCCTGGCCCTGGCCAGTTCCCTGAGCGCCGGGCTGATCGCCTGGTTCAGCCAGGGCGATGGCGCGGCCATCAACACCGCAGGCTCGGTGCGCATGGAGACCTACCACCTGAGCTGGAAGCTCGCCGACCATGCCCCCGCCGACGAGATCCAGGCCATCACTCAAAGCCTGCAACGGCGCCTCGACAGCCAGTCGCTGAAAGCAGTACTGGAAGACGGCCCCCACAGCGCCTTGCAACAGAGCTACCGGCAGATCCAGCAACACTGGAACCAGGAGCTGCGCCCGGCCATCGAGCGCGACGACGGCGCCCTCTTCCGCGAACGCGCGCCGGCCTTTGTCGAGCAACTGAACCAGTTCGTCAGCCTGTTGCAGCAACAGAGCGAGCACAAACAAGGCTGGCAACAGTTGATCCAGGGCCTGGCGCTGTTCAGCACGCTGATCATCCTGCTGCTTGGGCTGTATGAATTGCAGTACGGCGTGGTCACCCCCTTGAAGGAACTGGTGGACGCCACCCGGCGCTTTCGTGAGGGGGATTACCAGACCCGGGTCAATCACCGCTCCCAGGATGAGCTGGGGCAGTTGGCCCTGAGCTTCAACACCCTGGCCGAAACCATCGAGCAGTCCCACCGCACCCTGGAAAGCCAGGTGCAGCAAAAAACCCTCAACTTGCAACAGGCCAACGCCGCCCTGGAATTGCTCTACGAGAGCAGTCGCAGCCTGGCCACGCGCCTGGCCAACGCCGAAGGGCTCGACGAGTTGATCCGGCGCTTCCAGAAACGCCTGCCGGGCCTGCGCCTGTCGCTGTGCCTGCAAGGGCACTTCCTCGCCCCGGCGCAACAGATGCTCGCGCTGCACGGCGGCAACAGCCGCAACGTCTGCGCCATTGGCGATTGCGCCACCTGCGAGCGCCATCACGTGGCCCCGCCCCAGGTGTTCAGCATCAGCAACCAGGGCGCGGAACTGGGCGAACTCAAGGCACACTTTGTCGACGGCCATGCGCCCCAGGCCTGGGAGCAACAACTGATCCAGGCCCTGGCCAACCTGATCGGCACCTCGCTGTCCCTCAAACGCCAGCGCGAACAGGACCACCGCCTGCTGCTGCTCGACGAACGCACCATCATCGCCCGCGAACTACATGATTCCCTGGCCCAGGCCCTGTCCTATATGAAGCTGCAAGTCAGCCGCATGCAGACCCTGCTGCGCCGCGACGAACCCAAGGCCACCCTGGAAACCGTCACCGGCGAACTGCGCGAAGGCCTGAACAATGCCTATCGGCAACTGCGGGAGCTGCTCACCACCTTCCGCCTGCAAATCCACGATGCCGGGCTGGTCCAGGAGCTAAAAGACACCGCCGAGGAATTCTCCCGGCGTGGCGAGTTCCAGGTACACCTGCACGTGGATGCCCTGGCCTTCCAGCTGTCGGCCAGTGAACAGATCCACCTGTTGCAGGTGACCCGCGAAGCCCTGTCCAACTGCCTGCGCCATGCCCATGCCGAGAATGCCTGGCTGCAACTGCGCCAGCATGGCGAAACCGTCAGCCTGAGCATTGAAGACGATGGCCGCGGCTTCAGCGAGCCGGTGGACCAACGTGAACACCACGGCCTGACCATCATGGACGAACGCGCCCGCAGCCTGCACGGCCAGCTGGACATTTCCTCCCGCGAGCCCCAGGGCACTCGGGTGCACTTGCTGTTTCGCCCGGAATTTCTCGGGCCCTCCCTACAAGAAGGTAGCTTGTCATGAACACGGCGCTCATCAACCCATCAGTCCGCCACCGCATCCTGCTCGTCGACGACCATCCGATGATGCGCCACGGCATGCGCCAGATGCTCGAACTGGAAGATGACCTGCACGTGGTGGGCGAAGCCGGCAATGGCGAAGAAGCCCTGGGCCTGATCGAATCGCTGCAACCGGACCTGGTGCTACTGGACAACAACATGCCGCAGATGAACGGCCTGGAAACCCTGCGCCGCCTGCGGGCCATGACCTATGGCGGCAAGGTCTTGCTGTTTACCGTGTCCGATGCCGAAGACGGCATCCGCGACGCCCTGCGCCTGGATGCCAATGGGTATCTGCTCAAGGACATGGAGCCGGAGTTGCTGATCCAGTACATCCGCGATGCCCTGCACGGCGCCCTGGTGATCAGCCCCGGCCTGACCCGGGTGCTGGCCCAGGCCCTGCGCTCGCCCCAGCCCCATGCGGCGGTGGAACTGACCGAGCGCGAGCGGCAGGTGTTGAAGACCATTGCCGGGGGGTATAGCAATAAGGTGATCGGGCACAAACTGGGGATTACCGAGGGCACGGTGAAGGTGCATGTGAAGAACTTGCTGCACAAGCTGGGGTTGCGCTCGCGGGTGGAAGCGGCGGTGTGGGCGATGGAGCATTTGCGTCAGGCTGGTTAGGGACTGATGTACCGCCATCGCAACAACGGATCTGTACCCCACCCCAAACATGGCCATCGCCAGCCACCCAACGGCGACAGTCAGTTACGTCACCGCACTTTCGCCGTCAACGCCCCCACACTCGCCAGGACAATCACCGTCCCCACAATCACCATCACCGAAGGCCGCTGCGCCAATATCACCCACGCCATCAGCATCGCCACCGGCGGTATGAGATAAAGCGCAATCGCTGCCCGACTGACCTGGCTATGCGTCAGCACATAAGCCCAGGCCAGGTACGCCAGCGCACTGGGAAAGATGCCCAGCACCAGCACTGCCAGGTTCACCGACACCGAAGCCTGGGCCAACTCCGCCGGCAGCCCTGGCAGATACACCAGCAGCAACGCCGTACCTGACCAGAGGGTGAAACACACCAGGGTCAGCCCGTCGTAATGCTGGGAATAACGCTTTTGCAGAGCGAAATACAGGCTCCAGGACGCCGCCGCCAGCAGGATCAACAACCCATGCCCATCCAGCTCGCCCAAGCCGCGATCCCCTACCGCCACGACTCCGGCGCCGAGCAGGCCGCCGAGCACACAGCCCCACTGCCAGGCCCCGAGCCGCTCCTTGAACAGCGTGCTGGCAAGTAACGCGCTGAACAAGGGCGTGGATTGCGCCAGGACGCTGGCAGCGCCGGCACTCACACCGCGCTGGCCGTAGTTGAGGGCGATGTGGTGCAGCGTCACGGCAAACAATCCCAGCACCGCAAACAAAGGCAAATCCCGCAGTCGGGGCCGGGAAATCCCCTTGATCCAGGCCACACCGGCCATGAACCCGGAGGCGATCAAAAAACGCAACAACGCCAGGTTATCGGGCGCATAAGCCTGCAAAGCGATATGGATGCCGATCGGCGAATACGCCCAGCAGAGAATGACGAAGAGTGTTGCCAGGATAATTTTTGCACGGGGCATGAGCGTTCTCAGGGACGTGGCAGCGCACAGGCACTGCCTGGCAAAAGTATGAGAAACCCCAGCCCCGGAAAAAAGTGACTTAAACTGAGCCCACTCTTCACTCCAGGTGAACCATGGAACTGTCCCAACTGCGCATGTTCAAGGCGGTCTACGAACTGGGCAGCATCGCCCGTGCGGCGCAGCAGCTGCATTGCGTGCCGTCCAATATCACCGCAAGGCTCAAGTCCCTCGAGCAGGAACTCGGCGTCGCGCTGTTTGTGCGCGAGGGCCGGGGTCTGCGGGTCAGCCCCGCCGGCGAAGTGTTTATCGAATATGCGACGAAAATCCTCGACCTGACCGAAGCCTCCCGGCGTGCCGTGGCCCCCGGTGGCGCGCCCCATGGGCGACTGCGCATCGGTGCTATCGAGTCCAGTGCAACCGGGCGCTTGCCACAGCTGCTGGCGCGTTATCACGCGTTGTACCCCCAAGTGTCGCTGGAGTTGAGCACCGGCACCTGGTCGCAGTTGCTCGATGATATCCAGCACCATCGGCTGGACGCGGCGATTGTCGCCGTGGATGTGCAACGCCCGGGACTGGAAAGCGCGGCGCTGTACAGCGAAGACCTGGTACTGATTGCCCCCACGTCGCTGGGCCCGGTGCGCAGCGTCGCGGACCTGCAGGGCCTGACCCTGTTTATGTGGCCCTCAGGTTGCCCCTATCGCCTGGCGCTGGAGCAGTGGTTGTCTCGCCACAACCAGGTCTGCCCCATCGTCAGCATCGCCAGCTACGGCACGATTGTCGGTTGTGTCAGTGCTGGCAGCGGCGCCGCGCTGGTGCCTCGGGGGATCTACGAGCAATACCGCCAGGGTGCCAACTGGCAAGGCCATGAGTTCGCGGAACTGACGCACATCGACAACCGGTTTTACTGGCACGCCCATGCAGGTTGTCACCCGGCCCGGGATGCATTTTCGGCACTGCTGCGCGAACACTCCCTCTACGGGGCTACCTCCAACGAGGCATAGGCCCCGCCGGCCGCACGCCCTACCATGGGCGGGAGCGGAGGTACGCCATGTTGACCCACCCATCCATCGTCTTAACCCTGCGCCGGCATCATCTGTTCAGTCCGTTGCCGGAGAAGATCTTCCAGGACGTCTGCACCCTGGCCAACCTCAAGCGTCTGCCCGGGCATGTGACCCTGATGCACCAGGGCGACCCTGCCGATCGGTTTTTCCTGCTGGTCAGCGGCCAGGTCAAGTTGCACCGGGTCACCGGCGAAGGCCAGGAGCACTTGGTGGAGGTTATCCGCCCCGGCCAGACCTTTGCCGAAGCCCTGTTGTTCAGCCACGCCAAGGCGTATCCGGTGAGTGCCACGGCGCTCAAGGACAGCGTGTTGGTGAGCATCGAGGGCCATCATTACCGCAAGGCCCTGGAGGACCAGCCGCAGATCTGCCTGGCGATCCTCGGCACGATGAGCATCCACCTGCATCAACGCCTGAAGGACATCGACACCCTGAGCCTGGCCAACGCTAGTCGCCGGGTCATCAACTTCCTGATCCAGGAGCGCGATCTGGCCAGTGGCGATGTAGTGCTGCAAGTGCCCAAGCGCCTGGTGGCCTCCAAACTGGGAATTCAGCCAGAAACGTTTTCGCGGATTCTGCATCGGCTGGTGGACGCCGGGCTGATTGAAGTGCAACGGCGCACCATCCGCATTATGTGCGAGGAGCAATTGATGACCTATCAGGCCGGCTGACTTAGAATCGACGGCATTCTTCGCCCGCCTTCCTGACACGAGCGCCCCCATGAGCTTTGATTTCGACACGATCCACCCTCGCCTCGGCACCGGCAGTACCAAGTGGAGCCGTTACCCAGAAGATGTCTTGCCGATGTGGATTGCCGACATGGATATCGCCGCGCCACCGGCGATCCTCAAGGCCCTGCACGCACGCCTGGACCAGCAGATGCTCGGCTACAGCGTCGCCCGGCCAGAAGTGCGCGAAGCGATCATCCACGACCTGTGGGACAAGTACGCCTGGCGCGTGCAGCCCGATGAACTGTTGTTCCTGCCGGGCGTCGAGCCCGGTTTCAACATGGCTCTGCACGCCTTTGTCCAGCCAGGCCAGTCGGTGGTGTTGCAAACCCCCAACTATGCGCCGCTGCGCCATGCCGCGGGCAACTGGAGCCTGCCAAAGATCGAAGTGCCCTTCGAACTGAACGACCAGGGCGAATACCTCACCCCCCTGCCCGCTTTGCGCCAGGCCTTGAAAGGCGCCGGTGCGTTGCTGTTGAGCAACCCCCACAACCCACTGGGCAAGGTGTTCCCCCGCGAGGAGCTGCTGGCCGTGGCCAACGCCTGCCTGGATCAGGGCACGCTGATTATCTCTGACGAAATCCATGCCGAGCTGTGCTTTGACGGGCGCCGGCATATCCCCACCGCGTCGCTGAGCGCAGAAATCGCCCGCCGCACCATTACCCTGATGTCAGCCAGCAAGGCCTACAACGTCGCCGGCCTGAAGACCTGCTTTGCCATTGTCCAGGACCCGCTTATCCGCGAACGCTTCAACAAGGCGCGCTGCGGCATGGTCGACAGCGTCAGCCCCCTGGGCCTGGAAGCCACCTGGGCGGCCTATAGCCAATGTGATGAATGGTTGAAAGCGTTGGTGGCGTACCTGCAAGACAACCGCGACTACCTGCTGGATGCCGTACAAAAACGCCTGCCCGGCGTGGTCATGCATGCCCCGCAAGGCACCTACCTGGCCTGGCTGGATTGCAGCGCCCTGGGCCTGGACGACCCACAGCGGTTCTTCCTGGAACAGGCCAAGGTGGGTTTGAGTGCAGGTGTGGAGTTTGGCGATGACAGCCAGCAGTTCGTGCGCTTGAACTTCGGCTGCCCGCGGGCGTTGCTCGAAGAAGGTATTTCACGCCTGGAACGTGCGCTGAAAACCTTGTAAGCGCCGGCTTGCCGACGCCTGCAAGGGCTGGACTCAGAGCTTGGCGATGGACACTTCGGTGGATTTGACGAAGGCAATCACTTCGCTGCCCACCTTCAACTCCAGGTCGCGCACCGAGCGGGTGGTGATCACCGAAGTGACGATTCCGGACGCCGTCTGCACGTCGATTTCGGACACCACTTCGCCGAGCAGGATTTCCTTGATCACGCCCTTGAACTGGTTGCGCACGTTGATCGCTTTGATGGTCATGTGGGTTTTCCTTTCACTGTTGGGTCAATCCGCACGAATGCGCAGGCCTTCAAAATGCGCCATCCACACCAACAACAAAAGGAATAAATAAATATTTATTTATTCCTTTTTTGAATATCAAAAACCCACTGTTGCCGACACCAGCCACGTCCGCGGCGTCGACAGTGTCAGGCCCGGCGCACTGTCGCTGGAGGTCGCGGCCGACGCCCAGTAAGTGGTGTCCAGCACATTCTCCACGGTCGCGCGCAGGGTCACCGGGTTCTCCTTGACCTTGAAGGTGTAGCGCGCGCCCAGGTCATAGCGTTCCCAATTGTCGATTTTCTGCTGGTTGGCCGCATCCAGGTACTGCGCGCCGGTATGGATCGCACGGGCGGTCAGGGTCACGCCTTGCAGGCGTGGGATATCCCATTCGGCGCCCAGGTTGACGTTTGCAATCGGCGCACCGGTGCCGCGCTTGCCGTCGGTCAGGCCCTGGGCGGTCTTGGTCTGTTCGCTGTCGAGCAGCATCACCCCACCGAGCAGGCGCACGCCCGTCAGGGGCTCGCCAAACACGTTCAGTTCCACACCCTGGTTGCGCAATTCGCCGTTGGGCTTGAAGAAACCCTGGCTGTCGATGCCATAGGCCGGCTGCTTGATCCGGAACGCGCTGGCGCTCATGCCGAAGCTGCCCATGTCGTACTTGGCGCCGACTTCCACCTGCTTGCTCTTGGTCGGTGGGAAGATCGCGTTTTCATTGCGCACCCCGCTCGATGGCGCGGTCTCGCCCTGGCTCAAGCCTTCCATGTAGTTGGTGTACAGGGACAACTGATCGGTGACTTTCACCACCAGGCCCAGGGCCGGCGAGGTAGCTTGTTCGTCGTACTCCGGCTGGTCCTTGATGCCATTGCTCCAGGAGGTGACCTGGACCTTTTGCAGGCGTGCGCCGAGGGTCAGCAGCACCCGTTCATCAAAAAACGCCAGGGTGTCGGCCAGGGCCAGGCTGGTGAAACGGTTTTCGGTGTGGGTGCTGGTGTCCCAGCGCACGGCCTTGCCTGGGTGGGGCAAAACCACCGGGTTGTAGAGGTTGCTCTTGCCGGGGGTGTAGCGCTCGCCGGCATTGTCGAAATCCATATTGAACTGATTGAGGCTGACATTGAGGGTGTGCCCTACCGAGCCGGTGTCGAACCAACTGCGCGCGCCGACGGTGACGGTCTTGACGTCTTCGTCGCGACGGAAGCTGCGCGGCACCACGGTGAAGTCGCCATTGCTCTGGGTTGCCTGCACGCCGTGGCGCAGGAAGTCATAGTTGCCTTTGCGCGCCCCGGCTGCGGCATAGACCATCAATGAATCGCTGACATCAAACTCGCCACGCACCGCGCCAAAGGTGTCTTTGGTATGGGAATAGGTCCAGGACTGGGCGAAGTTGTCACGGATGTCCTTGGCCTTGGGCATCACGCTACCCTTGGCGATTTCCACGCGCTCCTGAGGTGCGTCGCCGGTGCGTTCCTGGCGCCCGAGGTCGAGGGACAGGCGCACCCGCTCCTTGCGGTAGTCGAGGCCGATCACTGTCATTTCACGGTCCACCTCCTGGTGATCCCATTCGGTATCGCCGGACTGCTTCACGCCATTGAAGCGCACGCCAAACTGCTGCTCATCGCCAAACCGCCGACCGATATCCACCGCCCCCCCGAACTGCCCGGCCGAGGCATAGCTGCCGGTGAACTCGGTGAGCGGTGTGTCGCCGGCGCGCTTGGGCTCGATATTGATCCCGCCACCGATGCTGCCCCGAGGCGCGATGCCACCGAGCAAGGCGCCGGGGCCCTTGAGGATATCGACGCGCTCGACCATTTCCATGTCGATGGCGTAGGTCGGCAGCACGCCATACAGGCCGCCGTAAGACACATCACTGTTGAACAGGCTGAAACCGCGCACCGAGAACTGCTCGAAACGCCCGCCGGCCGGGTTGGTGATGCGCACCGAAGGATCGCTGGCAACCATCTCGCCGAGGGTCCGCGCCTGCAGGTTTTTCACTGCCTTGGCGGTATAGGACGTGAGGTTGAACGGCGTATCCATAAAGTCGCCGTCGCCGAGCATGCCCTGCGCACCTTTGCGCGTGACCTGGTCACCGGCGTAGGTTTCGGCGACGGGTGTGTTCGCGGCCCCGAGAATCGAGGTGGCTGGCAACTGGTAGGTACCGCCCTGCGGCGCGGGGATCAAGGTGTAGGCACGCTCACCCACCGCCTGCAATTGCAGGCCCGAGCCCTGCAGCAGACGCGCGAAGCCTTCCTCGACGGCAAACTCACCGGAGATCCCGGCGCTTTGCCGGCCGCCGACCAGGGCCGGATCGACCGACAGATTGACCCCGGCCAGCCCGGCAAAGCGGGTCAACGCACTGCCCAGGCTGCCGGCCGGCACCTGATAACTGCGTCGGGCCGCGTCCTCGGCCCAGCTCACAGGAACAAACAACGGACTGGCACTCAGGCTCAGCACCAAACTCAGGCGCAACAACGATGGCGGGACGACGGGCATTAAAAGGCTCTCTGTTTTCGTTCACTTGCCTTGGATGACAGGCGAGCCGAAAAAAAGGGCCACGGTCTTGCGAACTGGCCGATAAAAAGGTGGGAAAGGGCTTGTGTGGGAGTAGGCAAGCCAGCTCTCCCATGGGATCTGCCTGGACAATAAGATCGCGATCAGCCCAGGGTTTTGCGCGGCTGCAGCGTGACCCAATAGCGTGTGCGGAACTGCACCTGCAGCCCATGAGTGGTGGCCAACAGGCTGAGGATGGAGTCGGTGTCGTCCAGGCGGAAACTGCCGGTGACGCGCAAGGTTTCCAGGCTCGGGTCCCAGCGCAGGACGCCCGGGCGGTAGCGATCCAGTTCGCGCAGGAAGTCACCCAGCGCCTGGTTCTGCGCCGTCAGTACACCGTCGCGCCACCCCAGTTGCTGCACGTCGAACGGCATCGGCGCCCCCAGCCCCACAGGTTGCAGCCGTATTTGTTGCCCTCCCTGCACCCAGGCAGCACGCCCGTGCCCGTCGAGTACTTGTACCCGGCCCTTGAGCACCGACACCAGGCAAGCATCCGCCAACTGGCGCACGCAGACCTCGGCCTGGCTGGCGATAACCTGGCCATAACGGTTATGTACGGTCAATGCCGTCGTACCGGGTACGGTCAGCGCCATCTCCCCTTCGACCAGGGTCAGGCGCCGCGCAGCGAGGTCCACATCCACCGCGCTGGCGGTGTTCAGTTGCAGGGTGCTGCCATCGACCAGCGGCACGCGCTTGCGCTCGCCAGTGGCGGTATGCAGGTCGGCACGCCATACGTCGAGGGGTAACTGGCGACTGAGCAACCAGGCCGCCGGCACCAGCGCAGCCACGCCCAGGGCACGCTTGAGCACGGCGCGCCGGCCCGGTTGCGGGCGGTCGAGGCTGGCCATGGCCAGGGAGGATGGTAAGTCGGCAAAGCGCTGGCGCAGCAGTTGCGCTTTTTGCCAGGCCTGTTCGTGCTGGGGATGGCTGTCGCGCCATTGTTGCAAGCCGGCATGGTCGCGCTCGCCAGCGGTGCCGGACTCCAACAGCGCCAGCCAGTGCGCCGCGGCCCGGGCCACATCCGCTGGGGTACGGCTCACAGTTCCACCAGCAGGCAATGTTCGTAGGCCTGGGCCATATAGCGCTTGACCGTGCGCTCCGAGACCTTGAGGCGCTCGGCAATCTCCCGGTAGCCCAGGCCTTCGAGCTGGCTCCAGAGAAACGCCCGGCGCACCACCGGCGCCAGACCGTCAAGCAATTCATCCAGGGCCTGCAGGGTTTCCAGTAGCAACCAGCGTTGCTCCGGCGACGGCACGCACTCTTCAGGCAGGCGTGCCAAGGCATTCAGATACGCCTGCTCCAGGCTGCGGCGCTGGTGGAAATTGACCAGCAGGCGCTTGCCCACCGTCACCAGATAGGCCCGTGGTTCCTGCAATTGCGCCACTGGCTGGGCGCTGGCCAGTACCCGCAGGAAGGTGTCCTGGCTCAGGTCGGCGGCATCCCAGGCGTTGCCCAGGCGCCGGCGCAACCAGCTTTCCAGCCAGCTGCGATGGTCGCGGTACAAGGTGCTCAGGCTGGGTTCTGCGGCGGTCGTTGGCAATACGGCATCATTCATGGCAAGCGAACCCTGGGCGGCGCGAGTGAGTCTCAAATGAGATTCATTCTATTTAATATCCCTGCGCCACACCATGATCTTTTTACCGGGCAGACCGCCGGCTCTCCTTGAAGTCTTTGCCCACTCCCACAGCCAGGAGGTCCATCATCGTCATCAACGCATCACGACCATCCCTGCCACCAGCACCACCGGCCACGCCAACATCGCCGCCCGCCATCCCCAAGGCGCATGTCGCAATTCCATAAACCCATCGGCAATCACCCAGGCCTTGGCCACCGCTGCCAACACCACCAGCCACCACCAGCCCGCCGCACCGGACATGACGGTGCCCACGCTGAGCAGCACCAGCCCGGCCCAGCACGCCAGCAATTTCACAACACGTACACCAACGGAAACAGCACCACCCACACCAGATCCACCATATGCCAGTACAACACCCCGGACTCGAACCCCGACTGACGCCCCGGACCATAGGCCCGGCGCCAGCAGCGCAACGCCAACCACGCCAGGATCAGCATGCCCAACAACACATGCAGAAAATGAAACCCGGTCAAAATCCAGTACAGGGTAAAGAACGTGCTGCGCTCCAGGCCCAGGCCGGCCGCAGCCAGGTGCCCGTACTCGCCAAGTTTGATCCACACATAAACCGCCGCCACCGCCAGTCCCAACGCCAGTAACCCACCTGCCCGCCGTGGGCGACCTGCAATGACCTGTTGCTGTGCCAACGCGGCGAGTAGGCCGGCCGTCAGCAGGCTGAGGGTCATCGCCAGGCCGGTGGAGGTATCCAACTGTGCGCGGCCCTCGGCAAAGACCTCGGGCCGCAGCGTCGGGGTCACGGCAAAGGCGAGGATCAGAATCGCAAACACCGAGAGTTCGGCGAGGATAAAGAACCACATCGCCAAATCACCCGGCAGCCGCCGCTTAACTGAAGTGAACATCAACCACGTCCATCAGGGCCGCGACGGTTTGCGGGTCGTCGCTCAGCGCTTCCGCCAGGCAGGCCATGCAGGCTTCGCGCGGGTGCATGCCAGCGGCAATCAGGCGGGCGGTGAAGATCAGCAAGCGGGTGGACGCCACTTCTTCCAGGTCATGCTGGTCCAGCCGGCGCAAGGCCTGCCCCAGGCGCACCACCTGGGCCGCCAAAGCGCCGTCCACCTGGGCTTCGCGGGCGACGATGCGCTCTTCTTCGGCTGTCGCGGGATAACCAAAGCGCATCGCCACAAACCGCTGGCGGGTGCTGGGTTTCATTCCTTTGAGCAGGTTCTGGTAACCGGGGTTGTAGGACACCACCAACATGAACGACGGCGGCGCCTTGAGGACTTCGCCCGTGCGTTCCAGGAACAGCTCGCGACGGTCATCGGCCACCGGGTGCAGGACCACGGCGGTGTCTTGCCGTGCCTCGACCACTTCGTCCAGGTAGCAAATGCCCCCTTCACGCACTGCCCGGGTCAACGGGCCGTCCTGCCACCAGGTGCCCTGGGCGCCGATCAGGTGGCGGCCGATCAGGTCGGCGGCGCTGAGGTCGTCGTGACAGGCCACTGTATACAGCGGCAATTGCAGACGGTGGGCCATGTGCTGGACGAAGCGGGTCTTGCCGCAGCCGGTGGGGCCCTTGATCAGCACCGGCATGCGGTGGCGCCAGGCGTGCTCGAACAACTCATGTTCGTTGTTGACGGCTTGGTAGAAGGGTTCGGTCATAGCGCACCTTGCATGGACAGCGGGTTTGGTAGCCACGCTACGGGGGCCTGCGACAACCTGGCAAGCCGTACTCAGGGCAAACTTGATCGCCGTCAAGCGGTCATTCACCCGCCGCGACATAGTCTCTGCTGGCACTAAGAACCTGCGCTCTACCCAGATCGCAAAGGTCTTGCCTGAGGAGATATGGAATGCTGACTCGCAACAAAACACCCTTCGTACTGACGCTGGCCAGGCTCAGCTGCGCGCTGGCCCTGGCCCTATCAACACAGGCCTTCGCGGCGGCTCCCGCGCCGGTTGCAGCCATGGTCAAAAGCCCCGGCGCACCGGACTTGAGCCAAGCCGAGTTCGATGCCTCGAAGCAGATTTACTTCGAGCGCTGCGCCGGTTGCCATGGTGTGTTGCGTAAAGGCGCCACCGGCAAGCCGCTGACCCCGGACATCACCCAGGCCCGGGGCCAGGCGTATCTGGAAGCCCTGATCACCTACGGTTCCCCCGCCGGCATGCCGAACTGGGGTACCTCCAATGCGCTGACCAAGGCGCAGATCACCAGCATGGCGACCTTCATCCAGCACACCGCGCCCACCCCACCGGAATGGGGCATGGCCGAGACGCTCAAGACCTGGAAGCTGCTGGTCAAACCCGAAGACCGTCCCAAGAAGCAGCTCAACCAGCTGAACCTGGAAAACCTGTTCTCCGTGACCCTGCGTGACGACGGCAAAATCGCCCTGATCGACGGCGACAGCAAGAAAATCGTCAAGCTCATCGACACCGGCTACGCCGTGCACATCTCGCGGATTTCCGCTTCGGGCCGCTACCTGCTGGTGATCGGCCGTGACGCCAAGATCGACATGATCGACCTGTGGCCTGCCGAGCCGACCAAAGTCGCCGAGATCAAGGTGGGCATCGAGGCCCGTTCGGTGGAGACCTCCAAGTTCAAAGGCTATGAAGACAAGTACGCGATTGCCGGTTCCTACTGGCCGCCGCAGTTCACCATCATGGACGGCGAGACCCTGGAGCCCAAGCAGATCGTTTCGACCCGCGGCATGACCGTGGACAAGCAGGAATACCACCCCGAACCACGGGTGGCGGCGATCATCGCGTCCCACGAATGGCCCGAGTTCATCGTCAACGTCAAAGAAACCGGCAAGGTCATGCTGGTCAATTACCAAGACATCAAAAACCTCACCATCACCACCATCGACGCCGCGCCCTTCCTGCACGACGGCGGCTGGGACAGCACCCATCGCTACTTCATGACGGCGGCGAACAACTCCAACAAGGTTGCAGTGATTGACTCCAAGGAGCGCAAGCTCACCGCTCTGGTGGATGTCGGCAAGACCCCGCACCCCGGCCGTGGCGCCAACTTTGTACACCCGCAATACGGTCCGGTGTGGGCCACCAGTCACTTGGGTGACGGTGGGGTTTCGGTGATCGGCACCGACCCGGTCAAGCACCCGCAGTACGCCTGGAAGCAAGTGACCTCGCTCAACGGCCAGGGCGGTGGCTCGCTGTTTATCAAGACCCACCCCAACTCGCGGCACCTGTATGTCGACACCACGCTCAACCCCGACACCAAGCTCAGCCAGTCGGTCGCGGTGTTCAACATCGACAAGCTCGACGCTGGCTACACCGTACTGCCGATTGCCGAATGGTCGGGCATCAAGCAAGGCGCCCTGCGCGTGGTGCAGCCGGAATACAACAAGGCAGGCGATGAAGTGTGGTTCTCGGTGTGGAACGGCCAGGAAGAGGAGTCGGCGCTGGTGGTGGTCGATGACAAGACCCTCAAGCTCAAGAACGTGATCCGGGACAAGCGCCTGATTACCCCGACCGGCAAGTTCAACGTCTACAACACCCAATTCGACATTTATTGAGCTTCATCAACAAGAGGCAAACCAATGAAAAATATCCTGCTTGCACTGGCGACCCTGGGCGCGGCCCTGAGCCTGTCCACCGCAATGGCCGATGACGGCGCGGCGCTGTTCAAGAGCAAACCCTGTGCCGCCTGCCACACCATCGACAGCAAGATGGTGGGCCCGGCGCTCAAGGAAGTGGCGGCAAAAAATGCCGGCGTCAAGGACGCTGACAAAACCTTGGCCAGCCACATCAAGAACGGCACCCAGGGTAACTGGGGACCGATTCCGATGCCGGCCAACCCCGTCACGGATGCCGAAGCCCTGACCCTCGCCCAATGGGTGTTGAGTCTGAAATAAGCACAAGGAGCGCGCCATGCAAGTCTCGATGATCGGTTCGGCCATGGCGCTGCTCTTCCTCATTCCTGCGCCGGTGCACGGAGCACCGGCGCCTGCGCGCCAGGTCCAACTGGAACACCTGTTGACCCAGGACTGTGGCGCCTGCCACGGCCTGCACCTGACCGGTGGCCTGGGCCCGGCCCTGACCCCGCAAGCCCTGTCCGGGCAAACCCGCGACAGCCTGATTGCCACCGTGACCTATGGCCGCCCTGCCCTGGCGATGCCCGGCTGGGCGCCGTTGCTCAATGCCGGCGATATTGCCTGGCTGGTGGATCGCCTCCTGCAAGGAACCCCCGCGCCATGATCCGTCCCCTGCTTGCCTGCATTGCCGGCCTGTTGCTCACCGCCTGCTCCCAGCCACCGTTGCGCGGCAGCGGCGACCTGGGCCTGGTGGTGGAGCGCGCCAGCGGCAGCCTGCTGATTATCGACAGCAGCCACCAGGCCCGCCTGGCACGGGTCGAGGGGCTGGGCGACCTGTCCCACGCCTCGGCAGTGTTTTCCCGGGACCAGCGTTACGCCTACCTGTTTGGCCGTGACGGCGGGCTGACCAAGGTCGACCTGCTGACCCAGCGCATCGACAAACGCCTGATCCAGGGGGGCAACAGCATCGGTGGCGCGATCAGCCAGGACGGGCGTTTGATTGCCGTCTCCAACTACCAGCCCGGTGGCGTCAAGGTGTTCGACGCCGTGACCCTGCAACAGGTGGCCGATATCCCGGCCACGCCCCTGGCCGACGGCAAACGCTCGCGGGTGGTGGGCCTGGTGGATGCGCCGGGGCAACGCTTTGTGTTCAGCCTGTTCGATACCGACGAAATCTGGAGCGCCGATTTCAGCCAGGGCAACACCCCGGCCATCACCCGCTTCACTGGCATTGGTCGCCAGCCCTATGACGCGCTGATCACCGCCGATGGCCGTTTCTACATGGCCGGGTTGTTTGGCGAGGACGGCATGGCCCAGCTCGACCTGTGGCACCCCGAACATGGGGTCAAGCGTGTGCTCGCCGACTACGGTCGCGGCCAGGAAAAACTGCCGGTGTACAAGATGCCGCATCTGGAAGGCTGGGCCGTGGCCGATAACCAGGCCTTCGTGCCCGCCGTGGGCCGCCATCAGGTGCTGGTGATGGATGCGCGCACCTGGCAACAGACCGCCACCATTGCCGTGGCCGGCCAACCGATTTTTGTCACCGCACGGCCCGACGGGCGCCAGTTGTGGGTCAACTTCGCCTACCCGGACAACGACCGGGTACAGGTGCTCGACACTGAAACCCACCAGGTGGTCGCGGACCTGCGTCCCGGCCCTGGTGTGCTGCATATGGAATTCACCGGGCGCGGTGAGCAGCTGTGGCTGTCGGTTCGCGACGGCCAACAGGTGCAGGTCTGGGATCCTTATCGCTTGACCTTGATCAAGACCCTGCCGGCCGAAAGCCCCAGCGGAATCTTCTTCAGCAGCCGCGCGCAAAAAATGGGGTATTGAGATGGAACTTGACGAGCTCACCACGCGCCTGATCGACCGCTATCAACATGGCATGCCGCTGTGCGCCGAGCCTTACATGGAAATGGCCAACACCCTCGGCTGCAGCGAGAAACAGTTGATGGCCTGCCTGCAACGCCTGGAACTGGCAGGCGCACTGTCACGGGTCGGGCCGGTGTTCGATCACAGCCGCGCCGGGGCCAGTACCCTGGCCGCCCTGGCGGTGCCCGCCGAACGCCTGGAGCAGGTGGCCGCGCGCATCAGTCGCTATCCCGAGGTCAATCACAACTACGCCCGCGAGCATCACTACAACCTATGGTTTGTGCTGACCGGGCCCAATCGCCGGCACCTGGAACAGATTCTCGACGAACTGGAAAAAGACACCGGCCTGATCCCTCTGGACCTGCCGATGCTCACCTCCTACCGCATCGACCTGGGCTTTGCCCTGGGAGGCCACCTGTGATCGCGCCGCTGAACCACGAGCAACTGCTCGACCTGCGCCAATGCCTGGAGCGCGGCCTGCCGAGGGTGTCGCGGCCCTATGAAGACCTGGCCGAGCAGATCGGCGCCCATCACCAGCAAGTGTTGCGGCAGATGCAGCAATGGCAGGAGCAGGGCCTGTTCCGCCGCGTCGGCCTGGTGCTCAACCACCGCGCCCTGGGCTTTGTGGCCAACGCGATGCTGGTGCTGGATGTGCCCGATGCGCTGATCGACGAAGTCGGCCAGCGCCTGGGTTGCGCGCCGGGCATCACCCTGTGCTATCAGCGGCCACGGCGCTTGCCGCACTGGCGCTACAACCTGTTCTGCATGGTCCACGGGCGTGAGCGCGCAGCGGTGCAGGCGCAGATCGAGGCACTGTTGCAACAGCACCTGCTCAGCGACCTGCCCCACCACCTGTTATTCAGTACACGCATGTTCAAGCAGTGCGGCGGGCGTTTTGCGCCACCGCCATCCCAGGTATGGGCCCATGGATGAACTTGACCGTCAGTTGATCAACCGCCTGCAACGGGGCCTGCCCCTGGTTCGTCACCCGTGGCAGTTATTGGCTGCAGAGCTGCACAGCACGCCCGACGAACTGCTCGACCGCCTGCACCTGCTGCTCGAAGACGGCGTGCTGACGCGCTTCGGGCCGATGTTTGATATTGAGCGCCTGGGCGGCGCATTCACCCTGGCCGCCCTGGCGGTACCTGAAGCACGCTTTGAACAGGTCGCGACGCAGCTCAACGAACTCCCGCAAGTGGCCCATAACTACCGGCGCGAGCATCACTGGAACATGTGGTTTGTGCTGGCCTGCGGCACCGCCGAAGACCTCGAGCAGACCCTCTCGCACATCCACACCATCACCGGGCTTGAGGTGCTTAACCTGCCCAAGGAGCAAACCTACCATGTCGGTCTGTACTTCCCGGTTTGACGAGACCCTGGCCCAGCGCTTGATCCATTTGACCGACGCCGGCCTGCCCCTGTTGGAAGACCCCTGGACCTGGCTCGCCGAGCAATTGGGGATCAGCGTCGAATCCACCCTGGACCTGCTCAAGCGCTTGCAGGGTGAAGGCGCGATCCGCCGGATCGCCGCCGTGCCCAATCACTATCGCCTGGGCTATCGCCACAACGGCATGACCGTGTGGGATGTGTGCGATGAACAGATGCCGCGCCTGGGCGAACTGATCGGCGCCCAACCCTTTGTCAGCCACTGCTATCGCCGGCCCCGGCGCGCGGACTGGCCCTACAACCTGTTCGCCATGGTCCATGGCCGCAGCCGCGAAGAAATCGACAGTTACCGTGAACACCTGCGCTTCTTGCTGGGCGATGCCAGCCGGGCGGACGAGATGTTGGTGAGCAGTCGCATCCTGAAAAAAACCGGCCTGCGCCTGACCCAACGATCCACGGTGGAAGCTGCCCACACAGATGCTGGATGACCCACCGCTAACGCAGCCTCGCAGGGCGAGACAGCTCCCCCACACAAGGACCACCCCATGCTTAGGATCAGTCATTACCTGCGCACCCTGGCCGGCCAATGCCCACCACCGCGCAGCGCCAAACCGGGCAGCGACCGCGCGCCGGTGGTGATCTGGAACCTGCTGCGCCGCTGCAACCTGACCTGCAAGCACTGCTACGCCACCAGCGCCGACAGTGTGTTCCGCGATGAGCTGGATACCGAGGCCGCGCTGAAGGTGATCGACGACCTGCACGACGCAGGGGTCAAGGTGTTGATCCTCTCGGGCGGCGAGCCCTTGCTGCGCGATGACCTGTTCCAGCTCAGCGCCTATGCCCGCGCCAAGGGCTTTTTCGTGGCGCTGTCGAGCAATGGCACGTTGATTGACGAAGGCAATATCCAGCAGATCGCCGATGCGCGCTTTGACTATGTGGGCATCAGCATTGATGGATTGAAGGCCACCCACGATGCATTCCGCCAGTGCGAGGGCAGTTTCGAGCGCTCGATGCATGCCATCAGCCTGTGCCGCCAGGCTGGCATTCGTGTAGGCCTGCGCACCACCCTGACCCAGGAAAACCACGCGCAGTTGCCGCAACTGCTGGGGCTGATGCGCGAATACGATGTGCAGAAGTTCTACCTCTCGCACCTCAACTACAGCGGGCGCGGCAAGCGCAGCCGGCAACTGGACGCCCATCAGCAGATGAGCCGCGACGCCATGCTGATGATCTTCCAGCAGGCCTGGAACGACGTCCAGAACGGCGTGGCCAGCGATTTTGTGAGCGGCAACAACGACGCCGACGCCGTGCTGTTGCTGCAATGGGTGCATCAGCATTTGCCGGAACACTACCCGCAACTCGAACACCTGCTGCATGCCTGGGGCGGCAATGCCTCGGGCAGCGGTATCGCCAATATCGACAACACCGGCGAAGTGCACCCGGACACTTACTGGTGGCAACACTCGGTGGGCAATGTGCGCCGCACCTCGTTTCGCGAAATCTGGCAGGAACGCCCCGACCCGTTACTGCTGCGCCTGCGCCAATACCCGCGGGAGGTCGGTGGCCGTTGCACCGACTGCCGCTGGCTGAACATCTGCAACGGCAACACGCGCACCCGCGCCTGGGCCGACGGCGATCTCTGGGGCCCGGACCCCGGTTGCTACCTCAGCAACGCAGAAATCGCCCGCACCCCGCCCACCTTGATTCCTTGCTCGGCACGCTGAACCACCGGCCGCTCACCTGGTGAAACAACCGGGGAGCGCCAACCTGATGATGAACCAAGGAAGTCTCATGCACTCAACCTACGCCTTACCCTACGCGCTGCACAGCCCCTTCCACCCCGGCGAAGTCGCCCTGGTCGGCGCCGGTCCCGGCGACCCGCGCCTGTTGACCCTGCGCGCCTGGAGCCTGCTGATGCAGGCGGATGCAGTGGTGTTCGATCGCCTGATCAGTGCCGAGTTGCTGACCCTGATCCCGCTGACCTGCGCCCGCCATTACGTGGGCAAGGCCAGCGGTTATCACAGCCTGCCCCAGGAGCAGATCAATGAACTGCTGGCCGAACTGGCTCAGCAAGGACAGCGCGTGGTGCGGCTCAAGGGCGGCGATCCCTTCGTGTTTGGCCGCGGTGCCGAAGAGCTGGAATACCTGTTGGCGCAAGGGGTGTCGTGCCAGGTAGTGCCAGGCATCACCGCAGCATCCGGCTGCAGCGCCTATGCGGGCATCCCGTTGACGCACCGTGATCTGGTCAACTCGTGTCGCTTCGTCACCGGGCATTTGCAGCGCGACGGTGAGTTGAAATTGCCCTGGGACAGCCTTGCCGACGGCAGCCAGACCCTGGTGTTCTACATGGGCCTGTCGAACCTGGCGATGATCGCCGAACGCCTGATCGGCGCCGGGCTGTCCGCCGAGACGCCGGCGGCGCTGATCTGCAACGGGGCCCGCGTCGACCAGCAAGTGCATCGCGGCACCCTGCGCCAACTGCCGGCCCTGGCCCTGATGTGCGAGCCCGGCGTGCCGACCTTGACGGTGATCGGGCATGTGGTGGATCTGTTTGCCGATGCGCCCCTGCACTACCCCGCCAGCCTCGCGCCCGCTCACCTCGCGCGGCCCAGGGTGGCAGTATGAAGCGCCTGTGGCTGGTGCCGCTGCTCTGGGCCAGCGCCGCCCACGGTGCGCCGGATGCCGCCGCCGATTACCAGCAGCATTGCCAGAGCTGCCATGGCCTCAACCGGGTCGGCAGCACCGGCCCGGCGTTGTTGCCGGAGAGCCTGGGACGGATCAAGCCGGCCGAGATTCGCCAGGTCATCGAACACGGGCGCCCGGCCAGCCAGATGGCGGCATTCGCCGGTCAACTCAGCGCGCAACAGATCGACGGCCTGGTGACGTTCCTGCAACAGCCGCCCGCCACGCCCGCGACCTGGAACGAGCAGAGTATCCGCAGCAGCCACCGCCAACTGGCCGACCTCAGCCAACTGCCGAGCACCCCGCAGCATCACGCCGACCCGCTGAACCTGTTTGTGGTGGTGGAATCCGGTGACCATCACATCGACATTCTCGACGGTGACCGTTTTGAGGTGCTCGACCGTTTTGCCTCGCACTTTGCCGTGCACGGCGGGCCGAAGTTTTCCCCGGACGGGCGCTTTGTGTACTTTGCTTCGCGCGACGGCTGGATCAGCCTGTATGACCTGCATAACCTCAAGCTGATCGCCGAGGTTCGCGCCGGCCTCAATACCCGCAACCTGGCGGTGAGCAAGGACGGGCGCTGGGTGCTGGTGGGCAATTACCTGCCGGGCAATCTGGTGGTGCTGGATGCGCGCGACCTGTCGCTGGTCAAGACCCTGCCGACGAATTCGCGGGTCAGCGCGGTGTACACCGCGCCGCCGCGCAACAGTTTTATCGTCGCCCTCAAGGATGTGAATGAGGTCTGGGAGTTGTCCTACGCGGCCGCGACCCCGAGCTTCGAGCCCCGGCGTATCCAGGCCCAGGACGTGCTCGATGACTTTTCCTTTTCCCCTGACTACCGGCAACTGCTCGCCACTTCGCGCAAGGCCGGTGGCGGGCAAGTGATCGACCTCGACTCCGGGAAGGTGGTCACCGACATCGCGCTGTCGGGTATGCCGCACCTGGGCTCGGGGACCTACTGGCAACGCAATGGGCAGTGGGTGTTTGCCACGCCGAATATCAGCAAGGGGCAGATCTCGGTGCTGGACCTCAAGACCTGGAAACTGATCAAGGAAATTCCCACCCTCGGGCCGGGGTTCTTTATGCGCAGCCACAGCAACTCGCGCTATGTGTGGAGTGATGTGTTTTTCGCACCCGGCAACGATGCGATCCACTTGATCGACAAGCAGACCCTGGAAATCGCCCATACCCTGCGGCCCATGCCGGGCAAGACCGCAGCACATGTGGAGTTCACCAAGGATGGGCGCTACTTGCTGTTGAGCATCTGGGATCGCGAGGGCGCGTTGATCGTGTATGACAGCCAGACGTTGCAGGAGGTCAAGCGGATCCCCATGAACAAGCCTTCGGGCAAGTACAACGTGGGGAACAAGATTGAGTTTGCGGAGGGGACTTCGCATTGATGGGGGGGCTGGATGGCTGGCGACAGTGGTGTGCCAGCCAGTAGCGGCGGTGACTGAAGGGCCGCCATCGCGGGCAGGCCCGCTGCCACACGGGATCTGGATCAGAAGGCGTAGGTAGCCCCCAGGCTGAGCACTTCGCCCTTGAGCTGGGCCTTGCCGTCCAGCGACGCCGCGCCAAGGCGATCAACGTTCTTGGTCTTGAGCTTGACGGTTTCTACAAACTGCCGTGAATAGGCACCGTCGATACTCAAGCCCGGAACCGCCCGGATGTTGTAGCCAAACCCCAGGGACGCAAATATCCGATCGCCATCAGGAATCCGCGGGTCACGGGTGGAGTTGGGGGTCGGGGTCTGGTCAAAGGCCACGCCGCTGCGCAGGGTGACGTCATCGGTGAGTTGGTAGTCGCCGCCTAGGGCGTACATCCAGGTGTTCTTGTAGTTGTAGGGAATCGACACCAGGGTGCTGCCCTCCGACTTCAAGGTCAGGGCCTTGAACGATGACCATTGGGTCCAGGTGGCACTCACGCCCAGGGTCAGGCGGTCGGAGAACTGGTGTACCCAATCCAGGGAGGCATTGGCCGGGATGTCCAGTTGGGCCGAGGCATTGGCGCCACCGGGATACAGATGCAGGCCTGGATAGGCCAGTTCGACCAGGGTCTTGCCATCCAGCACAGGGGTGGTCATGACATCTCTGGAGAGTCCATCGGCGTAGATATTGTATTTGCCCTCCAGCTTGTTCTTGATCTTGGCGTGGTAGTTCAGGCCCAAGGTATCCCGGGAGGTCGGCTTCCAAGCCATACCGGCAAACCAGCCCAGGGAAGTGTTGTCGACTTTGACCCGCATCAATGCCAGGCCCTGGCCGGCGGGAAACGGCGTGTAGCCCAGGTCCGGCGACTGCGCAGCGGCGGCGTAGAGGTCAACGTTCTGGCTTACAAAGCCTGTGGTGTGCTGCAAAATCCCCCCGCCACCGATGGAGAACTCATCATTGACCTTGAACGACAGCGAACCGGTCAGGCCCACGGTTTCGATTTTGGTGTCTACCGCAAAGTCACGGCCCTTCCAGTCCTCGTCCCACGTCGTGCGGGCCCCCATGGGCACCACCTGGCTCAGGCCAAAGGCAAAACGCTCGTTGATCGGGATAACCGTAAAGCCCGTCGGTGCCCAGGCTTCAAACCCACCCTGGCCACCGTCACCGGTGCGCGGCGTCGAGGTCGGCAGGCCGGTATCAGGATCAAGGACCGTAATGGATGCGGGATTGCCCGCGTAGTCATACGCCGAGCCTTTGTACTTGATGTCGATATTGGCGTAGTTGAGGGTGAACTGCGAAACGGGCCGGTCGATAAAGGCCATCGCCGCCGGGTTGTTGAAGGCCGCTGATGGGTCGTTCCTGAACAGCGAACCGCCACCGAACGCCCGGCCCCAGCCTGCGGTGTTGGCAGTCGGCGTCATGAACCCGCCGGCCTGGACCGGGCACGCCGCAACCGTCAGCCCACCCAACACTGCCAGGGCAAAGAATGCCAGGACCTGCTGTTTGTTGTGTTTCATGCACCACTCCGTCGTATCGTTACCCACCCCAGCAGGTGCCTCGAATAAGGCACCTGCCTTTCACGGGTGATCAGCCCTTTGCACTAGCAAGCGCGATGGCTCAAGGCGCCACGCTCAGGCTCGGGACCTTGACGGTCAGGGACTGGACGGCGCAGTTGCCGGAAAGCGGCTGGTTTTTACCGGTCAACGTGCGAGTCGCCTGGTTCCACTCGCCATTGAGGGTACCCGGGCCGCAGTTGGAGGAAGGGAACGCCACGGTCCAACCCACATTTGAGACGGTGCCGCTACCGATGCCGGTGCTCGCGTTATAGCTGGTCGCGGTCAATACCCAACCCGGAGACGGAACGTTTTTCATCTTCGGCAGATTGCACAGGCCACCGCCAGTGAGCGTTGCCGAAGTGATGGTGGCTACGCCTGCGGATACATTGCCGCCGAAAGTGACGCCGCAGGTAATGGGAGCCCCGAAGGAAGATGGCGACGTTACAACAATCGTGCCTGCCTCAGTGGTAAATGGACCTTCCGGGATAATCGACACGGCGCTGGCCATGGAAGCCGCCCCGAACAACAGAGCAAACGAACTTACACGAACGAGGGCTTTCAAACTTTTCATTATTTTTCCTCACATGGATGGCGAACTATTTCGCCGGGGTAATGGCCATGAGCAAGAGTTCACATTGAAGCTGTGACACCCCCTCTCCGACCAAATCTCAATTCAAATAACGGCATTAAATCGCTTATCAATCCAGGAACCTTTTTAAACTTATAAAACCCCGAGCAGCTCTGCTTTATTACCACTCGTTAGTTTCTGGCTTGCCGGACACTTACATAGGGCGCGCTGCATCTTTATTTAACGCCACATACACTCAGTAACGTCCCTAACCCCAAGGCAGACAAATTTCTGGCAATAAGCGTTTGTGAGCCCCATCGACTCCGAAAAAACCCACGACATTCAGATCAAGCAAGACGATGCTGGTACTGCTACACCCACTCCAGGAGCCCTGCCGGGTGGGCATTGGCGACAGGTCGATACTGCAAGACTTGATTAGCCCTTTGCCAACACCTTCCATAAAGAACATAGATACAGAACA
This sequence comes from Pseudomonas sp. WS 5412, assembly GCF_012985615.1. NCBI lineage: Bacteria > Pseudomonadati > Pseudomonadota > Gammaproteobacteria > Pseudomonadales > Pseudomonadaceae > Pseudomonas > Pseudomonas sp. WS 5412. The sequence goes on from NZ_JAARMB010000002.1 coordinate 99,417, forward strand.
GTGCCGACATCAAACAAGGCCCCAAGCAAGTACGGAAACTTAAACTAGAAAATTGCGCCTAAAAACATTGCAGACAAGTCAATCGCCTCCACAAGAGCCTATATTTATAAATTTCTTTTTAAAACTCGTATCAAATAATCTACCTGAAAAAATTACTTACGCCAGAGGGGCACCCTCCATTTACGAGAAGTCCTACGCAACAGCTTTATACTCGTAGGAAAGTCGAATAACTCGAACCACCGGCCAACTTCGGCGCAAGCGCCAGCGCACGGGAAGTCAAGGCTCAATATAGAGTGGAATTATTTGCAGGACTTATTTGTAGGATCAATGCAAGACGTGGCTATGCACCGGCCTCATCATTCATCTTGACTGCCCGCTCGCGAACAAATCGTTGCACCGCGTCGCCGGGCAACGCTTTGCTGAAATACCAGCCCTGGATAATCAACTCCGCCCCGGCGTGCCCCCTGCCCGACTGGAGGAAGGCCAACTGCTCAGCGGTTTCCACCCCTTCCACCACCACCCCCAGATTCAGCGCCTCACAAAAACGCAGCATGCCGGTCAAGACCTGCGCGCCCTTGGGGTCCTGCTGGGCCACCACAAAACTGCGGTCGATCTTGATGAAGTCCACCGGGAACTGGTGCAGGTAACTCAGCGCCGAAAACCCCGTGCCAAAGTCGTCGATATAGACCTTGGCACCAATGGCCTGCAGCTTCTGGATCATCTGCCGGGTCGCCTGGATATCGCCCACCAGCGCATCCTCAGTGATCTCCACCGACACATGGCCGTGGGCCAGGGAGAGGATGTCCACCAGTTGCCTGCCATAGGCGGGGTTCGTCAGGGTGGCGCTGGAGACATTAATGGTGATCGGTAGGGCAAAGCCGATTTTCTGCCACTTCTGGTACTGACGCACGGCCTGGGAGGCGACCCACACGTCCACGTCCGGCATCAACCGGGCCTGGGCCAGCCACTGGAGGAACTCCCACGGCGAATGCACCTTGCCCTGGCTATCGCGCGCGCGCATCAGCGCTTCACAGCCGGTGCACAAACCCGTCAGGGAGGACACCTGGGGCTGGTACTCCAGGTAGAACTCGTAGTCGCTGATCTGCTGGATCCTGCTCAATGCACTGGCCTGGCGTGCTAGCGCCCGGTGCGCAGTCAGCACTGGGTCCAGTTCCAGCAGACGCCCTTTTTCTTCGAGCCCGCGAAAGGTCATGTCGAAAGACTTGAGGTAAACCGTACCGCCCTCCACCGCCTGCCGATGAATCGCGCGGACATAGGGCGCATAGACCAGTATCCCGACTCCCAGCAGCACCAGTTGCAGCGCCACCGCAGCCAGATCGCCCTGGGTACTCAGGTAAGCGTTGAGCAGCACCGGCGCGGTGAACGGCACGCTGGCCAACGCTGGCGAGACCCAGCCGGCCTGCACCACCAGCAATGCCAGCACCGTATTGATCACCGGCACGGCTAAAAAAGGGATAAACAGGCGCGGGTTGAGAATGATCGGCAAGCCAAACAGCAGCACTTCGCTGACGTTGAACAGCGACAGCGGCAGGCTGGCCACCGCCAGCAACCGCATGGACTGGCTCTTGGAAAACAGCAGAATCGCCAGCAACAGGCACAGGGAACCGCCAGCCCCGCCAATAAAGGCAAAGCACCCCAGCAGACCGCCATTCAACGCATACAGGACGGGCTCCCCCGCCGCCAATGCCGCGCCATTGAGTATCACGGCCTGGTCCAGGGCATCAAACAGCGGCTGGATCGCGTACACGCCATGGATGCCAAAAAACCACAGCAGCGAATTGATCGCCGTGACAAACACACCGGTGCCATAAGGGGACTGCAGCGTATCGAGCATCACCGGGCCCTGGAACTGCGCCACATGAGCAACCTGCAACAGCAACGACAACGTCACCACCAGTAGCAATGCGGTGATTGCTCCCGGTACCACCATGTTGATCGTACCCCTGAGGTTGTGTCCCACCAGGTCTGCGTTGACCAAGCGGGTCCAGCGGTAGCGATGCAGCCAGGCAATCACCGGGACATTGATCAACGGCGAGGCGATGGCAATAAACAGGACAAAGGTTGCCGACGCACGTGGATAGTCTCGCAGGACAAAGGAGGCAATGACCACGTGTGCCAGGCACAAAAACGCTACTGGCAACTGCGCTAAGCGGTGCTGGATTGCCAGCATATAGCCGATGGAAGCGGCCACCAGCAGCGGGATCACGGAACTGATCTTGGCATGCAGGCCGGCCAGGAATGCCACGACCGGCGATGGGAAGTCGAGAATCCGGGCGCATTCGGACAACAGCAGAAAACCGGCCGAGACCAGCAGGCATGGCAAGATCCATAACAGGCCTTCCCGGATGGCTCGCAACGACTCCGTACTGGCCAGGGCTGCCAGGCGTTGGGTGAAGAACAGCTTGAACAGCGTCTGCGCCATGACTATCTCCCTGCCCTCGGGCCATCACACCGGTCTTCAACGAGGGCTTAACGCTACACGGCCGGGCCCCGAAAATGAAAGGATTTTGCCGCGTTTGGCATCGATGCGTCGTCCTGGGATACCAGCAGACGTGCAGACAAGGGTGTAATTTCCTACGCTTTTTGAAACAATACCGTGCGTGAGGGCCTTGCTGCCCACGCGGGTACCGCAGGTTTTCGGAACCAACTGCCACCCGCTCCTGTCATGAGCTGTACGGGTCTGTCGACCCGCAGGCCGGCATCGAATGACTCGATCCGCAGGCCACGTTTACACCCGCAGGCATCGGTACGCCGACTGACCCAGCGTTCTCAGGGAGATGTATTGAACATGCAACGCAGGCTTACAAATCGTGCGCGACCTCTGGTTTTCACCGTAGGGCTTTGGTTGTGTGGGGTCGCTGTACTGTTTTTGATCAAGGCCGCCGTTGAAGCCGTCGAAGGGCCTATCAGCAAAACCTGGGTCGACTTGACCCTGGTGCTGACCGCCTACCTGTTTTTTTTCTTGCTGGATCCATTGCAACAGTGGACAGCCAATCGGCTGCGTAAACGCGCCCGACGCAAAAGCCGTTACGAACAAGCCTCGTCCTGAGGTCGCGCAACCTGTATTTGCGGAGTTCCCCCTTGTCTGAACCTGGCGAAAACCTTCAGCTTGCCCTGGATATATTCCTGAGCCAGCACCCCGATCTGCGCACCGAACTGGACACGCTGAACCCCTTGGCGGCCCAGGCCAAGCGGGAAACCATGGCGCAATACCGGGCCGAGCGCCTGCATGAGGCCTTTGAGGCCGAGGCAGAAGCCCGCAACCTGTTTGCCTGGGAACTGACACTGCAACTGATCAGCCAGTCGCCACAGGAGTTCGAGGCCAAGCGCCTGGAGGTTCACAAGGAAGTGGCCCAGATGGCGGGCCTGGAGTGGGCTGAGTATTGTCAGCTGCATGGTCTGGCAGACAGTTCACCTTAACGGGCAGCGAACCAGCGGCCCACCACCGAATGTTCACACTGCATCGCCACCTGCAACTCGTCGAGGGTGATGGTTCGTCGCTGCGGGTCGCCATTGAGCGCTATTTTCAGTGCCGGCCAGCAACGCCGGGGCAGTTGTCGCGGAGGCGCCAGTCGCGCGCCTTGTGTACTACGCCTGCCCAGCGCCAGGTCATACACCAGACACGCGGCACCATAGACTTCGCTACTGGCTGACAGGGGTGCGCCGTCCAGCAGTTCCGGGGCGGCATAGGCCGGTGTCCAGGCAGTGAAGCGCTGTGGGTTCAAGGCCGGCAGCCCGGACAGCGGCGGCGCAAGCGCCTGGGCAAGGCCAAAGTCAAACAGCCGCACCCCGTCATCGTCCAACATGACATTGCTGGGCTTCACATCGCCGTGCAACACACCTTGTCGATGGATGTAACCCAGCGCGTCCAGCAGCCCCGTTGCAATACGCCGCAGTTCTTGCCAAGGCACCCCGCGCGGGCAGTCGAACAACAACTGGTCCAGGGTCGCGCCACTCATCAGCTCCATGGTGAAGAACGCCACTTCGCTCGCCGTATCCACATCAAACGAAAACACCCGTACCACGCGCGCGTGCCCCAGGCTGCGGGTCAGGGAAAACTCCCTGTAGAGCAGCAGGTGCGCATCCTGTGACTGGGCAAGGCTTTCACCGAGAACCTTGAGTGCCACCAGGGGCCTTGGCTCACCGAATTGCTCGTGGAGCAAATCACGGGCGCGATAGACAATCCCCATGCCCCCTTCCCCGAGCACCCGTTCAAGGCGATAGCGGCCGCCCAGCAACATCGGCAGCGGGCTCGATATGAGCAGGGCACAGGCGCCAGGCTGGGGCTGGTTTTCCATCATGCTTGCATCACCAGGGCCGTCAGATTATCCCTGGCCTGACCACGCAATACCCCGTCGAACCCGCGATTCAGCATCAATTCGGGGGTTCCGGGTTCAATGCCTCGCCCATTGCGTTGCGACAGGTGTCTTGCCATGGGCTCATAGTTGCTCCGGTATGCGGAAGGTCCGCCACGTCGCCATCTCGAACGGGTTCGGCGTGCGCTGGCTGGTCAACAGATAATGGGCACGCAGGCCGCCGATGTCCGCCTTGAGCAGGCGCGCATCGCGGCCATTCGAGGGTTCGCCTTGCAGCAAGTCAAACAGGCGGAACAGCGACCATGGCCCGCTGTTTTTCTCGATGCCCATTGGCCGTTGCGCCATACCTTCCAGCACCAGGCTGCTGCGCCCGTCCTCGGTATCGGTGGGCCACTGGAACAGCATCGGGACAATCGGCCCGTGGCGGTATTCCATCTGTTGGTCGCCGAACCGCAGGATCGCTCGACTGACCGTGGGGTCCAGGCTGTATGGCGCCAGGGTAAAGCGCACCCCCGGCTCACTCGGGTCATCGGCGAAGAACGCCTGGCGTATGGTGCGCGCCTTTGCCAGTTGGTCCAGCAACGCCCGCGACATCGGCAGGCTGCGGCCATCCAGGCTGCGCAACCGATAGCGGTCGCCGTCCCCCATCACAAAAGGCCGCAGGTCGTCGTCAAGAAACCGCGCCATCACCCCTTGGGGCTTGAAGAACTCGCGAAAATCATTCAGGGCCACGTCGCTGCTGGCATGGGCGCTGAACGGGTAGCGTTGCTTGATCGCCGAAGCATAGAACCCATACACCTCACTCTGATAGCGCCGGTTCAGGTGGCGGTAGGCCTCGTCAAGCACCAGGCGCCAGGTGTCATCAGTGACACCCGCGAGCCAGCCGTTGAGGGGAGCCGGCAGGCGCGCCGTAGCATTGCGCAGGTTGCCCAGGGCGTCCTGTTGTCCCTGCATGCGCCGCTTGACCAGCTCAAAGGCGGCTCGTTCAGGCCGGTTCTCCCGCCCAAGGGCGGCCAACTGCAGATGCACCTGGTTGAGGGTTTGCAGCACCTGGGACAATTCTGGCCCAGGGTTGTCCTGCTCATCGAGCAACTGATGCAGTGATTCAAAGCGCCGCTGCACTGCGCGCTGCGGGGTGTCGGGCAGCCGTTGCGTGACACTGTCCACGACCGCCTGGACCACCGGCGAACCCGACTGAAGCGCCTCCAGGCGTTCGACAGGGCTTGAAAAGCGGGTGTTTTCCCGGACCTGCTGCAGCAACTGCAACAACGGTGAACGGGCTGATGTCAGGCCCGCCAGCTGCTCGGCAATTTCGCGGGGGCTATCGTTTTCCTGCAAGCGCACCTGGGCCAGCGCCGCCCCCCAGGCCTGGGCATAGTCGCTGAAATACTGTTGCTCCAGCTCGACCATCAGTTGGCGCAGGCCGATGGCACTCAGTTCTGTACCCTCCCCCAGTACCCAGTTATCACGCACTATGGCCGCGACCATCCGAGTGCCCTGCACGGCAAAGAACTGACGGTAGCCCTGCTGGGTGAAGAAGCCAGGAATGGGTTGGTCAATGCCGGCGAACACTTGCTCCTGGGGGGCCAGGTGTTGGGCGAAACGATAGGGTTCAAGCTCGCTGCCCTGTTCACGCAGCAGACGGTAGATCACGCCAGCCAAAGGTTGCGCTTTCAAGACCTGGCGAGCCTGGGCCACCAGGGTTTCGTTGAGGGGTGCCACAAAGGGTTGCGCAAGCAATTGTGCAAAATGTGCATTCAAACGCTTCTGCAGGGCAGTGTCGCCAGGGTAGCGCAGCGACCATCGCTCGGCGACGCGATCCATCAACCATTGTGTGTCCCGCCGCTCAGGCAGATTGAGCATCAGATAGGCCCGCAGGCTGAGAAGCAACTGCTGACGGTCGTGCAAGTTGCTGCGCACCTGCTCCTCCAGCATCTCGCTGACCCGTGCCATCAGGTGCTGGAGCAATGCCTGGCGGTAGGCGGTGTCCAGCACCGGGCGGCTCCTGTCACCTTGGTACAAACCTGAAAACTGCAACCATCCCGCGCCTTGCGGTGCCGGAAAAACCTGCGTGGCCGCCCATCGACGGTCCAATAGTGGAACTATCGCCACGCTCGGGTCTTCTGCCGCCTGCCGAGGAGCCGGAGACCGCGCCAACTCCCGCAGTTGTTCCAGGCGTTGATGATTCTGCGAATAGCTGTACATCCACAGCGAACCTGCGCCGCCGAGCACCAGCAAGGCAGCCAGGGCCAGGCCTCGCTGGCGCCGGCGGATCTGCGCGCGCTCCCGGTGGTCCAGGCCGGCCAGGTCGACCTCGCCGAACACCACCCGGCTGAACAGACCCTGGATAAACCGTGGACGCTCGCCGGCGCTGGTCAAGTAGAAACCGCGCAATGCGTTGACGCGCTGGTAACGATGGGCAGAAAACGCCAGTTCGGTAAACAGACACAGGCGCTCGCCGATCTGCGCCACCTGCCGAGGAAAATCCACCATACGCCCGCGGCGCTCGCCGCTGCGCTCCAGATGCAGGCGCTGTATCAGTTCCCCGCTCAAACGCTGCAGCACGGCTTCAAATGCCTGGCGCACCTGAGCAATATCGGTTCCCGCCGTGCCGGGTACGATGGGCTCGCCCAACAGACCGTCGCTGCCCTGCCCCTCCGTTCGCTCGAAGAACTCGACAAAACCGGGCAAATGGTCCGCCTGAGTCAGCACCAGATAGACCGGTAACTCCACATGCAAGGTCTGCTGCAGATCGTGAAGACGGCTGTTGAACTGGCGCGCAGCAACGCTCAGGTCCTGCTCGCTGCCATTGAGTAGGGTATCCACCGACAGTGTCAGTAGCACGCCGCTGAGCGGGCGCGCACGGCGCCGGGCTTTCAACAGCGTCAACAAGGTCGCCCAGCCGCCACCATCGACCTCACTGTCGGCATGGGTCAGGTAGCGCGCCGGGGTGTCGATCAGGACCCCCTCATCGGCAAAATACCACTCGCAATGGGGTATTGCGCCGGCAGTGTGGGGGGCGCCGCAATCAGTCCGGTCCAATGGCAGCTGCATGCCACCCGCCTGCAACAGGCAGGTCTTGCCACTGGCGCTGGCGCCCATCACCAGGTGCCAGGGTAATTCGTTGCGCCAACGTTCGCTGCGTTTGCCATAACGCCGCGCTGCCTTGAGGGTGTGCAGCGCTTCCTTGAAGCGGCCACGCACGTTGTGCTGTTCGTGCTCCACAAGGCCCTTGCGGGACTTAGGCGGCGCCTGGTCCGGGCCGCAAGCCTGTGCGGGGGATTGTGCGGGGGTGCGCCGCTGGGCAAAGACCATTGCCAACCCCCAGGCCAGGAACAAGCCGCTGACGGTCAATAAGCGCGATGTCGCACCGAGCCAGAAGCGCTTGTCATCGACCGCCAGGAGCGGCCCGAACCGCCACACGGTCCACGCCAGCAACAGTACCAGCAGCAAGCTCCAGACCCAGGTCAGACCCAAGGCAGAGGCCAGCATTTTGAATAGATTTTTCATGGATCGCTCCCTGCGCTACTGCGGTGTCCGGATGATGTCGGTGGTGGTCGGCAGATAGGCTTTGAGCACGCTCTCGCGCTGTTCTCCAAGCACCCAGGCGAACCCTGAATACATGAGGGCCAGGCCCATTACGACGAAGACCCAGACCCAGGTTGCAGAAACAATGCGCATCGCCTGCCGGGGTTTGCGGCTGGACGGTGGCCGGGGCTCACTGGCCAGAGGCGCGTGGCCGCGCACATGGATGATCTGCCGGTATAAAGCGTCGCGAATGCCGTCCAATTGCAGCAGGCCACGCTCCATCACCCGATATTTGCCTTCAAAGCCCAGCGCCAGGCAGACGTACATCAACTCCAGCAGCGCCAGATGCTTGATCGGATCCCTGGACAATCGCTCAAGCAGCTCGAAGAATTTTTCACCGCCAAAGGTTTCGTTATGAAAGCGGCTCAACAGGCTCATCTGCGACCAGTCGCTCTGACTGCCCCAGGCCGTGGTCACCACCGCTTCGTCTATTACGCTACACAGCACGTAACGCGCCGCCGTGATCTGGCTGTCGAGGATTGCGTCGTGGCGGGCGCGGGTTTCAAACAGCGTAATGCCCGATGACAACCGATCATTGAGCGCGTGCAGGCCTTCACGGGCCGTGCCGCCCTTGAGCCGGACCACCTCCGACAACAGGTCCCAGGCCGCTGTCACCAGCGGGTTGAGCCCCAGCCTGAAGTGTTCTGCGCCCTGCAAATGGGCGGCGTACATCATCCGGTCCTCAAGCTGTTCAAAGCGCGGTGGTGCCTCGAAATCCGTGATGGCGCCCTGCGCCGGGCCAAATCCATGACGATCCAGCAGGACCGTCTTGTCATCCTGCGGGTATGTCCTTTCCATCGTCATCGGTTCAGTTCCTGATAGCCCAGAATTTCAATTCAAGATCGGCAAACTCGCCGCTGACATGGAAGGCGAATCCACCTGAATGTGCCAACTGCTCCAGGTCGCGGGGGCTGAGTTCGAGCATGAAATAGGTTTTTTCGGCATGGAAAGGAATCTGCCGGGGCGCCACGGGCAACGGCTTGACGCTAATGCCAGCCAGGTGCAGGTTGACCAGCTCGCGGATCCGCTCCACCGGCCCGATTTTCAGGTGCGCCGGCAACCGCTGGCGCAACACCTCCGAATCGCTACGGGCACTGGCGGCCACAATGAAGGTCGCAGCGCCCAGCAGGTTCAGGTCGTTGACCGGACACACCAACACCCCGTATTGACGGGGCTGCAGCACCAGCTCAATGGCGTGCTGCTCGAGTACCATCGACAACACCGCACGAATTGCCGCCATCAGTTCACGGAAGCTCGGTCCCTGCTCGCTATGTTGGTAGCGCCCATCAAAACCGGCGCGTTTGGTAGCGCTGGAAAACGTCGAAAGCTCCCCCAGCAACGCCAGTAGAGCCTGGTACAACACGTCGGGGCCCAAGCGGGTCTGGTCCAGATAGTGGCGCAGGATCAACTCCGTACGGTTGATCAACTGCAACATCAGGAAGTCCCCCATCTCGGCCCCGGCCGCCTGGCCAGCGTCCTGCAAACGCTCGGCAATCGCGTCCCCGCGGAACGCCAACAGGCTGACCACCTCCTTGAGGCAGGACAGTAAAAAGGGCGACCCATGAAGGTGCATGAACGTCGGCGAGAATAGGCTGTCGAGGGCTACAACGCCCTGGCCGTTACAATCCAGGACCTGTGCGACTTTGAGCCTGACGTAGGTCTGGACGTCATGGTCGTCGCCAAGCAGCAGGCGAAAATCCGGGCGGGCGCAGGTTATGGCGCAGCGTGTGTCTTCGCCGGCATTGGCGTCTCCCACTTCCACTTCGTACGCGGTGTAGCGCGCCACTACATCAGCTTGCGCCGGGCGGCGAACCTCGACGGCATTGCCGGCAACCATCGGCAACGCCAGGTACACCGCCTGGCTGCCGCTGTTTGGAGGAATTTCCAGCACCAGCGGCGCGCTCAGGTCACGCATATCGAACAGCGTCCCATCAGGCAGCACGCCACTGGCCTGGCTGACCACCACCTTGCCCATCTCGAGGTACTGCGGGTCGATTTCCAGGGTCAGGAAGCCCCAGGCATAGCCCTGTGACAACTGGCTGCGGCGGGCCAGTTGCTGGTGGTAGTAACGGTCGTTGTGCTGCAGATGCTGAGGGCGCAACAACATGCCCTCCTGCCAGGTGACTTTATCGAGCAGCATGTGAGTCACCTGCCTGGGCCGGCTGCCAATCGGCTGCGCGCACGCCCGCTTCATCGAACAACAGTTCGATACGGGTCCGCGAGCCAACGGCCAACGGCACGACATAGCGCCAACGTGCCTGGGGCAAATCCCGGTAGGCCGCCAACACCCCGATGTAGCGGCCGCCCGACGTTGCCCTGAGCTTCAGCGGGACCTGCTCACCAGGGCGCAACTCCCATTCTTCGCTGCTTATCAGGTCCTTGGGCAAAGTGCTTTCGGCACGTCCATACAGGCTGAAAAAATCCGCGTTCTCGAAGGCCACCGGATTGCTGAGCTCCAGCAAACGCACCACGATAGGCGACGGCCGACCATTCAGATCCGGGTTGACCTGATCGCTGGCAGTCAGCGTCAGGTCCAGCTTGGTCAGCTTCGAATAGGGGGACAGGTTGCTGCAACCGGGCAACAGGCCCATCACAGCGAGTAACAGAACAAAGGTGAAGCGTGACATGGGGATCATCCAGAACAAGTACTGTGAAGGGTGGAAACCAGGCGCACCTGCTCCCGGTAGGCGTTGGCAAAGTCCTCGCTCAGTAAGCGCTCACTCCAGCCTTCGTCCTCGACCAGGCGCTGATAATGGCGCAGGTAGGCGCGCCAATAGGCGCCGCTGGTGGGGAGCCGCGGCGTGTTGCCCTGCTGTTCGAAACGCACCAGCAACTGGCCCGGGGCAAACGCCGCCAGTGCGCCGCGCACGGCGGCACGACAACCCGCGAGCACCGCGACCTGATGCACCTGCAAATCGCGGTAAGCCTGGATAACCGCCAGTTCGGCTGGCAGCCCCTGCCGCTCACCGCCCAACATGGCCTCCAGGGAATCGGCACCGCCCATCAAGGGAGGCTGGTCGCTCGGACGCCCGAGCGAAGCGCTCAACTCACTTTTCAACTCTTCGTGGGTGTGCAGGTTCTGCTGCAACCCTTCGACGGCCTGCCTGAGCAAGCCCGCGACCTTGATTGCCAGCGCTTGCCGCCCTGGTTCGTCGAGCGGGTCCAGGCACACGCCCAGCGCCTTGGAAAACGCCCCCCAGAACAGCGCGTGGTCGTTACCTGCCGGGGGGCTTTCTGCCGCTGGTGCAATCTGCGGGGCAGGCTCTACCAGGGTCGGCACAGTCACATGCTGGCGCTCGACCGTGCTGGTGTCCGTCCAGCGCGTTTCCTCTGACTGCTGGGCCTGGCCGGGCATGGCATACAGCGGATCCAGCTGCAGGAACGCATCATCCGGAATCAGGTTGTCGCTGTGACTCGCGGCGCCAGCCACCGCCACCAACTGCGTGCGAATATCAAACGGGCCCATCCGAAACACCATGCCTTGACCAATAGGCCGGGCCTGGCCCTTGCGCAAGCGCACGGCGCTGTCCCCCAGGCAAATGCCATTGCTGCTGATGTCCGTCAGAAAGTACTGATCGTCACGAAAGCTGATCAAGGCATGATGATTGGACAACTGACGGCTGGGATCGGGAATGACCCAATCACAATCGGCACCACGGCCAATCACCCCGCCGGCGCCGTCAAACACTTTGTTGCGGGTCGAGCCGGGCATGCCTTGCCAATTGCCACAGATCTCAAATATCAACTGCATACGGGGCCTCCGGGCTTATTGCGCGTACTGGTCGGGCCGCGGATCTCCCAGCGGCCGATATTCATCGTCGTCAAACACGTAATTTGCCGTACAACCACTCAGCACCAACATCAGCAGAACAAGGACTAATACCTGCCACCGAGAAACAATCATCACGCCTCTCCCATTGAAATAAATCCGTCCGAGCGCAACAGCCGGCGCCTGTCAGTCAGGGCTGGCATCATTCAGCGCTCCCCCTTGATACTTCACCGAAAGGGATATTCAGCCGCGCCAGGCGGTACAACAGGGTGCGCCTGGCGACTCCCAGCTCGCGGGCGGTGCGGGTGCGATTGCCGCGATTCTTGTGCAGGCAATCAATCAGCAAGCCACGTTCGACGCGCTCCAGGCGTTGGCGCAGCGTTGCGTCGCTGGCCTGTGTGGAGGACGCCAATGGCAACGACAAATGTTGCGGCAGGATCACCCCGTCGTCGCACAACAACACCGCGCGCTCCACCAGGCACTTGAGTTCGCGCACGTTGCCGGGGAAGCTGTGGCTGGACAGTTGATCCAGGGCCTGGTCCGACCAGGACACCGGTGCTCGCCCCTGGGTCGCGCAGGCCTGGCCCGCAAAATGGCGAGCCAATTGCCGTGCATCGCCTTCGCGATGGCGTAGGGCCGGCAGCTCGATTGGAAACTGCGCCAGCCGGTAGTAGAGGTCCTCGCGAAAGCTGCCCTGGGCCACCATTGCAGGCAGGTCGCGGTGGGTGGCGGCAATGATCCGTACATTCACTTTATGGGCGACGCGGGCGCCCAGCGGGCGTACTTCGCCCTCCTGCAATACCCGTAACAACTTGGCTTGCAGTGACATCGGCATGTCGCCGATTTCATCGAGCAGCAACGTGCCGCCGTCGGCGGTATCGAACAGCCCCGGTCGGTCCCGGTCGGCGCCTGTGAACGCGCCTTTGCGATAGCCAAACAGTTCGCTCTCCAGCAACCCTTCCGGGAATGCCGCGCAGTTCTGCACGACAAAGGCCCTGGACCGGCGCGGGCCCATGGCATGGATCGCCCGCGCGACCACCTCCTTGCCCGTGCCGGTCTCGCCGCACAAAAGCACGGTATAGGTACTGTCCAGCACCTTGCCGATCAGGCGGCAGGTCTCATCCATCGCCGTACTGTTGCCGATCAGGCCGAGACTTACGGGATGCAGCACGTTTTCGAGCACCGAATGGGCCGGCGGCGGGCAAGGCTCCGGTAACAGCGACCATTGGCGCAGCGCAAACACCGCCAACTGCCCCAGTGTCGTGGCGTACCCCTGCAGGTCGATGCTGCGTTCGGTTACGCATAACAACACGCCCTTCACAGCAAGGTGGCGATGGGTGACGGGGACGCACAGCAGCGATTGCCAGGGCACCGGGCCTGACGGAATAAAAGTCGTGTCATAAATGCTGTCTTGCAGGCCGCGGATGCTCAGGGGGCGCTTGTGCTCCAGGGCGAACTGCAGCAATTGCTGGTGCTGCTGATCAACTGCTGCACGTGCGCCGATATCCCCAGGCCCTGCATCTCGCCGGTATTCGGCAGCCAGCACCAGACCACGGTCGCCCTCATCTGCCAGGTACACCTGGCTGAGCGAGCACTGGCTCAACTGCACGGCGGCATGGGCAAGTTGGCCAGGCATACTTGCCCGATCGCTGTCGATGCCCATGTGCAAGAGCCACTGCACCAGCTGTTCGGCAGGATCAAGCGCCTGTGACAACGGGTTCTCCCTCATCACGCAAACTCACAGATTACGTGACCGTCGCCATCCAGCGTCCCGTGGGCACGCTGCAGATGCTCGTCCCTGGCCATTGCCTCAAGCAGGCGATCGACGACCAGGGGCAATAGATTGGCGTCGATCCATTGATCGACATACCGCGCCCCGCTGTCGCTGTGGGTACAGCGCTCTGCCAGGTAATCGACCAGCCGCGGGCAATAGCTGAACGCCAACTGGCGCTGCAACAAACGCTGAGCCAGGCGCTGTAATTTGCTTTTTACCAATTCCCGCAGCACCGCTCCGTCGATCGGGTAGTACGGCACTACGCGCATACGGGCCAGCAGCGCCGGCTTGAAATGCTGCTTGAGCAGCGGTGCAAGCGCTTCCTGCAACGCTTGTGGGGTGGGACGCGATGTAGCCCGGCACAGGTCGATGGTGCATTCGCTGCCCAGGTTGGAGGTCATCAGGATCAGGGTGTTGCGAAAATCGATCTCACGTCCCTCACCGTCATTGGCCCGCCCTTTGTCGAAGACCTGATAGAACAGGTTCATCACACCGGGGGGCGCCTTCTCGACTTCATCGAGCAGCAGCACCGAATAGGGCTTTTGCCTGACCGCCTCGGTGAGGACGCCACCTTCGCCATAGCCGACATACCCGGGCGGAGCACCTATCAGGCGCGACAGTGAGTGTGGCTCCTGGTACTCGGACATGTTGATAGTGGTCAGGAACCGCTCACCGCCATACAACAGCTCGGCCAGGGCCAGTGCCGTTTCTGTCTTGCCGACGCCACTGGGGCCGACCAGCAGAAACACGCCCACGGGCGCATCGGGGCGGTTCAGGCCTGCCGCAACCGCACGCATCGAGCGATCCAGCGCCTGTACGGCGTGCGCCTGGCCAAGAATGCGCGCCCGCAGATCGGTGGCGAAATCGCGGACCTGGGTGCTGTGCTCGCAGGCCACCTGGCTCAGCGGAATTCCCGTCCACGCGCTGACTACTTCCGCCACCAGCCGTGGGCACACTTCGAAGCTGACCAGGCGCTGGTGAGATTGCTCGGCCAGCAGACTGCCGTGGGCCTCGCACAATTGCTGCTCAAGCACCTCGATTGCCTGCCCCGACTGACGGGCCTGGCTCACCTGTATGCGCAGGGCCAGTATCGCTTCGGCCCTCTCGCGCTGGCGCGTCCAGCACTGCTTGAGGTGCTCGTGTTCGCAACTGATGGTTTGCAGGCGTGCAGCCAGAACCTGCAGCGCGCCCGGATCTATAGGTAACCCAGCGTCCCTATCGCGGCAAAGCGCCTGGTGCTGGCCGGTGCTTTCAGCCAGTTGCGCCGCCACGGCCTGCAACGCCGGCGGGGCTGTCACCAGGCTGATGCGCACACGGGCGCAGGCCGTATCGAGCAGATCCACGGCCTTGTCGGGTAACTGTCGCCCCGCCAGGTAACGGGCAGACAACTGCGCGGCGGCAACCACGGCGTCATCACGCACGTACACGCCATGGCTGGCTTCATACACCGCAGTCAGACCACGCAGGATGATCACTGCGTCATCGACACTGGGCTCCTGGACATGCACCGGCTGAAAGCGCCGGGCCAATGCGGGATCCTTTTCGAAGTATTTCTTGTACTCCGACCAGGTGGTGGCGGCGATGGTACGCAGCTCGCCACGGGCCAGCGCCGGCTTGAGCAGGTTCGCCGCATCGCCGCTGCCGGGCGCGCTGCCGGCACCGATCAAGGTGTGTGCCTCGTCAATAAACAGGATCACCGGCACCGGTGAAGCATTCACTTCGTCGATAACGCCCTTGAGCCGCCGCTCGAACTCGCCCTTGATGCTGGCACCGGCCTGCAGCAGCCCCATGTCGAGGACCAGCAGGCGCGTATCCTTGAGCACTGGCGGCACTTGCCCACAGGCGATCTGCCGGGCCAGCCCCTCGACCAGCGCAGTCTTGCCGACACCGGCCTCACCGACAATGATCGGATTGTTCTTGCGCCGACGCGCCAGGATATCGGTCAGTTGGCGGATTTCTGCGTCGCGGCACAATACCGGGTCAACCCGCCCCTCTAAGGCTTGCTGAGTCAGATCATGGGTGAAGCGCTGCAACAACGACTCATTGTTGGCGCCGGCTGTCCCACGGGAACCCTCAATCTCGGCGTTCAAGGCGAATTCAAGCAGGCGCTGCGCATCGAGGCGCGCCAGCAGCACCTGATAACGACTGCCTGCGTGAGACTGTGGGTTACGCAGCAAGGCGAGGATCAAGGCTGCGTCACCGACCTGGGATTGCGCCAATTCCAGCTGGGCAACCACCAGCGCTTGCTGCAACCATTGCACCAGCAACGGCGCAAACACCGGATTGCGTGAAGTGCCCTGGCCCACCCTGGGCTGCAGGGTGGCTTGCAACTCGCCCTGTTCGACACCGGCATCTTGCAGCGCGCGCACCAGCAATCCTTGCGGGTGCTCCAGTAGCGCCAGCAACATGTCCTCCACCAGGACTTGCGTCCCGCCCCGGGTCACACAGCGTTCGGCGGCACGCTCCAGGTCTCGGCGAGTGTGTGTCGTCAACACGCGAATCAGTTGTTGCAAATCCACATTCATCATCGTCATCCGTTTCTACCGAGTTTATTGGCCAGGGTGAGCACGCCATCCGCGCGCGCCTGCCCCATCCAACTGGTCCATCCCAGCCGGCACACATTGCGCTGGCCTATATGCAGCGCCCGTACCTCCTCAGTACGCAGCACCAGACGCAGGTCATAGTCCAGCGGATCGCGCACGGCGAAACGCACCAGCGCGCCAAGCGGAGAGTGGCTTGCGCCGGTGGGCAGAAAATCATGAAACCGCTGCCAGTCGAGGTTCTGGATATGCACCCTGAACTTGCCGGCACGGTCGACGACCTGCCGCCCCAGGACCAGGTTCTGGCCCAGAAGGCTGCTGGCCTGACCCAATTGGTTGCGTTGCCTGCGGGCAATCACCACCTTGCGCTTGACGCACTGTTCGATCAGCAACTGCGGGTGCTTGAAGTAGTAACGCAGCACCGTTTCGATAAGCGCCGCCGAATGGGCGCGCATACCCAGCAAGCCCAGGTAGGGCAGCAGGCGCTTCCAGTCCAGTTGCGTCGCGCCCCGAACGGCACGGCCGCCCAGGCCTATCAGGGCGAACATCTGCTCGGAAAACGGGTCGCTGGCTCCCGCCCGAAAGCACGCCCGGTAGCGGTACTTGCGCCACAAAGGCAGCATCAACCGATGCAGGCGGTGGTGAAACAAGTCGAGAAAGTCGCCGACAGGATTACCGCCCGCCCGTTCGGTCAATGCGTGTTCACCATAAAACGCCGGCAGTGGCGAATTCGCCCCCACCAGTCCCAATACGTTGAGGCGCAAACGTGCGCGCAGTTGCCCGCCCTCGACAAAGAACGTCACCCGGTCAATATCGTTGCCGGGAAACCCCAACCCCGGGTTGGCCTGGAACTCCAGGCGTTCATACAGCGCCTCATCGCCCAGGGACGGATGGGCGTCACGCAAACGCTCGATCACCTGCGAGATCGCCTGGAACAGCGAGTACTCGCGAATGGTCCGCGACAGTTCGGTTAAAGCAGAGCCTGCAGGCCCATCCGGGATGGCCATAGGTACACCTCTCCTTGTGTGCTGGTAACACGCAGTTCGTGATACGAGTTGAGGCTCGCATACAGGGCAAAAAACTCGTTGAGGACCGAGGCAAACACAAACAGGTCGCCCTCTCCGAGGAAGTGCTGGAGGTCGACGGTCAGGTCGATTGCCACACCTCGAATCGGCAAACCGCCGTGTAATCTGTCAATCGGCCGCTGGCTGATCGAGCGCAACCCGCCCAGCCTGCGGATGCTGACT
The DNA here is from genome assembly GCF_012985615.1 of Pseudomonas sp. WS 5412. Lineage (NCBI taxonomy): Bacteria > Pseudomonadati > Pseudomonadota > Gammaproteobacteria > Pseudomonadales > Pseudomonadaceae > Pseudomonas > Pseudomonas sp. WS 5412. The sequence continues at coordinate 116,672 of NZ_JAARMB010000002.1, forward strand.
TTTTCCGCCTGGCGATCGTGGTAGCGCGGCAGGTCATAGGTCTCGAGCACCACTTTCAGCGCATTGATATCGCTCAGGGACAGGTAGTTGAGCGACATGTTGCTGATCAGCTTCCAGAGAAAGTCGCTGTCCAGCGGGGGCGCAATGCCAGGGGTGGCTGCCGTGATATTGCTGAAAGACAGGAATTCGGGTGTTTGCTCGCACGCTTGATTGATGTCACCGATACGCAATTTGCGCGGCAAATCATGGTTGGTGCAGGTCATCTCGACAGACAGGGTTTCCTGATCACCGGACTGGCGTCTGCCAAAGCTCAGGTAGGTATCCAGTCCGCTGTGTTGCACGGAGGGCCGCTGGCGGATGCTGTAGCACGCGGTCTGCTCATCGTGCTCGAACGACTCGAATGGCACGTACGTCTGGTAGCCCAGGCCACCCGGACGCCATCCCGTGACCTGGTCGACGGAGAACACCGCGCAATGGCCTGGCGCATAGTCAGCCCCCAGCAGCAGATACTCGTCCTGCCGGCCATCCAGTCGGATCGGCACTCCATCGTGCTTGAACAGGTTGACCACCGGCGTGCAAAACAGCTTCACGTTGTCCAGTGTGGGCTGCACCTGCTCGGGATTGCGCTGGCCAAGCTTGAAGCGCAACTCAACGCCCCGCACCTGTTTGAGCACGTCAACCGGCAAGGTTTGCAGAACATCCAGACCACCGACGTCGACAAACAGATACTTCTCTGGAAACGCAAAATACTCCTGCAGATGCCGATACCCAGTGAACGCATTCGGCGGATAAGGCAGCAATGCCTCTGCTTCTGAAAAACCTGCTGGCTGAACCCCGCAGGCCGGCAGTTGCAGTGACCGCACCTGCCCGTCATGGGCCAGCAGCGGTTCGCCCTGGCCATCGAGTAGCAGCAGTTCGATACCGTGCAGGTGGCGCAGCAGACTCACGTACAGCATCTGGCTGACGTAGCGTTCCCCGGCAAAATGCAAGCGCAGGTGCTCAAGCACCAGTTCGCCCATATGTCCTTCGGCGGTCATCTCCAGGCGCAGGCTCAACAAGGCACCCTCGCCCTGGGCCGAGTATTCCAGCGCGCTGATTTGCAGGGGCAGCACATCCGTTGCATAACAGGTGCGAAAACGGCAACGCTCACCGTCAATCGCCACACTTTCCACCGGCGTGTCCCGCTCGACCGTGACTGCCGGCCCGGCACGCAGCAGCGGTGCGAACTGCAACATGCTGAACGCGGGTAACGGGCGCATGTAGTTGGGCCACAACAGGTGCATCAGCGAATGGCTGAGCTCGGGCAACTGGTCGTCGAGCTTCTGTCGCAAGCGGCCCGTCAGGAACGCAAAGCCCTCAAGCAACCGCTCGACATCCGGATCCCGGCCACTGTCCCCGAGGAACGGGGCAAGCGCCGGATTGCGTTCGCAGAAGCGTCGCCCCAACTGCCGCAAGGCATTGAGTTCGCTCTGGTAATAGCGGTTAAAGGACACCTGGGGCGACCTCGACACGTCCATTGCCCGTCAGGCTTGCGCAAAACACCACGTTCTGCACGACGCCGTCGATGGTCAACGCGCCCTGGATATCAAAGGCCAGGGCCAGCGGGTCGCGATCCCGTGGCAACGCAACGACCCGTACGTTGCTCAAGCGCGGTTCGTAGGCCGCGATAAACCGCTCGATCAGAAAGCGTGCCTGGCTGAGGGATTCGTGCAGGCTCAGACGCATGTCATTGAGGTCCGGCAGGCCATAGTCGGGCAGCGTCTGCACACTGCCCGCCCGGGTGCTGAGCATGTTGCCCAGGTGGGTGGCCACCGACGCGGCGACACAGGCGAGTGGCGCGCGCCCCGTCGACTGAGGCGTGGTGCCTGCAAGGCGCTCAAGGAAGCCGCTGTAGTGACTCATCTCAGGCCCCCGGCTCATTCTTTATCGAGCTTGCCAACCAGGAACAGGGTGAAATCTGCCCCCATGTATTTGAAATGCGGGCGTACGCTGAGGTTGATGCGATACCAGCCCGGCTCGCCATCGACGTCACTGACGACGACCCGTGCCGCCCGCAGCGGACGTCGCCCCCGCACCTCGGCGCTGGGGTTCTCCTGGTCGGCCACGTACTGGCGGATCCACTTGTTGAGCTCCAACTCCAGGTCGGTGCGCTCCTTCCATGAACCCAACTGCTCGCGCTGCAGCACTTTCAAATAGTGCGCCAGGCGGTTGACGATCATCATGTACGGCAGTTGGGTGCCCAGCCTGTAGTTCAACTCGGCGGCCTTGCCCTCGGCGCTGATGCCGAAGCGCTTGGGTTTCTGCACGGAACTTGCGGAAAAGAACGCCGCGTTGTCGCTGCCCTTGCGCATCGTCAGGGCAATGAAGCCCTCCTCCGCCAGCTCGTACTCACGACGGTCGGAGACCAGCACCTCGGTGGGGATCTTGGTTTCGATTTCGCCCATGCTCTGGAAGTGATGCAGCGGCAGATCTTCCACCGTGCCCCCGCTTTGCGGGCCAATGATGTTGGGGCACCAACGGAAGCGGGCGAAGCTGTCAGTCAGGCGCGTGGCAAAGGCGTAGGCAGTATTGCCCCACAGATAATGCTCATGACTGCTGACCACATGCTCGTTATAGGCGAAGGTCTTGACCGGGCAGTCCACCGGGTCGTAGGGCGTTCGCAGGAGAAAGCGTGGCACCGTCAAGGCCACGTAACGGGCATCCTCGCTCTGGCGGAAGCTCTGCCATTTGGCAAACTGTGGCCCTTCGAAGTGGTCTTTCAGATCCTTCAGGTCCGGCAGGCCGGTAAAGCTCTCCAGACCGAAGAAACCCGGCCCGGCGGCGGCAATGAACGGTGCATGAGCCATGCAGGCGACGCTGGATACGTATTGCATCAGCTTGACGTCAGGCGCGCTGGGCGACAGGAAATAGTTGGCGATGATGGCGCCGACAGGCTGACCACCAAACTGACCGTATTCGGCGCTGTAGGTATGTTTGTAGAGGCCCGACTGCACAACCTCCGGCGAGTCCTCGAAATCGTCCAGCAGGTCCTGCCGCGAGACGTTAAGCAGCTCGATCTTGATGTTTTCCCGGAAGTCGGTGCGATCCACCAGCAGCTGCAAACCCCGCCAGGCCGCTTCCAGTGCCTGGAAGTCGGGATGGTGGAGGATTTCGTCCATTTGCCGGCTGAGCTTGGCGTCGATCTCGGCAATCATGCGGTCCACCAGTTGTTTCTTGACCGGCTCGCCTCGGTTTTGTGGCTTGATCAATTCCTCGATAAAGGCCGCCACACCGCGCCTGGCGATGTCGTAGGTTCCATCATCGGCCGTCAGGCGGGTCTGGGCGATGATGTCGTCGAGAATGCTGTATGCGCTATCCAGGGGGGTAGCCTGGGCGCTAGGGCTAGTGGTCATAAGGTCAGTGTCCTTTTACTGAGAAAGTCATGGGTTGGGGCTGTTCAGCCCCAGTTCGGCCAATACCCGTGCACGGGCCTGGTCATTGGCCAAGGCGCTTTCTATGGCCTTGCGAAAGCTCGGTGTATTGCCCAGGGGGCCTTTGAGCGCCACCAGTGCCTCACGTAACTCCATCAGCTTTTTCAATTGCGGAACCTGCTCGACCAGTTGGGCCGGGTTGAAGTCCCGCATGGCGTTGATGCGGACCTGGATGGGCAACTCATCGGCTTCATCGGTTTCCTGCAATCGATTGGGAACACCCAGCTGCAGACTCAAGGCTTGCTTGGCCAGCACCTCGTCGAACGTGTTTTTGTCGATACTGATGGGCTTGCGGTCTTCGACCTTGCGCGTGTCTTCGCGCTGGGTGAAGTCACCCAGGACCAGCAGCTTCAGGGGTAGCTCAACTTCTTCCTGGGCACCGCCTATGGCCGGTTTGAACGTGATGTTGATGCGTTCCTTGGGGGCGACCGAACCTTCTTTGGCCATGATGTTTCTCCTTTGCGTAATGACGGAAAACCTATTGGAGTACCGCTTCCAGATCGACCTGACACAGCTTGCGATAGACATCGTCCTTGCGCTCGCGCAGACCATGGCCCTGGGGCAATACGTCGTAACAGGCGTACAGCAGTTGCAACACCTCCAGGGTCAGGTCCGGCTCCCAGCGATGCAGGCTGCCGTGCTGCAACTCCTGCTCAAGCTGTTCAAGCTGGATCCTGGCCAACTCATGCTTGGCACCCTGGATACACAACCGAGCCAGGCCCAGGCGCCAATAAAACCGGGCACGGTCACCTCGCGCAGCCTGCATGGCGTTTTTGTAGGCCTGGACAGCGGCCTTCAGCCCCTCCTTGCGCAGCAACGGAGCGACCGTCTGCAAGGCCTCCTCCCATGGCGCCGGACCAACTCTGGCAATATTCCTGGGCGGCACCCTTGCCTGCAGGTGGTGACTGACCTGGCTGTCGATCCACCCGCGAGTGGTAGCGTCGGCAAAGGGTGTTCCATCGTGGAAGCGCAATTGAACGACCCCCGGTAATCGTTGCAGCAACAGGGCGAACTGAATCTCTGTCTCGACCATCGCCAGTTCGGCCTGCAGCGCCTGGAGGCACTCCCAGAGCATGCGCACGCCGTCAAACCAGAAAGGCGCGCCCGCCAGGCTGGCCTCAAGCTCCAGCAACAGGTCGGCGTAATGCCCTTGGGCAAAGCGCTCCTGGTAGCGCTTGAGTTTGTCGGGCAGCAACCCACGCAACGGCGTTATCTGTTCGCTGTTGCTATCGGGAAGACCAGTGATACCCAGCCAGCCCAGCGTCCGGTTCAGGCGCAAGGCCCGCAGGTCAGTGGCGTTCTGGCGCAGCCACCAGGTACACAGCGGTCGAGCGCCGTCCTGCAGCGTACGCAGGAGCCTGTGAACGTCTTTTTCGTTGTTCACCACCGGCTCAGGCGCCAGCAGTTGGGTCGCGACCTGCTTGACCTGGGCAACCACCCCGCTCACCCCGGATGGCGGCGGATCGTTCTCCCGGGCCTGTTGCAGCTTGTCCGCCAGTTGCCTGCGCGCAGCCAGTAGCAACGGCGCATCGTCCCCCAGGTGCCTGACCCACAACTGGTCAAGGTCGGACAATTGCACGGCCAGGCACTGGAACAGGGAACGCTGGTGCTTGAGCGAAAAACTCTGCGCCAACACCGGTTCAATGCGCTGTACCAACCAGCCAAAGGCCGCAATGCGGGTACGCTGCTTGAGGGGGTGAACCGTCGCCCAATGGTGCTCACACAGGTCGCGCAACAGGCCGAGCCCCGCGAGCAGGCCGGAAAAGGACTCGCGTTGATACAGAGCCCATGTCAACCAGGCAACCACCCGCAAATCCTTGGATTCGTGACGCAACAAGGCTTCACTTTGGTCCACTACGGACTGCCAGTCCGGCTGGCTGTTGCCATGGATCGAGCGGGCTTTTTCCAGCTCACTTTCCAGCGCTTCGTATCCCGCCGAAAAACGCATATCCTCCCCTGCAAAACAGTCAACCGAAATCGGCGACCGGGCAAGTTTCAAGTAATAAGCAGAAAGTTTGTCTGAATAAACCATGATGGCCGCAGTGTGCTGATCAATGCTCAATTAAAGTAGGGCAAGCATCTATATAAACGCCAACACCTCACTTACTGAATTTCGTTTCCGTGTAGCGACAAGTACGAACCATAGCCAGCTGTATTTTATTGGGCAAGTCAGCCAGGCGCACTTAAGGAGATTCCTACAAAATCAAAGCAGCCCGCAATTTTGTAACTAAGCGTGCTCAACGACCCTCTTCCCACCCAATAAAACAGCCCATTTTATTGGGCGACATACCTGCCAGCACCCTTGCGCAAAAAGCTGCGCACACTTTCCAGGCAAGCTGCATTAAAACTATATATCCACCTATCAACACTGCGACGTACGCTGACCAGGCAATTAACTGCGCACTACTGCGCAAACAAACTCAACTTCAAAGACTAAAGCCCTTCTAACTCGGCGCCTATTAAGTCTCCACCACGAACAAGCGCCCTTATTTTATTAGGCCGACTGAAATCCGGCACACTTCTTGTTAGTAAGCAGCGCCCATCCGGCAACGGCGCCCCTCGGCGCAAACTTATCTGTCAGGCAAGGAAACCCGTCATGCCAACACCCGCATACCTCTCGATCACCGGCACCAAGCAAGGTTTGATCACGGCAGGCACGTTCACCCAGGATTCGGTAGGCAACATCTATCAGGAAGGCCACGAGGATCAGATCCTGGTCGAGGCATTCCAGCATCAGGTCATCATTCCCCGCGATCCGCAATCGGGCCAGCCAACCGGCCAGCGTGTCCATAAGCCGCTGATGATCAGCAAGGTATTCGATAAATCTTCGCCGCTGCTGTTCAGCGCGCTGACGTCCGGGGAAATGGTCAAGTGCCGCCTTGAGTGGTATCGCACATCATCCGCCGGTACCCAGGAGCACTACTTCACCATCGAGCTGGAGGACGCGATCATCGTCGACATCCAGTCACGGATGCCCAACTGCCAGGATCCGGGAAATGCGCATTTCACCCACCTGGAAGATGTGCACTTTACCTACCGCAAAATCGTCTGGACCCATGAGGTTTCGGGCACTTCAGGCTCTGACGACTGGCGCAGCCCGGTGGCCGGCTGAAGCCCGACCCGGCAGCAACGGCGTCGCAAGCTGCGATGCCGTAGCAGTCGGGTGTGTCACACCATCGCCAACGGATGCTTGCGGATTGGCGCGCCGAATACCCGGTCGATGGCATCCAGGTCATGCTCGTCAAGAACCAGCCTGGCCGCCGCCGCGTTGAGGCGCACGTGTTCGGGGCTCACGGCTTTGGGGATGGCGATAACGCGGTCCTGCCGCAGTACCCATGCCAGGGCCACTTGAGCCGGTGTGGCCTCGTGTCGACGGGCAATCTGCTTGAGGGTGGGGCTGCTCAGCAGGTCTCCTCCCTGGGCGATCGGGCAGTACGCCATCAACGGCAGGTTGTGTTGTTGCCACCAGGGCAGCAGATCGAACTCAATGCCGCGCTGCTCGATGTTGTAGAGCACCTGATTGGTGGCGCAGGCGGGTGATGCCAGCTCCTGAAGATCCGATACGTCGAAGTTGGACACGCCCCAGCGCCCGATCTTGCCGGCATCACGCAGCCGCTCAAAGGCGTCAACCGTTTCTGCAAGAGGGTATTGCCCGCGCCAGTGCAGCAGATACAAGTCGATGTGATCGGTGCCCAGGCGCTTGAGGCTGGCTTCGCAGGCCCGTGGGACCCCGGTTTTACTGGCGTTGTGCGGGTAGACCTTGCTGACCAGGAACACCTGGTCCCGGCGCCCCTGGATCGCCTCCCCGACCACTTCTTCCGCACCGCCTTCGCCGTACATCTCGGCGGTGTCGATCAGGGTCATGCCCTCGTCGATACCCAATTGCAGGGCAGCGACTTCCGCTGTTCGCCGTGCAGAATCTTCCCCCATACGCCAAGTGCCTTGGCCGATGACCGGAACCGGGGTACCCGCCAGATCAATGGTGCGCATGCCAACCTCCAGATAAGTGTGCGTTGCCATCATGTGGCACTGCCCGCGCCACAGGGTTCAATGCAAATCCACGGCCACGCGCCGGTCCTCAGCCCACGCTGCGAAACGCACTGGGACTGAGCCCCGTCCAGCGCTTGAACGCCCGGCGAAAGCTGCGTACGTCACTGTAGCCGACCTCTTGGGTAATACGCTCGATGGACAGCCCGGGGTTGCCCAGCAAACCCATGGTCCGGGCACGACGCACCTGTTCCAGCAAGGCTTCGAACGTCAGCCCGTGGTCGGTCAGGCGCCGACGCAGGGTGCGCCCGCTCATGTTCAGGTCACTGGCGACCTTCTCCAATTGACTGCCCTGCAAGTCGCGGGAAATAGCGCGCTCCACCGCCTGGATCAGGTCCATTTTGCGGTGCAGCTGGGCACTTTCCAGTTCCAGCAGGCCAAGGGCCTGGCGCAATGCCAGGGCATGGTGATTGGGCAATTGCACGTCGAGCCAGCGGGCCTCAAGCACCATGCGGTTGTGCAGGCAGCCAAAACGCACATCATCACCGAACAAGCGCTGGTACTCGGCGGCATACACCGGCGGCGCATGCATGAACTCCATGCGCAACGGCTTGAATTCGCTGCCCACCAGGGTCCGACCGTAGACCATGAGGCTGGCAAAGAACTCTTCGGCGGCAAAAACCTGGACGTCGGCATAGGGCAGCAGGCATTCGACCTCGACCATGACCTCCAGCGCGCCTTCAAGGGTGCGCGAGGTGGCGATGCCGCCGGAGGTGTGCTGGTGCCGTTCGCCCACGGCAAAGGCATCGCGCAGGGTCTTGCACAACGAAATGACATGCCCCAGCAAACCCAGGGTGCCCAGCACATTCTGATTGCCGACACACAGGCCCAGACCCTGCTCAGGCATGACCTTGAGGGCCCGCTGGATCATCGCCACGGCCTGGCGGTAGGAAATGCGCAGCGCCGGGTCGTCCAGGTCCGCCAGGGTGAACCCCAGGCCACGGCAAAGATGCTCGGCATTGGCGCCCTTTTTCGCCACAACCTGCCCCAGGGTTTGCAGGAGAAAGGGCGAGACCAGGGCCAATTCGTAATGTGGATCAACGGTTTTGCTGTGCATGGATCTGCGATTCCCGACTGTATGCCCGGTTATTGTTTTAGAAACATCCTGACAATCATAGGTGCTTGCAAGGCTCGCCGCACTCTGAATGAACGCTGTCCGGCAAAGCCCCCTTATGTGGCCGCCAATACCCTGCCCACTAGGGCGCCAAGGGCTTATTTGTATGGGCCAGGCCCCGGTGAGGGCCGACCTTCCAACAATAATAATGAGCCCTGACATGAATCCGACCCGTGCGCTTGCCCCCCTGCCCTTTGCCCTGGCGCTTATCAGCATCAGCCTGCCGACCCTGGCCACCGAGGGCGGCGTAGACAATATCGGCCCTGGTACCGACGGCTTTTACATCCTGCCCCTGGATGTCGATCACCTGCCGGACCACATGTTCGCTTTCAACCTTTACTACAACCACTATGAAGCGACGAAACTGGACATCAGTTCCCTGGGGGGCAAAGTGCCGCAGGTGAAGATCCGCTCGGACGCGATCATCCCGCGCCTGGATTACCTGAGCCCGTTGCGGGTGTTTGGCGGGCGGTTGGGCGGCTACATCGCGCAGCCTTACCTCAAGCAACAAGTGGCGCTGTTCGGCATGTCTGACCAGCGCGAAAGCATGGGTGACACCACCATCGCGCCGATAATCCTGTGGGACCTGGGCAAAAACCTGACCCTGGGTGCCGCCGTGGAAATCACCGTGCCTACCGGTGAGTACGATGCTTCCCGCCTGGCCAATACCAGCAACAACTTCTACACCTACAAGCCCCTGGTGTCGGTGACATGGCTGCCTGACGAGCGCACTGAGCTGTCGATCAAGACCACCTACAGTTTCAACAAGGAAAACCACGCCACGGACTACCGTTCCGGGCAGATTTTCCACTTCGACTACTCGGCCAGCTACAAGGTGACCGACAACCTGAGCCTGGGTATCAATGGCTACTATCTCAAGCAGACGACTGACGATAAGCAGTACGGGCGCACTGTCACCAATATCTACGGCGAAGATGTCGACGATGGGGTGCGGGGCCAGGTGTTTGCGGTGGGGCCGGCGGTGTACTTCACCTTTCTCAAGTACGCCAGTGCGGAGATTCGTTGGGCCAAGGAGTTTGATGTAGAGAACCGGCCGGAAGGCGATATGTTGTGGGCCAAGCTGACGATTCCGTTTGCGTTGTAGGATCCGCCTGAAGCGAGGGGGCTTGCCACAACAAGCCCCCCTTGCCACAGGCCAGTTCCTGCGCAGGAGTGCGTCATTTCAACCGCTGTAAACCGGCCAACTGTCGACAATTTTACCGCCGCGCACCGCCAGCAGATCGCCAAACTGCAAGAGCACCGATTCAGTCTGGGTCGGGCGCATGAACACCTGATCGTCGATGTTCAAGCCAACCCCCGGCGAGCCATTGACCATCTCCTGATTGGAGCTGCGGCCATACAAGCCATTACTTTGCAGCCCCGAGGGCGACTCGAACTCGGCCATCCAGTTGCCACCATAGATAAAAAACGTCGCGCGCTGGTTGCGATCCCACCAGGACAACAACCGGGATTTATCATCCAGCGCCGGGATGTTGACCGCGCCGGTGCTTTTGAGCACTGGCGTGGCAATGTAGGCCGCCGGGACGTGCTCGCTGAGGGATGGCAAATCATAGTGCGTTGGCTTGAGCATGGCGGTGCCCACGGAAACTTCACTGCTCAGTTGCTCCTGCTCATGCATCCCATAGCTGGGGCTGCCAGCGGTATTGAGTGTCAGGCCGGCATGCCACAGCCCTGCAAACTGCTGGCGGGTGAAGTCGACAAAGCCGTTGTAGCGCTGCATGACCTTGTCGAACAACGTCTGGGGCGAGCCAAGGATGCCCGGCACGCCCATGCCGACAAACGGGTCATAGCCCATGAAGCCGGCAAATTCCAGGTGCCGGGGGTGTGCACTGATCAACCCCAGCATCTGCCCCAGCACCGTGTTATCGCTGATACCGCCGCGGTGCAGGCCCACATCCAGTTCGATATTGATCCGCAGCCGTGTACCCAGGCCCTGGGCCAGCGCCAGGTATTGTTGCAGGCGCTGTGGCGTATCCAGCAGCCACTGCAATTGCCGGGCGGGGTCGAAGGGCCCCTGATGGCCTTGATAGAACAGCTCGGCAGAACGCACCGGCAACGGCTTGCCCAGCAGGATATCGGCGTCGGGAAACACCTGGGCGTCATGGTTGAGAAAGGGTTGGTGAAACGACATCAGGCGCTGAGTGCCGGCGCGCTTGGCAATGTAGGCCAACAGGCCCGGCGCAGGCAGGGATTTTTCCACCAGCCGTAGGTGTTTACCTCCGCGCTGCACCGACTGCATGACGATGTCGATATTGTGATCCAGGCGATCCAGGTCAATCAGCAGCACCGGACGCATCGGCCCATGGGCTTTGAGCTGCTGGTTCAACTGGCGAAAGTATTCGCTGTAGGGCGAGCCCCGGTCAGCCGGACGCAGCAGCGCCGCGCCCGCCACCAGCAACGCACCGGCGCCGAGGGTGCCGACCATGAAATGTCTGCGGTTCATCAGGCTACTCCCAGGATTGATGACAGGTGTGCATTAAGGAATTTGCCGCCGGGGTCCAGGGCCTGGCGCACCCGCGCGAACTCGTTCCAACGCGGATACAGGGCCTGCAGGGCGCGGGCATTGAGGGTGTGCAATTTGCCCCAGTGCGGCCGGCCGGCGTATTTCCAGAAGATGGGCTCGATCGCGGCAAAAAAGTTGTGATGGTCCATGGTGTAGTGCTGGTGCACCGAGATCGAACAGCTGTCGCGGCCTTCAAACATGCTCAAGGGAATATCGTCAGCCTTGACGTAGCGGTACTCGATGGGAAACCAGGTGCGCAGGTCTTTGTCGCGGATCAGCTTGAGGATTTCCCGCAGGCAGGCCGGACCGTGCTCGGCGGGCACCGAATACTCCATCTCGTTGAACCGCACATTGCGCACGTTGGCGTAGACCTCGAACGATTCAGCCACACGGTCCTGGAAACTGGCGAAATAGCGCAGGCTGTTCAGCAGCGTGCGGCGGGTTGCGGGGAAGTCGCTGGCATATTTGTCGAGGTTCTCGATAATCGACACAAACTCATTGCCGCCCGCCTCTGCCGGGTCGATTGGCGGGGTTGGCGCGTCGGTGGTTTCGTTGAGGGCGATGGACAGCGCGTAGTCGGAATGTGTCACCACCAGCATCTCCCAGTGCTGGTTCTCGCGGGTGTTGTTCGCCACGTCCTCCAACAGCGCTTCGGTCGGCGCTATCCATTGGCGCTCACGCAGACGGTAAGGGGTGCGGTTTTGCATGCGCACGCGGGTGGTCACGCCGAGCGCGCCCAGCGACACCCGGGCGGCGTTGAACAACTCGCGCTCACGCCCGGCGTCGCAGTCCAGCACCTCGCCCTCCGCCGTCACCAGTTGCAGGCCGGTGACACCGGCTGAGTACGAGGTAAACCCAACCCCGGTGCCATGGGTCGAGGTGGAAATGGCGCCGGCCAGGGTCTGATAGTCGATGTCCGCCATGTTCGGCAGGGCCTGGCCGACAGCCTTGAGCGCCGGCCCCATGCGTGACATGGGCGTGCCGGCGGCGAAGGTGGCTTGCAGGCTGCTGGCATCGTGCTCGAGCAAACCATTGAAAAAACTCAGCGACAGTAATGTGCCATCTGTCGGTACCAGGGCACTGAATGAATGGCCCGAGCCCACCGGGCGGATCTTGCCCGGCGCCTGGCGAATGATCTGCACCAACTCCCCCAGGTCCTTGGGCGCCAGCCGCTCAAGGGGCAGGCAGCTTTGGGCGCCCGACCAATTGCGCCAGGGGATCAAACGCGGCGCGCGCGCCAATTGGGCCAGCGCCGGGTTACTGCTGATTGCCATAAATACGCCGGCCACCGCCGAGCGCTGCAACAGTTGCCTGCGTGAAAGCACCATTACCTACCCCATTGTTGTTATTGGATATGAACACCGGCCATAAAACTGATCAGCCCCAGGAACTGGTCCTCGGAACACTGCATGCACAGGCCCATCGGCGGCATGCCGTTGTAGCCGTTGAGGGTGTGGTCCAGCAGGGTGTCCGCGCCCAGGGCAACACGCGGGCTCCAGGCCTGGCTGTCGCCGGTCAACGGCGCGCCGGAGGCAGGGTTGGCGTGACACAGTTTGCAACTGGTGTCGTAGAGCTGGGCCAGCGCCGTGTCGGCAGGCATGGCGTTGCTTGCCATGGCAAGCTGCGGGGGATGTTGCGGTTTGTCGTCACAGGCGGCCAGCAGGCCAAGCAAGGCCAGCAGCAAACCCATGCGGCGGGAGGTCGTAGACCACATAGCCAGCCTCTCTTTTTTAGTATGAACAGCTGGGTTCACACTAAGTCAGGGACGGCGCGGCGTTGAGGGTATTGGGGGACACAAAGGGGGGCTTGGGCGGACAGGGTCGGGCGACCGGCGCTCCATTACAGAACGCCGGCGCCCGCAATAGCCGGCTTAGAAAGCCAGACCGACCTTGAAGCCGTACTCATCGCGCTTGAGCTTGGTGTTATCGGCCACTTCGGAGTCCGCGTCGAGCTTGTACTCGGTACGGGTGTAGTACAGGCCCGCCATCACCGGCAGGTCGCCGTTCTGGTTCATCAGCAAGCTGACTTCGGCGTAGGGATTAGTGCGGTCCTTGAGGTCCACGGTGTCGCTGCCAATGCCGTCAACCTTGAGCTTGGCGCGGCCGTCAATGGTATGGCGGGCGCCCACTTCGACGCGCATGGTCATGCTGTCGAACTGATGGTTGTAACCCACCGCCGCCTTGGCAAACGGCGACTTGTTGGTGAGTTTCATGTCGTAGTCGCCAGAGTCCGGCTCATAACGGGTCCAGCTGTAGCCACCGCCGACCAGCACATCGACAAAGTTGCGCGCATCCAGCGCGGCGCGCCAGCCCAGGTCGAGGTCGACCTGGCCTTCCTTGAGTTTGTTGTCGCTTTTCTTGCCAAACTTGGCGTCCACGCCGGCCTGATAGATAAAGCCGGATTCGGCAGTCAGCTTGTTGCCAAAGTTATAGAACAGGCCGGCTTCCGGCATATGGTCCTTGTCGCTTTCGCTACCGCCTTCAAGCTTGAAGTCGTTGTAGCTGCCGAGGATACCGAAGGTGGAAATCGGATCGGTGGACGGCGCAGCGAATACCATCGCCGGTGCGGCAACCAGGGCCAGGACCGAGGAGTTCTTGAGGATTTTTCCGAATAGTTTGGACATCGTTTTACATCTCCTTTTTTAGGTGGGCAAATTATTCAAGAAACGGTTCGAACCCCCTGTTTTGCAAAAGGTTCGATTTAATTTGCCTTGGAGTTGGAGGTAAAACGCTTCAGCGAAGGCTCTGGATCAGGCCTTCCAGAGTAGGCCTATCAGCTATCGGCCAATAGTTGCGCCAGTCGCGGGCGTAGCTGTGGGTGCTTGGGCACGCGTAAACCAAACGCTTCACGCAGCAGTTCCAGCAATTGATCGACGTCGGTGATCGAGCGTTTTTCGCTGTCACCGCCCACGTGATGAACGGCGTAGTTGCCGTTGTTTAACGTACGCCGCAGGCCGGGCCCGATCAGCGCCACTTTCAACTGTTTGATGAACGGCGAATCGGGGTGGGTCGAGACATACCAGTTGCCCAGTTCATAGTCGAAGTGCGACTGCGGCTGCAGGTCGAACACGTACAGCCCTCGCCATTCCTCGCCAACCTGGGCCCACAGGGTGTAGCTGCCGTCCTTCAAGGTCAGGCGATAGGGTTCATGGGCCGTGGCCTGTGGCGCCAGATTGTCCAGCTGCAGCGGGCTGCTTGGCACCATGCCACCAAACGCGACATCGCTGATGTAGCGCACACCCGCCAGGGTCACCAGGCTCAGGCGATGGGTACGCGGGGTGTGGGCATCAGGCGGCCCGCCTATGACTACTCGACCGGTGATGCCCCGAGCATCGAAGCCCAGCTCTTGCAACAAGGCCAGGAACATCTGGTTCAGTTCGTAGCAATAACCTCCCCGCCCGTCGAACAGGACTTTTTGCTCGATGCTGGCCAGATCAAGGGGCACTGGCAGTTGCGCCAACACCGAGAGGTTTTCGAAGGCGAAGGTACAGACATGGCGCAATTGCAACTGCGCCAGGGTTTCCAATGTGGGTGCTGGCGGGCTGTCATACCCCAGGCGTTGCAGGTACAGGCGGCTGTGGGTCAGGTTCGGTGAATCCTGGGACATGGCGCGATCCTTGGGCGCGGGCGAAGGTTTCACTAATACCCGTAACCGTTGCCGCTGCCAATACTGATCTGTGGCAATAGATCGTAGGAATGGGGCGCAAACTTTCTGAACCTTTCTGAACCTAATTGCATCAACTCCATATCAAAACAGGGAGGCAATATGGGCACGGCAACGATCTACACCATCCAATACAGGCTGCATGGCGAGCCCAAGTCTTTTGTAGTGCGTGCGGAGGTGATGAATAACGCCGAGGCATGGCATTGGGCCAGCTGTGACGCCGGGGTGGCCCACGTCGGGCGCATTGGCCGTCCTGGCCACGAGCGCACCAAGAAGACCACGCGGCCATGGGCGGAGAAATACGGTATCACCGACGTCACCTGGATCGCCCCCAAGCGCCTGTAGGGGCTGCGGCAGGAGCTGGTTTGCCAGCTCCTGCACTGATGGGCGTGAAGTTATGGTTTCAGATCGCCCAAGGGATCATAAGCCGGCTGCTTGCCGGCTTTGTGCTTCTTGTCCAACGGCGCAATGGCCGGGCCGACCGGGTCGACCTGCGGGTCGGCCACATCCGGTGAGTCTGGGTCAAACCCCAAATCGTGCTGATCACTGGCGTGTTCCGACGAATGCGGGCCATCGGGCTTGTTCGATTGCTCAGTCACAGTCATCTCCTTCGCTTTGCTGACGATGCATACATGCGTTAGAGAAAACCCCGGCTGCCATCGTTCAACTTTCTCACGCCCACCCACAAACCATGAGAAGATGCCGCGCCGCGCAATACCCCTACTTAGTTCATGGAGACTGCATCCCGCATGTTTGAGATCAAACCTGTCGATCCGCAAACCTATCGCCAGCAGACCCGCCGCAGCACGCTGATTGTCGCGGTGATCTTCATCGCCCTGGCCATGCTGCTGTCGAGCCTGGCCGTGATGCTGTTTGGCGAGCCCGGCGGCGACAACTTTCGTTTCAATATCGGGGGAGTGGCGGCCGGCGTAGTGCTGACTATCGCCCTGGTACGCGGTCCGCTCTGGTCACAGGCCTGGCTGGCGCCGGCGATCTATGGCTGGCAGCTCAAGCGCAGCCTGATGCGGGTGACCAATGTGATGCACAAGGTGACCGAGCGGGTCCAGGCCAACGACCCGACGGCGATGAAGCTGCTGCGGTTCTATCACCTGGGGCTGACGCAGATGCATGAACTGGACGCCAATTCCAGCGCCCAGGCGCAACTGGTCGGGGAGATCGAGAAACATAAGGCGCAGATGAAGGCGCTGGGAATCAAGGCTGAACAAACGCGCCTGGATCCAGCGTGGCTGGAAGCCATGCGCGGCGCCTGACCTCATAGGAGCCCGTTTGTGGGCTCCTACAAGCGTTTGGCTCAGGCCGCGAAGATCGCGCCCAGGTCCAGACGCCCATCCTTGAGCGGCGGGCACCAGTAGTAGCCACCGGTCAACGGTGTGCTGATGCGGTACAGGCCATCGACAATCCCGTCTTCCAGGCCGCTCATGCGGCGCAACTGAGCTTCAAAGGCGTCAAAGGAGTGGCCGAACGCGAGGAACATCAACCCGGCCTGGCCATTTTCGGCCCAGGGCATGGAACGGCGCACCACAAAGGCTTCGGGGGTGAAGCTCTCCTGGGCGGTGCGCTTGACGTGGGCGGACTCGGGGGCGTCGTCCAGCTCTTCGTTATCGCCATGGCGACGCCCGATGATGTGGTCGCGCTCCTGGGCCGGCAAGGCGGCGAAACCGTCCAGGTCGTGTTGCCATTGCTGGATTGCGGCAAAGCTGGCGCCACTGCCGGCAACGGCGGCTTCGACGGCGGCGTCGTCATGGGGGTTTTCGGTGCCGTCTTCGTAGCCGGTCAGGTCAAAGCCGGTCTTGTAGCGGAAACCTTCAGTCATCTGCACCAGGCGAAAGCCCGGCGCCAGGGCTTTTTCAAAGGCCCGGCTGCGCAACAGCAACTCACCACGGTCTTCGCCATGCAACCAGCACCACAGCGCCTGTTGGGTGGATGGGTTGTGGGCACCCGGCGCCGAGATGGGCGCAAAACTGCGCAGCCCTTCGATGTGCGCGCCCAGTGCCTTGACCAGCGGCTCACCCAAACCCACCACCACTGCCGAGTCGACCAACTGCACCAGCGCGTCGAGCGCTGCCGGCACGGCGTCGATGGACTCGATGGCGAAAAACAGATGGCGTGCCTGCAACGGCACCGGTGCGGCAAGAATGCCCGGCTGGTACTGACTCATATGAACTCCTTCAAGAAAGCCGCGTAGTTTACCCGCCGCGCCCCAGTGTGCGTAGGGAAATGCGTGTAAGCCTTGCAACAGAGCCCTCCGATGGGGGAATCTCTGACTCAAGCTTTGCAACCACTCCAGGGGTAGCGACATGACCACCACTCACCTGCTTGCCAATCTGTTCCCGACCGCCGAAGGCATTCCCGAACAATTTCGCCTCGCCGCCCCCATCGAGCAACGCGACTATCTGGTGGACGGCCAGTTACGCACCTGGAACGGCCCGTTGGCCCAGGTGCGCAGCCCTGTCCAGTTGGCCGGTGCCGACGGCGACACCCCCGTGATTATCGGCAGCACGCCGCTGCTGGATGCCGAGACCGCCCTGCTCGCCCTCAACGCCGCAGTTCGGGCCTACAACCGTGGCCAGGGCCAATGGCCTACGATGCGGGTGGTCGAGCGTATCCAGCATGTCGAGGCGTTTTTGCGGCGCATGCGCGAACAGCGCGATGCCGTGGTGAAACTGCTGATGTGGGAAATCGGTAAGAACCTCAAGGATTCCCAGAAGGAATTCGACCGCACCTGCGACTACATCACCGACACCATCAATGCCCTCAAGGAGCTGGACCGCCGCTCCAGCCGCTTCGAGCTGGAACAGGACACCCTCGGGCAGATCCGCCGCGTGCCCATGGGCGTCGCCCTGTGCATGGGCCCCTATAACTACCCGCTCAATGAAACCTTCACCACACTGATCCCGGCGCTGATCATGGGCAACACCGTGGTGTTCAAGCCGGCCAAGCTCGGCGTCCTGTTGATCCGGCCATTGCTGGAGGCCTTCCGCGACAGCTTCCCGGCCGGCGTCATCAATGTGATTTATGGCAGCGGCCGCGAGACCGTCAGTGCGCTGATGGCCAGCGGCAAGGTGGATATCTTTGCGTTTATCGGCACCAACAAGGCAGCCAGTGACTTGAAGAAGCTGCACCCGCGCCCACATCGCTTGCGAGCAGCCCTGGGGCTGGATGCGAAGAACCCCGGCATCGTATTGCCTGAGGTCGACCTGGATAACGCGGTCAACGAAGCGGTCACCGGCTCGCTGTCGTTCAACGGCCAGCGCTGTACCGCGTTGAAAATCCTGTTTGTGCATGAAGCCGTGGTCGAACGTTTTATCGAGAAGTTCAACCACAAACTCGCCAGCCTCAAACCGGGAATGCCCTGGGACGAAGGTGTGTCGCTGACGCCGCTGCCGGAAGCAGGCAAGGTGGATTACCTCAACGGTCTGGTAGCCGACGCGGCGCAACACGGGGCCAAGGTAGTGAACGCCAATGGCGGTGCCAGCCGTGGCTCGTTCTTCTACCCGGCGGTGCTGTACCCGGTGAACCCACAGATGCGGGTGTACCACGAGGAGCAGTTCGGCCCGGTGGTGCCGATCGTGCCCTACCGCGACCTGGACACGGTGATCGACTACGTCCTGGAGTCGGATTTCGGCCAACAGTTGAGTATCTTCGGCACCGACCCGGCGCAAGTCGGGCGCCTGGTGGACACCTTCGCCAACCAGGTGGGCCGGATCAATATCAACGCCCAGTGCCAGCGCGGCCCGGACACCTTCCCGTTCAATGGCCGCAAGAACTCGGCCGAAGGCACGTTGTCGGTGCATGACGCCCTGCGGGTGTTCTCGATCCGCACCCTGGTGGCAACCAAGTTCCAGGACAGCAACAAAGCACTGATCAGCGATATCATTCGGGACCGGGCGTCGAGCTTTTTGACCACCGACTATATTTTCTAAACTGCTCCCATGTAGGCGCGGGCTTGCCCGCGATGCAGGTGCCTCGGTGTGTCAGTGACTCCGAGGTGATGCGATCGCAGGCAAGCCAGCTCCCACATTGGACCTCATAACATCTAACGATGAGGCCTTCTTAATCCCGATGAATCTGCCGCCCTTCGCCCGCCGCCTGTTGCGACCGCTGCTCGACCCCTATCGCCGTTATCGTCATGCCAAACTGATCCACGCGGTACGGGTTTCCATCGGTCTGCTCGCGACCATCCTGCTGACCACCGGTATCAACCTGCCCCACGGTGAATGGGCCTCGGTGACCATGCTGGTGGTGATTGGCGGCCTGCAGCACCACGGCAATATCGGCAAGAAAGCGGTGGAGCGGGCCTATGGCACGCTGATCGGGGCCAGTGTCGGCCTGCTGCTGGTGGCGCAACAGGCTTATCTGGGCCAACCCTTGTTGACCTACCTGTTGATGTCGGTGGTGTGTGGCTTTTTTTCCTATCACGCCATCGGCAAGGGTGGATACACCGCGTTGCTGTCGGGGATCACCGTGTTCATCGTCGCCGGCCACGGGGACAACCCACTGTCCGATGGCCTGTGGCGCACCGTCGATATCCTGATCGGCATCGCCCTGGCCCTGGCGTTTTCCTTCGCCCTGCCGCTGTATGCCGTGTACTCCTGGCGCTACAACCTGGCCAGCGCGCTGCGCGACTGCGCCGCCATCTACAGCCGGATCATCAGTGGCCAGTCGGTCACCGATGACGAGCACCTCAAGCTGCTCAATCGCTTGAATGCGGCGATGTTGCAACTGCGTTCGTTGATGCCGTCGGTGTCCAAGGAAGTGCGGATTTCCATGACCGAGCTGGATGGGATCCAGCGCCATCTACGGATGTGCATCAGCACCCTGGAAATTCTCGGCAATACCCGCCCTGACCCACGGGATGAGCAGGCCATGGCGCGCTTGCAACTGGCGCTCAAGGCTGAGCATCGGCAGATTCGTGTGCAGTTGATCGGGATGGCGCGGGCCCTGCAATCCGGCGCCACGCAACGCTTGGAACGAACCAGCCTTGCTGCGCCTGATCCCCAAGCTGCCCTGGAGGCGCCAGTGCACAGTGCGTTGGATGGCTATCGGTTATTGACCGCGCAACTGGCGGCAAATGTCGACGCGATGCACGCCCGATTGGCAAAAAGTGCCAAGGCGTGGAAAATCTGAAAAACGCTGCAACTTAATATTGGATCCACATTTTTTTCACGTTTTATTCACATCCGCAGACGTACTGTGAAGCCTCATCCGTTACAAACGTTGTACATCAAGCCCGCCGCCCCAGCGGGCTTTTTTTTGCGCGTGATTTGCTCAGCGCGCAACTTTACCGGTTGCCGGCAGCGCCGACTGGCCGCGAATCGCACGCTGGGTATCGAGTACCCGCGCCAGCGCTGTTTCAGCTTCCGGGCTTTGCTGCGGCACACGAATGGCCGCCGAGACCAGGGTGATCAGCTTGGCCATGACTTCGGCGTCGGTGGCCGGACGCCCGAGGCTCATGGAGTTCATCAGCAGGCGCAGTTCGGTCCCGGCCATCACCCCGGAAATCGCCTTGAGGGCAAATTGTAGGCGCACCCCCAGCTCATTGCGCGGCAGGTCGGGCAACGCCAGGGCGAAGGCTTCGAAGAAGCGCTGGAACACCGGCTGGTAATGCACCTTGAGGTATTCCTGGATAAACGGTGAGGTATCGCTGTAGACCCGCCCGAGGAAACGAATAAAGGACCGCCCCTCGCCGCTGGCCGGATCACTGCGCTCCAGGCCCATGGCCGGGGCGAACAGCACACCCAGCAAGGTGTCGCAGTCGAGCGGGCCGTCAGACTCGGCCTCACACCGGGCGAGCAATTCCAGGCGCTGCTCGTTGAGCGGCTCCAGGCGTTGCATCAGTAATGTTTTCATCAGGGAGTCCTTGTCCCCGAAGTGATAATTTACTGCGGCGAGATTGACCTGAGCCTTCTCGGTGATTTGCCGCAACAGCACGGCGTCGTAGCCGTACTTGATGAAAAGAGCCTCTGTCGCATCCAGCAGTCGAGTCTTGGTTACATTTGGAGCGCTGAGTTTCTTCGCGACCATATAAGTTCCACGGGGGAAATATGTTTTAAAAAAAAATTTGATTTTTTATACCGGGGCGGATGCTTGAAAGCAAGTAGTGACACTGCACCATACTATCCAAGCGCGTTGCCGCTCGCCCTGTAAACGGCTTGCCCAGGGCAGGACCAGGCGTTTTCCAGCCACCGGTATAGGCTCTGCCACCAGAACAACCGCTCTATTTCTGTGGCTGGCGAAGCTGTGGCATCACAGTTACTATTCAAACAATGTTTTTAAAAAAAGAATAAAAACCAGCTATTGGCAATCGTGACGCAGGCCCTGAAGATGTTACAACGATTTTCAGGAGCAAGCCGGATAGCCGCAGCGCAAGGCGTAGTCATGATGACAGATACTCCAACGCTCCCAGGCTTTATTTCTCTGCAAGGCATCGGCAAAAGCTACCAATTGGCCGGACAGCACCTGGCCATTCTCAATGACGTCAGCCTCTCTATCACCCGCGGAGAAAGCTGCGGCATTCTCGGGGCTTCGGGCTCCGGCAAAAGTACCCTGCTCAATATCCTCGGCCTGCTGGACCTGCCCGACTGCGGCGCCTATCACTTTGCCGGCCATGACATTTTCCACGCCACGCCGGATCAACTGGCCGCGATCCGCAACCAACAGATCGGCTTTGTGTTCCAGAGTTTCAACCTGCTGCCGCGCCTCAGCGCCCTGGACAACGTTGCCCTGCCCCTGGGCTATCGCGGTGTGTCGCGCCAGGAGTCGGTGGCGCGGGCCCTGCATATGCTGGAGCAAGTTGGGCTGGCCGAACGGGCCCATCATCGCCCCGCCGACCTGTCCGGTGGCCAGCGCCAGCGGGTGGCGATTGCCCGCGCGCTGGTGGGCGCGCCGGCAGTGATTCTGGCCGACGAACCCACCGGCAACCTCGACAGCCACACCGCCCAGGACATCATGGACCTGCTGCTGGCCCTGAACCACGATCAAGGCGTCACGCTGATCATCGTCACCCACGACCCGCATATCGCCGAACGCCTGGATCGCCAGATCCTGGTGCGCAACGGCGTGGTCCACGAGGCAGAGTGCGTATGAGCCTGCGGGTCGAACAGAGCCTGAGCCAGTTGTTGCATGAAGCCTTTGTCAGCCTGCGCACCCTGGGCAAGCGCTCGATCCTGGCCCTGCTGGGGATCGTCATCGGCAGTTCATCGGTAGTCGCACTGATCAATATCGGACATAACGCCGCCGAAGATGCCGCGATGATTTTCAAGGACATGGGCACCGACACCCTGGTGGCGCAGTTCCCGCCCAAAGGCAACAGCAATGCGCACATGCCCACCCACCTCGATCTACAAGCCGTACGCCAGGCCGTGCCGGGCATCGCCCACATCGGCGCGATTTCCTCATTCAGCGGGCCGGTGGTCTTTCATGGCCGCACCACCAACGCCGGCTTGATTGGCAGCACCCCTGGCCTCAAGGATGCGATGCGCCTGGCGCTGCGCGAAGGGCGCTTCCTGTCCGAGTTCGACAGCGGCGAAACCTACGCGGTGGTCGGCGACCAGATCGCCCAGGCGTTAAGCACGCCCGGTGACCCGCTGCGCCTGGGCGATCGGGTGCGGGTCAACGACTACCTGTACCTGGTCATCGGCATCCTGCAGAACCAGCCGCGGTCGATGCTGATTCCGGTGCAAACCAACGAGTCACTGTTCATCCCGGCAGCCGGTATGCGCCGTATCTATTCCTCGCCGCAGGTTGGCAGCGTGGTCCTGCGCGCAGCAGCCGGCCAGGACATGGAGCGCATCGCCGCCGAGACCACCAAGGCCTTGGGCGCGCAACTTACCGAGCACACCGTCGAGATCCAGATCCCCCAGCAAATGATCGACGGCATGACCCGGCAAAGCCGCACCTTCGCCTATCTGTTGCTGGCCCTGGGCGCCATCTCCCTGGTGGGCGGTGGGGTCGGGGTGATGAATGTGATGCTGATGAACGTTTCGGAGCGCCGCCGGGAAATCGGCATCCGCATGGCCCTCGGCGCTCGTCAGCGCGACATCCGCAACCTGTTCCTGCTCGAAGCCGTGACCCTCACCGCCGTCGGCGCCCTGTGCGGCGCGGTGCTGGGCATGGGGGCCGCCTATCTCTATGCCTGGCTGTCGGGCTGGCAGTTTTCCCTGGCGGTGTCGGCCCTGCCCCTGGGCGTGGGCAGCACCTTGCTGGTGGGATTGTTTTTCGGGATCTACCCGGCAGTCTCGGCGTCACGCTTGCAGCCGGTGGAGGCCCTGCGCGATGAATAAACCCCTGCTGTGGCTGATTGCCCTGGTGAGCCTGCCCTGCGTGGCCGCCGATATCGTGATCCGCCCTTCGGCGCCGACCACCACCCGCAGCGGCTATGAGCACAGTGTCTCGCTCAATGCCCAGCTCACCACCCTGACCCTGGGCGACGCGGTGTACCTGGGCCTGCGCAACAACCCGGCGATTCGCAGCGCCTACCTGCAACGAGTGGCGCAGAAGTTCGACTTGCGAGTGGCCGAAGATGCCTTCAACCCCAAGCTCGTGCTCAACAGTGCCTACCGCACCACCCAGGGCAGCGACGACCGCGCCCGCAATGCCAACCTGTCACCCACCACCAGCTTGCTCGGCGAGTACGGTACCCGCCTGAGCATGGGCTGGACCCAGCAACTGAACAACGCCAACCATGCCGGGCGCTACCGCAGCGACGGCCTGGACCTGGCCATCATCCAGCCGCTGATGCGTGGCGCCGGCTGGGATGCCACCACCGCCCCGCTACGGCTGTCACGCCTGTCCGAGCAAGCCAACCGCCTGAACCTCAAAGCCAACGTCGCGCAGACCATCAGCCAGATCATCGCCACCTACCGCGACTTGCTGCGTGCCCAGGAGCAACTGAGCATCGCCCAGGAAGCCCTCAAGCGCTCCAATACCCTACTGGACGTGAATAAGGCCTTGATCAATGCCGGGCGCATGGCCGAGTTCGAAATCGTGCAGACCGAGGCCGACATCGCCTCCCAGCAACTGGGGGTCGAGGAAGCCCAGAACCAACTGGACATGAGCCGCCTGGCGTTGCTGCGCCTGCTGGCCCTGGACCTGGCGACCCCGATCCGTGCCACCGAAGCCCTGGAGGCCACGCGCATGGACATCGACAAGCGTGAGGCCTTTAACCTGGCGCAGAACCAGCAGCCCGAATACCTTTCGGCGCTGCTGGGCAGCCAACAGGCCGACCTCAACCTGGTGCTGGCCAAGGATTCCGGGCGCTGGCAGGTCGACCTGGTGGGCGGCGCCAATCAGATCCGCGCCAACACCGACAACGACGCGGGCAGTACCAGCAATCGGCGCTGGGACAGTTATGCCGGGGTCCAGGTGCGCATTCCCATCGGCGATATCAGTACCCGCCAGGCCGAAGTGCGCGCACGGGTCAATGTGGAGAACCAGGCCATCCTGATCACCGATGCGCGCCAGGAACTGGAGCGTAGCGTCAATAACGTGGTGCGCGACCTTGGCACCCGCTGGCGCCAGTATGAAATTGCACAGCGGGCGGTGGAACTGTCCCGGCGCAAGATCGAGATCGAACGGGACAAGCTCGGCGCCGGGCGCTCCACCAACTTCCAGGTCCTGAGTTTCGAAGCGGACTTGCGCAACGCCGAAAACGCCCGCCTCAATGCCCTGATTGCTTACCTGAATGCCCAGACCCAGCTCGACCTGACGCTGGGCATGACCTTGGAAAGTTGGGAAATCGCCCTCAATGACTACTAAAAAAGCCCTGCTGGGCGTTGCACTGCTGATACTGCTGGGCGCTGGCGGATTCGCGCTGCTCAGTCGCCCAACGCCTGCCGCCGATCAGACCGGTACGGCCGAGCAATGGCTGGAGGTCAAGCGCGAAGCCCTGGTGCACCAGATCGGCCTGGTGGGCAAGATCGAACCGGACACCACCGTCACCCTGACAGCCCCCTTCGACGGCAATGTGCAGGCCAACCTGGTGGAACAGGGGCAACGGGTCGAAGCCGGCCAGGTTCTGTTACGCATGGACCCCGCCACCCTCGAAGTGCAACTGCGTGAAGCGCTCTCCGCCCAGCTCAAGGCCCGGCGGACCGTGCAGGAAATGCAGGACTGGGACAGCGGCCCCACCGTCAGCCGCGCCCGACGCAGCCTGCGCACCTCGCAAATGAGCGCCGACAACACCCAGCGCAAACTGGTTGAAAGCGAGAACCTGTTCAAGCGCGGCATCATCCCACGCAACGAACTGGACGACCTCAAGCAACAGGCCCAGCAGCAACAGTTGGACCTGACCGCCGCCCGCAGTGAACTGCAACAGGCCCTTGATCAGGGCAAGGGTGAATACCGCCAGATTGCAGACATGGAATTGACCAACGCCACGGTCAAGTACGACGCCCTGCGCAAACTGCTCGAAGGTCAGGAGGTCAAGGCGCCGTTTTCCGGGATCGTCGTGCCGCCACCGGGCAGCGCCACCCCGCAAGGCAGCGGCAACAGCAACGCGCCGGTACAGGCGGGCAGCAAGGTCAGCCAGGGCCAGGTGTTGTTCGGGCTGGCCAATATCGAACGCCTGAAGATCGTCGCCAAAGTCTCGGAGCTGGATATCAACCAGCTGCATCAGGGCCAGCCGGTGGAAGTCATGGGCGACGGTTTCGATGGCGAGCACCTGAGCGGCTCGGTCAGCGTGGTCAGCGGCCTGGCGATCGCCAATGACAGCCAGGGCAGCGCGCAATTTCCGGTAACCCTGTCGATTCCCAAACTGACCGAGAAACAACTGCAAAGGGTCCGCCTGGGCATGAGCGCGCGCCTGACCGTCGTGACCTACAACAATGACCAGGCGATCATCGTGCCTGCCCAGGCGATCAGCCATGATGCCGGGACCATGAGCGTGGAGTACCGCGCGGCAATGGACCAGCCGGTGGAACGGATGACAGTCACCACGGGCCAGTCTACCGCCCAAGGCGTAGAGGTATTCGGGCTCAAGCCCGGGTTTGTCAGGCTGGATGCAGCCCCAAGATAAACGTAGATCCAAAATGTGGGAGTTGGCTTGCCTGCAATGGCGGTGGGTCAGCCGCCCGGAACAGTGACTGAACTGCCGCCATCGCGGGCAAGCCCGCTCCCACAGGGGATCTGCGCGGAGCAGATAATTTTGGCCCCACCACAAATCAAAGGTGGGAGTTGGCTTGCCTGCGATGGCGGTGGGTCAGCCGCCAAAAACAGTGACTGAACTGCCGCTTTCGCGAGCAAGCCCGCTCCCACAGGGGATCTCACTGAGGCAGAGAATATTGGCCCCACCACAAATCAAAGGTGGGAGCTGGCTTGCCTGCGATGGCGGTGGGTCAGCCGCCAAAAACAGTGACTGGACTGCCGCTTTCGCGAGCAAGCCCGCTCCCACAGGGGATCTGCGCGGGGCAGAGAATTTTGGCCCCACCACAAATCAAAGGTGGCAGCCGGCTTGCCTGCGATGGCGGTGGGTCAGCCGCCAGGAACAGTGACTGGACTGCCGCTTTCGCGAGCAAGCCCGCTCCCACAGGGGATCTCACTGGAGCAGATAATTTTGGCCCCACCACAAATCAAATGTGGGAGCTGGCTTGCCTGCGATGGCGGTGGGTCAGCCGCCAGGAACAGTGACTGGACTGCCGCTTTCGCGAGCAAGCCCGCTCCCACAGGGAATCTCACTCAGGCAGATAATTTTGGCCCCACCACAAATCAAATGTGGGAGCTGGCTTGCCTGCGAAGGCGGTGGGTCAGTCGCTAGAAACGGTGACTGAGATGCCGCTATCGCGAGCAAGCCCGCTCCCACAGGGGGCCTTGTCGGCCGGGCGATTTTGGATGCACCACAGCTCCCACCTTTAGAGTTGCGCCAGCTTTAGCGCCAGTGCCTTGGCCTGAAGCGCCACATCCGTCACCGCCGTGCTCTCCCACCACATACCGCGCAGCGGCGGGCCCATGGCGAAGAGTCGCTCACTCACAACGCCGTGCTCATCCAGTACCGCACCCGAGGCATCCGCCGCTATCCCCAATGCCAAGGGCCCGGGTTTGATCAAGCCGCGTGCCAGTAATTGCCTGGGCAACGGCCGGGCCACGCGGCGCCAGTCGTATTCGATCCCGCTGGAGTTGATTAACGCCGCGCCACTGAAGTGGGTGGTGTGCTGTTCGCCACGACGGCGCAGGCGCAGGGTCACTTCGCCGTTTACCGTGGGCTCCAGACCCAGGAACGAGGCCGCGTGGATACGCAGGCGCCCCTCCCCGTGCAGGCGCGCCAGCAGTTCGGCGCTCAGGGGTGGCGAGCGATGATGATGGCTCTCCCACCAGGGCCGCACATGGCGCACGAACTGGCGTTTCTCGCGCTCGCTGGCCTGGCTCCACAAACGACCGATATGGGCGCGTACGGTGTCCAGCGGTGCTTGCCAGTCGATGCCCTGGGCCAGGGCTTTCTGGCATTCGCGGCGCACTGCCCGCAGTAATTGCAGTGGGCTGCGCAGGCCATGATCATCGGCGAGAAAGTCCGCCCACGTCGGGGGTTGCCGGCGCACATGGGGCAACAGGCCATGGCGCGAAAAGATCTCGATCGGCCCGCGATGGCCAGCCTGTTCCAGTGACACCACGGCGTCGACCATGGTCAGGCCGGAGCCGATGATCAATACCGTGGCGTGTGGGTCCAGTTGCGTCATGGCGCGCACATCCCACGGGTCAACCGCCGCCGCATTCACACCACTGGAGTGGGTTTGTGGCGTGCGCGCCGCCGGAAACATCCCGGTGGCCAGTACGGCCCGGGCACCGCGCAGTGCCTGGCCATCATCCAGGGTCAGGCGCACGCCGCCCGGCTCTACCTGCACGTCGATGACCTCGGCGCGAATATGCTCCACGGTTGACGCCGATCCCGCCCGAGCCTGCGCCAGCCGCTGTTGCGCGTACACGCCAAAGATCCCCCGGGGTGGAAACAGCTCGCTGACCGGCACGTGCTGCTGGTCCGATTCCGGCCAGCCGCCGGCGGCGATGTACTCGCTCAACCAGTGGGTCAAGTCATCGGCGTTGTCCGGGTCCACACTCATGCGCGCCGCATTGCCATTGAGGGTGTGTCCCAGCTCCACCGCGCTATAGGCTTCGCCTCGCCCCAGTTCCGTGCGCGGCTCGATCACCAGAACCTTCCGTGTGCCGGGCAAACGCAACAGCTGCACGGCCAGCAGCGTGCCGCTCAGGCCCCCGCCGATGATCAGCACATCGGCGTTGCGGATGGCCTTTGTCGCCTGTCCGCGTTCGGTTTCACTCATGCAAATACGCCCTTACTGGTTGCCCGAAGAATGCTCATGCCATCGCCTGCGCCGGTGTAAACCCGCGTGCAGAGCGACGTGGATGCGTTAGTTATATAGCCAGGTGCGCTCCGTTGCACGAGTTACGCCAAGATTGAGAACTCCATGATTCCTCACTTTGCGACAGCTCCATAGCCATGCCACACACGGTTAACCAGCAAATTGTTGATTGACTGTTGGCGGGCGAACAGTGGCGCATGCAACCGCAGATTTACCTGGAACCGCCGCAAATCAAGGCTCAAACGCCCTGCACTTTCTCGATTGCGATGAAACTGTTAGCGCCATTCGTGGGTTTTTCCATGGACCGGGAACGCACACCATGGGCTGCAACGCGCCCCTTCCTGCGGATTCCCGGAGCTTTTCATGCACTTCAAGCACTCCTTTATCTGGTCTGCCCTGGCCTTGTCGATTGCCATCAGCAGCCAGGCGGCTCAGGCCCAACCGATGCCCAGCGAGCAAACCATTGGCACCCTCGAGCAGGTGTTCGCCTTCCACGACGCCATGCCCACCGGCGTCAGCGTTGCCGAAAACGGGCGGATCTTTGTCAATTTTCCACGCTGGGGCGACGCGGTGCCGTTCACCGTGGGTGAACTGCGCGATGGCCAGGTCGTGCCCTACCCTGACCTGGCTATGAACCAAGCCGATCCGAAAGACCCGGCCAAGGGTTTTATCAGCGTGCAAAGTGTGGTGGCCGATGGTCGCGGGCGGATCTGGATACTGGACACTGCCGCCCCCGGTTTCGCCTCGCCAACGCCGGGCGGCGCCAAGCTGGTAGCCGTCGATCTGGCCACCAACAAAGTGGTCAAGACCCTGGTGTTCCCGAAAAACGTGATGCTGCCCAGCACCTACGTCAACGATATGCGTTTTGACTTCCGGGTGGGCGATGAAGGGGTGATCTACATCACCGACTCTTCCCTGAGCGGCCCCGGGGCGATCATCGTCATGGACATTGCCAGCGGCACTGCCCTGCGCCGACTCAGCGGTGCCACCTCGACCTCGGTAGACCCGAACTTCGTGCCCAAGGTTGAAGGCCAGGTCTTGCAGGTTCGCAACACCGACGGCAGCACCCGTCCGTTTGCGGTAGCGTCCGATGGCATCGCCCTGTCCGCTGACGGCCAGACGCTGTACTTCTGCCCGCTGTCCAGCCGCCATCTGTACTCGGTACCCACCGCGTTGCTGCGCGACACCTCGGTCAGCGAAGCGCGGCTGGATATGGCGGTCAAGGACCTGGGGGAAAAAGGCGCTTCCGATGGCCTCGAAGCCGATGCCTCCGGCGCCCTGTATGCCGGCGACTACGAACACAACAGCGTGCGCAAACGCCTG
This sequence comes from Pseudomonas sp. WS 5412, assembly GCF_012985615.1. Taxonomy (NCBI): domain Bacteria; kingdom Pseudomonadati; phylum Pseudomonadota; class Gammaproteobacteria; order Pseudomonadales; family Pseudomonadaceae; genus Pseudomonas; species Pseudomonas sp. WS 5412. The sequence goes on from NZ_JAARMB010000002.1 coordinate 146,141, forward strand.
GCGGATGGACAGTGGCAGACCATCGTCCACGCCCCGCGTGTGCTCTGGCCCGACACCCTGTCCATCGGGCCGGACGGCTACCTGTACTTCATGGCCAACCAGTTGCATCGCCAGGGCATCTTCCACGCAGGTCGCGACTTGCGCCAGAAGCCCTACAGCCTGCTGCGCGTGAAGATTGATGCAGCGCCGGCCCCCACCCTCTAGCTCCGTGATCAGCCGCTGCTCTTGAAGGAAGCAACATGCGCAGAACCCCACCCCGGCGCCCAGCAAAAACGCCGACCGTGACCCACCAGGACTTTTCCCTGGCCAATATCGCCAACGGCTCGCGTGTGGTGCGCCTGGGCGTCACCGATCTGTCCTTCCATCGCGCCACTGCCGCCGTGGTGGCGCTGGTCCTACAGCGCATGGGCCTGACTGTCGAACGGCAATATGCCCTGCACGAAGTGAATTTCGAGCGCTTGCGCGAAGGCACCATCGACATGTTGGCCTCGGCCTGGCTGCCATGCAGCCATGGCGTGTACCGACAGGCCGTGCCCGCCCGTGAGCTGGGCCTGCATTACCAACCCTATGCCATGTGGGGCGTGCCCGACTATGTAAGCGAGGCTGACGTGGCCTCCATCGACGACCTGCGCAAACCCGAGGTTCGCGCGCGCATGCACCCGCTGATTCAGGGCATTGGGTTGGGTGCGGGAATTACCCGGTTTTCCCTGAAAATCATGGATGAGTACGGCTTGAGCGACGCCGGCTACCAATTCCGCACCGGCACTCAGGACGATTGCATCGACGCTTTTGAGGCCCTGTATCGCCAAGGGCACTGGGGCATCGTGCCCTTGTGGCATCCGCAGTTCCTGCACCACCGCTACCGTATCCGCGAACTGAAGGACCCCAGGGGGTTGCTCGGTAATGTGGATCGGGCAGTGCTGCTGGCACGGGAAGATCGCCTGGCGTTGCTGACCCGGGCAGAGATTCAGGTGCTGGATAATATTCGTCTGTCGAACCCGATCGTTGCCGAGCTGGATGATGCATTCAATCGGGGTGAACGCTCGGCGGATGAGGCGGCCAGGGAGTGGCTGGCGCGCCATCCGCAGAGGCTGCGCGGATGGCTGGCACCGGTGAGCTGACAGCAAGCTTGGAGCCTATGGCTTATTGTGCGTAGCAGTCGCATTTTAGGGCCGCTTCGCGCCCCAACGGGAGCAAGCTCCCTCGCCACAGGTTACCGATTGCCTGCACCCTCTCTTAGCTGAACGGCAAGCGGGTTTGCCCCGCTCGCCACTGCCCCCCTTAGATAAATTCGAACAACACCGGCGCCGGCAAGCGGGACTTGGGCAGGCCCGCATTAAAATCCTCATGGCTGTGGTAACCCACACTCACCACCACCAGGCTGGTAAAGCCGCGCTCGCGCAAACCCAGTTCGGCATCCAGCGCCTTACTGTCAAAGCCTTCCATGGGCGTGGCATCCAGGCCCAGGGCAGCAGCGCCGAGCAACAGCGTGCCCAGGGCCAGATAAGTCTGCTTTTCCATCCAGTGTTGCAGGTCTTTGTAGTCATAACGATGCAGATCGACAAACCGCCGCCGGCCTTTGTCCTGCCCGGCCTTGGCCTGCTCATCCACAAAACGCCCATCGCTGGCTTCTTGCTCCAGCAGCGCCTGCAGGTACTCCTCGGGCATCTGGGTACGCGTGCAGAGCACAATCACATGGGAGGCATCGAGGGTCTTCGCGCGATTGAACTCAAAACCACCCTGCATACTGTCCGCAATCCGAGCTTTACCCTCGTCTTCGTGGGCAATGACAAAGTGCCAGGGCTGCGAGTTGACGGAAGACGGGCTGTTGCGCAGTTGTTCCAGCAGCAATTCAATGGTTGCCACGGGAATCTTGCGCGATGAATCGAAGAGTTTGGTTGTATAACGACGCTTGGACAGGCTTACCAGATCCATAAAAGGACTCCAATCAAAATAGGCAAAAACAGCGAGTCCATCGTTACCCTTCGCCCCGCCGAGAAAAACCGCCCGCACGCGTCAAGAGTTTCACTGGCACAGTGAAAGTGCGTTATGCGCCTGCGTCCCTGCAGGGGAATCGCCCGGGTCAGTCGTACTCGACAATCCCCAGTTGCTTGGCCATGAACAGCTCATTGCGCTCGACGATTTCCTCGACCACTTTGCCTTCGGCATTGAACCGGAAGTACGTCAACGCGCTCCAGGTCAGGTCTTTGCCGCTCACATCAAAACCATGCCAGGTGTTGGAACCCTTGGCGTGATGCATCAACGCAACCACCACCACATCACCGGCCACCACTTCTTTCTGGAAGGTTGTCGCGATCGACTCGTAGCGCTCGGTCACGTTCAGGCGCAAGGCCTGTTTGAACGGTTCGACACCGACGATAGGCGCCGGACAATCGGGGCGGTGAACCACCACATCGTCGGCAAAAAATTCCGCTACGCGCTCAACATCCTTACCGTCGACGCAATACTTGAAGTACTTTTTCACCACATCCAGATGCTTGCTCATTTCGACTCCAATCAAGTTTTTCCCTGCACTCAACGGCTAGACTGGCAGGGGCAAAAAAAGCTTAACGGTCGGCATACACCTGAAAAATGCTGTAACTGGAAAACACCCTTGCGCGCAGTGGAGCAATGCTGATGGATCGCTGGACCGAATATGAGTTGTTTGTAAAGGTCGCGGAGCTGGGCAGCGTGACCAAGGCCGCAGACGCCCTGGACCTGTCCAGTGCGGCGGCCAGCCGGCACTTGGCGGCACTGGAGAATCGCCTGGGCGTGAGGCTGATCGAGCGCAGCACCCGGCGTTTGTTCGTCACCGAGGTCGGCAAGGTGTTCTACACCAACGCCAAGGCAGCCCTCACGGCGATGCAAGGCGCGACCGAGGCCGTCAGCGCGAGTAAAAACCACCCCCATGGGGTGTTGCGTGTGACTGCATCCTTATCCCTGTGCCTGCAACATATCCTGCCGCTGGTGCCCCAGTTCAAGGAGCAGTACCCGGATGTACGCCTGGATATCGTGGCCGAGAACCGCTACCACGACATCATTGACGACAACATCGACGTCGCCCTGCGCACCCGTGACAGTGAGCCGGACTCCAGCCTGGTGATCCGCCGCCTGACCGATACCCGACGCATACTGGCTGCCTCGCCGGACTACCTCGAGCGCTGCGGCCGCCCGCAACATCCGCAGGCGTTGGCCGAGCATCAACTGTTGCTCTACACCTACGCCACCGATCCCTATGAGCTGACGTTCCAGCGCGAAGACCAGACCATCAAGGTGCCCGCCACTCCGGCGCTGGAATCCAACGACGGCTATCTGTTGCGCGCGGCCGCGCTGCAGGGCCAAGGCATCCTCGCGCAACCCACTTATGTGATCCACGACGATATCGTCGCCGGGCGCCTGGTGCCGATCCTCAGCGACTGGAGCCTGCCTCGCCTGGAAATCAACCTCGTCTACCCCTCACGACGCCACCTGCCGGCCAAGACCCGGGTGTTTATCGACTTTATCGTCAAAGAATTCCAACACCTGGATTGACCCGTCGCGCTCAGTGCCGGATCACTGCTTTGAGTACCGTCTTGAAGGTCTCCAGTTGCTCCTCGCTGAATTGGCTGAAGACCGTGTCCTGCTGCTCTCGGGCGATGGTCCACAACGACTCGGTTTCGTCGATGCCCTTGGTGGTGAGCTTTACCCGGTCCTGATCATCGCGTACCAACGCCTTGCGCTTGAGGTTGTTCACCGCCTCTTCGATCTCGCGCACCGGCATTGCCACTTCGCGCTGCAACTCGGCCAGGCTCAGGCCGGCATCGTTCTCCAGCACCATCAGCATCCGCGCTTCACTGGTGCGCAGGCCGGTGGACAGTTGGCGGGGCTGGTAGCTGGCCTGATAGGCCCGAAGCGCCTGGGTCATCAGGTAATAGAGGTTATGGCTCAGGCGCCCCTGGAAATGGCTGCTCGCTGGCTGGCCCTCCTCACGGCGGGTCATGCGGGTGTGCGGCAGGACCATGGAATACGCGCCCTGGTGATAGAGCAACGGTGAGCGGCCGCAGTCGTCGAAGGCCACCACTTTGCCAATCATGATCCAGTGATCACCCCCATCGACCTGCTGGTACTTCTCACACTCAAAGCGTGCCGAACAGTCGGCCAACACCGGCGCCCCGCCCGCACCCGCCTGGTATTCGATCTCGGCAAAACGGTCCTCCCGGGGCCGGGCAAAGTTGTTCGACAGGTCAATCTGATCGGCCGCCAGTACATTCACCGCAAAGTGCGTGGCGGCTTCAAACACGGCGTGGCTGGTGGAGCGTTTGTCGATGCTCCAGAGAATCAGCGGCGGGTCCAAAGACACCGAGTTAAAACTGTTGGCGGTGACACCGACCTTGCGCCCGCTGGCGTCGGCGGCGGTGACCACGGTGACACCGGTGGCAAAATTGCCCAGGGCACGGCGAAAGGCGCGGGTATCGACTTGGTTTTCAATAGACATGCAAGACTCCCGGACAGGCTGAAGGCCCTGCCCTGATTATTCTTATAGGTAAGCGTAGCGTGCTCAGACCATCGCCGGGTCAGGCTCCAGGCCCATCAATTCGCGCCCGAGAATCTGTGCGCAAACGTCATAGTCGGTGTAGGCATGGGCGCCGGCGAGGTGAACGTCGCGGAACAGGCGCTGCAGTTCGTTGGTTTCAAACCAGGCGCCACCGCCCGCCGCCTCCATCAGGCGATCCACCGCCTGGATGCACATTTTAGTGGCGTAGCCCTGGTTGGTCCGCCAGAACGCCAGGGTGCCGCGGCTTGGATATTCATGGCGCTCGCTGTGCTCGGCGATCTCGTCCCAGCTTTTTTCCAGCAAGGCGCGTGCGGCGGCCACCTGGTGAGTAGACTCGGCCAGACGCATCAACGCAGGGGTCGCGGCGCCGACGGCCGCACCGGTGTAGGCGCGCACACGGTTTTTGGTTTTTTCGCGGAACACCTCGAGCATGCGCTCGGCGACTCCCAGGCCGACGGTGGAGAAACCACTGGCAAAATACGGACGGTACGGGGCGAAGAAAATCCTGCTGTCGGGGTACAGGCCGAAGCCCGCCGACTTGCCTTCCATCATGTCCTTGGCCTTCTGGATACGGTGCTCGGGCACGAAAGCCTGATCGACGATCAGGGTCTTGCTGCCGCTGCCACGCATGCCCACGGCATACCAGTCGTCACGAATCTGATAGTCACTGCGCGGCAGTACCGCGAAGCAGTAATCCTGGGTGCCTTCGGCGTTTTTGCGGCGAAAGCCCATGATCGCCCATTCGGCGTGGTCACAGCCCGAACTCCAGCCCATCTCACCGCTGAAGGTCACGCCACCCGGCACTTCTTCGGTACGCCCGAATGGCGCGATGCTGCTGCTGGCGGTGGCGTCGGGGTCGATGCCCCAGACCTCGTCCTGCAACTTGACCGAGAACATAGCCATCTGATGGCTATGGGTACATAGCAGGCTCATGGCCCACGCGGTGCTTGCGCAAGCGCCGGCCAGCAAAGCGATGCACTGGGCAAACTGCGGCAGGGAGATTTCCATGCCTCCGTACTTTTTCGGCAAAAATGCCCGGTGCATGCCGATGCCCTTGAGCAACGCGATGTTCTCGGCAGGTACGCTGCGATCTTTCTCGGCGGCGAAGGCATTGGCAGCAATGGCGGGCAAGACCGACTTGAGGTCTTCCAACAGAGGGTTTGGCTTTTTCATGGGTGCTCTCTTTATTATTGGATATCCCCATTCCTGGCCTGCCTGCGCCCTGCTCACTCGGCAGGAGGCTTGAAACAACCGGGAACGTTCGTAAAGACACGCCCAGTATGTGGCGCTTGGTCGCAGCGCAACATGCACGTTCCGGATGGAAGATTGTACTTTTCATGGCCCACAAAAAAGCCGTCGCAGAGGCTGCGACGGCTGAGTAAAGACTCTCCAATGTGGGAGCTGGCTTACCTGCGATAGCGCTGGATCAGTCGATATATGGATCGCCGACAGGACGCCATCGCAGCCTCGCTAAAGCTCGACAGCTCCCACACACAACACGGTCACCCCTTAGCGATAGCGCTCAAGCCAATGCGCGTAAGGCGCCGGCAGGGTCCAGGAAGCCTTGTCCACCCCCAGTTCCTTGGCGGCGAAGTATGCCCAGTGTGGGTCGGCCAGGTGCGCACGGCCCACGGAAACCAGGTCGAGATGACCGGCCTGCAACGCCCCTTCGGCCAGTTGCGGTGTACCGAAACCCCAGGCCGACGTGACCGGCAGACCGGCTTCGCGGCGTACGCGCTCGGCAATCGGCCCCATAAACGCTGGCCCCCAAGGGATATTGGTGTCGGGGATGGTGAAGCCGACACTGACGCTCAACAGGTCCAGGCCGCCGTCCTTGAAACGACGGGCCAGTTCGATGGACTCACACAGGGTCTGTTCGTCACGCCCGTCATATTCGAGCACCCCGAAACGCGCGGTCAGCGGCAGGTTTTCCGGCCAGACTTCACGCACGGCGGCCAGGGTTTCCAGGAGGAAACGGCTGCGGTTGTCGAAGCTGCCACCGTAGGCATCGGTGCGCTGGTTGGAGTGCTCCGAGAAAAAGCTCTGGCCCAGGTAACCGTGGGCGAAATGCAGTTCGATCCACTCAAAACCGGCGTCACGGGCACGGCGTGCGGCTTGAACGAAGTCCTGTTGCACCCGGGCGATATCCTCCAGGGTCATGGCCTGGGGGACTTTCGGCAGGTTCGCGCCAAACGCGATCGCCGAGGGTGCCAGGGTTTGCCAGCCACGGGCATCGTCGGCGGCAATATGGTCGTCGCCTTCCCATGGGCGGTTGGCACTGGCCTTGCGCCCGGCGTGGGCGATCTGGATGCCGGGCACCGCGCCTGCCGCCTTGATCGCTTGCACCATGGGCACAAAGGCTTGGGCATGGGCATCGCTCCAGATACCCGCGCAACCCGGCGTGATCCGACCTTCGGGAGCCACGGCGGTGGCCTCGACCACCACCAGGCCGGCGCCGCCACGGGCCAGGCTGGCGAGGTGGACGTGATGCCAGTCATTGACCATGCCGTCATCGGCCAGGTACTGGCACATCGGTGGAATGGCGATGCGATTGCGCAACGTAACGTCTTTGAGCTTGAAGGGTTCGAACAATGCAGACATGAAAAAGCTCCTGAAACGAGGGTGACGTTTGATTCGATAGTTCGATCTTAATCGAACTATGGTAAACAATGCCAGCCCTGTTATCATTCGGTTCATGCGAGCCTTTAAACACCCCTCCCCCGAAGACTTGACCCTCGAACGCCTGCTCTATGCGTTGAGTGACCCTGTGCGCCTGGACATCGTGCGCTGCCTGGCCGGCGTAGAAGAAGCCAGTTGCGGCGAGTTGGATGGCGGGCGGCCGAAGTCCAGCATGTCCCACCACTTCCGGGTTTTACGTGATGCCGGGCTGGTGCATACGCGCAGCGTGGGCACGACCCATATGAATTCGTTGCGGGCCGATGTGTTGGCCGAACGATTTCCCGGGTTGCTCGAAAGCATCCTCGCCCAACAATAAGACCGCGCTGTCTCGCCCCCCGAGACAGCGCCTACAGACAGCGTCAGTAGAAATACGCCAGGCGAAACTGCAGCGAATTGTCGATCTTCACCCCTTCGCGCACCGCCGTGTCATGCATCAATTGCCCCAGTACCTGTACCTGCTTGCCCAACATCGTGGCCACGGTGAAGCCCAGCGTGCCATTGCTGCGGCTGGTGGCCAGGGTTTCATGGTCCAGCGTCTCGCGGGCGCCCCAATTGTGCCGATAGGAGATGGCCGCGTAAGTCTCTGGAGTGAAGTTGTAGCGCAGGTGGTTGTGCAGTTGCAGCAGCGGATCTTTCTTGGCATCGGTGGCACGCTGTTCACCGTAGAACTCCGTCTCGGCAATCACATCCCAAGTGATTTTGTCGGTCAGCCCCTTGATATAGCCCACCTGGAAATCCAGGGCCCAGCGGTTGTTGCTCAGGGCAAAACCCTGGTCCTTGTCACTGCCCGTGGGCGCGGTGACAAACGCCGACCAGCCCAGGTGCTGGTTGTTGGCCAGGTCCGCGAGGGTCCACAGCGTGCCGCCAAACGTAATGTCGCCCAACCCTGAGTGCTTGCTGTCGCTGGCGCCGGTCTTCTGGTAGCCGAAAGGAATGACTATTTGCGGGTCCCAGGTCAGGCCGGTGTTGAAGAACTCGGTGAAGTGGATCAGGCGCAACACCCCGACGGTCATGTCCAGGTCAAGGTTGTCGGCGACTTTCTTGCCGCCCGAGTAAACCTTGTCGCCCCGTGGGTTCTGCTGGTACAGCACCACCACATCGGTGCCCTGGGGCAAGGCGGTATAGTCGCCGGGGTCCGGCTTGACGTCGGCGTGAGCCAATGGAACCAGGCTGAAGAGCAGGGTCAGGATGCTAAGTGTTTTCATGGCAAGTACCGTTATTGTTATTGGAGGCAACACTCGGCCATGACGACGTCAAAAGACGTCGCCCGGCACAGTTCAGACAAGGGGAGATCAGTGAATGGCGTTGAGGTCGGCCTGCAGATCCCGGGTGCGCTTGACCAGGTACTGGCGCAGCAACTCCATGTCTTCGCGCTGCAGAATGTCGGAGAAGTTCGGCATGCCCTTATTGATCAACGCGCCACTGACAAAGGCCGGAAATGCCGCGTGCTTGTTGTCATCCAGGTAACGCAGGTCGGGCACGACCCCGCCGCTGATCGCGTTCAGGCCATGGCAACCGGCACACAGGCCATTGAACATGCCACGCGCCTGCACCAGTTGCTCGGGGGTCGCCGTGAGTACCTGGCGGGTAGTCGGCAGTACCGGCGCGGCCTTGGGGGGTGGCAGCTCACCGGTGGCACCGAGCTTGAAGGCAATCACCCGCGACTCAGCGCGCACCTTGCCCTTGTTGGTCAGCGGGCCGGTCAACAGCGGCAGGATCCCGCCCCACCCCACGGAAAACGCCACGTACTGCTCGCCATTGACCGTATAAGTAACCGGCCCCGCCATCACCCCGGAGTTGGCCCGGTGCTCCCACAGCGGCTGACCGGTGTCGGCGCGATAGGCCACCACCCGCCCATCGGCCGTGCCCTGGAACACCAGGTTGCCGGCCGTGGCGAGGGTGCCGCCGTTGCCGGCGCTGACATAGGGTTGTTTCCAGGCCGCCTTCTGCTTGACCGGGTCCCAGGCGATCAACTCTCCGCTCCAAGCATCCCGGATCTGGTTGAGGACTTTCGGGTCTTCCGGCAGGTCCGGCACATCCAGGCCGAAGTTCACCACCGACTTGTTCGCCGGGAACTGCGGGGCCTTGGCCGCTTTCAACTCGGCCAGGGTGTACTGCGCCGGAATGTACACGTAGCCGGTTTTCGGGCTGTAGGACATGGGGTGCCAGTTATGCCCGCCAAGGAAACTCGGCTGCACCACCTTGGGTTCCTTGGAATAGTCCGCCGCGCCGGTAAGGATCGGCCGCCCAGTCTGCAGGTCGATGCCACTGGCCCAGTTCACCGGCACGAAATTCTTTGCCGACAACAGTTTGCCGTTGGTGCGATCCAGCACATAGAAAAAGCCGTTTTTCGGCGCCTGCATGATCACCTTGCGTACGCTGCCATTCATCTCGATATCGGCGAGGATCATGTGCTGGGTCGCGGTGAAGTCCCACTGGTCCTGCGGGGTGATCTGGTAGTGCCAGACGTACTCGCCGGTGTCCGGGCGCAGCGCCAGGATGGATGACACATACAGGTTGTCGCCCTTGCCATTGCTGCGGAACTGGTAGTTCCACGGCGAGCCATTGCCGGTGCCCACGTAAAGCAGGTCCAGTTGCGGGTCGTAGGCCATCGAGTCCCACACCGTGCCGCCTCCGCCCCACTTGACCCAGCCGTCACCGTCCCAGGTTTTCATGGCCTTGGCCATCGCCGCATTTTCCGGCGGCAGCTTGGGGTCACCCGGCACGGTGTAGAAGCGCCAGATTTGCTTACCCGTGTCGGCGTCATAGGCGGTGACATAACCGCGCACGCCAAATTCGGCGCCCCCGTTGCCGATCAATACCTTGCCCTTGACGATGCGTGGCGCGCCAGTAATCGAGTAGCTTTTGCTGCGATCAATGAGGGTGTCGACGCTCCACACCGGCTGGCCAGTGCCGGCATCCAGCGCAATCAAGCGCCCATCGAAACTGCCCACATAGACCTTGCCCTGCCACACCGCCACGCCACGGTTGACCGGACCGCAGCAGCCCTGGCCAAGGTTCTCGGCAGGGACCTTGGGGTCGTACTTCCACAACAACTCACCCGTGGCCGCATTGATCGCATAGACGATGCTGAAGGCACCCGTGGTGTACATCACCCCATCGACCACCAGCGGCGTGGCCTCGGTGCCACTGTCGATATCCAGCTTGGTGGTCCAGGCCATGCCCAGTTGGCCGACATTGCCGGCATTCACCCTGTCCAGCGGGCTGTAGCGTTGTTCATCGTAGGTGCGACCGTGGCTCATCCAGTTACCGGGCTCACGGTCGGCGGCGATGATGCGCGGCCCATCGACCTGGGCCGGCCCGGCCAAGGCCAGGGTGGCGAACGCGCTCAATAGCAGGGGCGTGCCCAACAGCAGGCTCCGTGTATTCATTGTTATTGTTCTCCAACATTAATCGACTCAGGCCACGCTATTAGAGGGTCTGCCACCTGCGGCCACTTGACTGAGGCTGCCAAAGCCCTTGGCATTCCCTGCCAAAGCGCGGCCTATAGCGGCTGCTGGCGAAAGTCCCGGGGCGCATGCTGGAAATGCCGCTTGAAGGCGCGACTGAAATGCGCGGCATCGACAAACCCCCACTTGAAGGCGATCTGGGTGATTGACTCATGCCGCAAATCCCGCGCACGCAGGTCCTGGGCCACCCGCTCCAGGCGGCGCTGCTGGATGTAGCGCGCGATGCTTTCATGCCGCTGCTCGAACAGCCGGTAGAGTTGGCGCACTGAGACATTCAGGTGCCGCGCCAGGTATTCGGGGCTCAATTCGGTCTCTTGCAGGGAGGCTTCCACCAGGCGCGTGGCCAGGCCATAAATGTCGTCCTGGCCCACGCAGGCAAAGCCCGGCTGGCCCTCAGCGCGCTCGTCCAGACCGGCAACCGCCAGGCCGATCAGGGCCTGCTCCACGGCCGGGCCATCGTTCTCGCCACCATAGCCTTCACTCAGTTGCGCATCCTCCAGGGAGCGCACCAATGCACGAATCATATGGGTGGCGACGCTGTTGCGCGCCAGCTTGCCAAACAGGCGCTGCTGGCCGAATTGCCGGGCGACCTCGGCGCGGGACAGATGCACCGAGATATTCTGCACCAGCCCCTGGGGCTCAATCTCGAAGGCCTGGGCCGAGTCCACCAGGGCGATATCGTCGGGCCCCAAGTCAATCACCCGGTGCTGCTGGCGGATGCGTTGATGGCCGCTGCCCTGCAGGATCAGAAAACAGTGGCGGTCATCGTCGCCATCGCCGTGGGTATGATGGCGGCTGATCAGCCCGGCATTGGTGCGGATGTGCGCCAACTCCAGGCCACACACGTCCTGGCCGTGGACGCTGCCAATAAACAGACTGTGTCGATCTGACTGCGCGGTGCTGAAATTGCCGCAGACTGCACGCAAGTCACGATTCCAGTTGGCGAACTCAACGCAAGGGTTGAACAAGGCAGGCATACCCCCTCCCACAGACCATTTATAGTTATATTGTTAACATATTATCTATATGCGGTCAGTGCAAGCAGGGTCAGGAGCGGCTAAGCAGTCCGGCCCGTGATCAGCGCGCCGATGGCCTGGGCATCCACCGGCACGCTGAGGTAGAAACCCTGCGCTTCATCGCACTGCACGTCCTTCAGCGCCGTGAGTTGGTCGAGGGTCTCTACGCCTTCGGCGGTCACCGTCAGCGAGAGCGCCCGGCCCAGGCCGACAATCGCCTGGATGATCGACTGATCGCCACCACCGGAGGTCAGGCCGCCGACAAAGCTGCGGTCGATCTTCAGCCCGTCGAAGGGGAATGAGCGCAGATAACTCAGCGACGAGTAGCCGGTGCCAAAGTCATCCATCAGCAAGCGCACGCCCAGGGCCTTGAGGCCTTGCATGATGCTCAAGGCGACTTTCTCGTCATTGAGCATCACACTTTCGGTCAGCTCCAGCTCCAGCCGCGCCGGGTTCAAGCCCGTCTCCAGCAACACCGCTTTGACCCGCGACACCAAGTGCCCACGCTGGAACTCGGTGGAGGACAGGTTGACTGAAATCATCACGTCGTCAGGCCAGCCCGCGGCCGTCTGGCAGGCCTCGTGCAGCACCCAGTTGCTCAACGGCAGGATCAGCCCGGTTTCCTCGGCGATGGGGACGAATACGTCGGGACCCAGCAGCCCGCGCCTTGGGTGCTCCCAACGCACCAGGGCCTCGGCACCGGCCAGGCGCTTGCCTTCAATGCGGTAGCGCGGCTGGAAATCCAGGCGCAGTTCGCCGTGCTTGATCGCCTGGCGCAAATCGGCTTCCAGTTGGCGCCGCTCAATGATGCGTGCGTTCATATCGCCCGCATAAAAGCGCCAGGTGTTACGCCCGCCTTCCTTGGCTTCGTAGAGGGCGATATCGGCATAGCGCAGCAACTCTTCGGCCAGGGTCGCGTCCGCCGGCGCCATGGCAATGCCAATGCTGGCACTGATAAACACTTCATGTTCGGTGATGTAAAACGGTTGTTCTATGCAGTCGATCAGGCGCCGACACAGGCCTTCCACCTCCAGCGGCGAGCTCACGCCCGCCACCACCAACATAAACTCATCGCCACCTATGCGCGCCACCAGATCATCCCCACGCAGGCAGCCCTGTAAACGCCGGGACACCTGGTTGAGTACATCATCGCCAGCCGCGTGCCCCAGCAGGTCGTTGACCGGCTTGAAGCGGTCAAGATCAATACTGAGCATGACCAACGGCCTTGCCAGGGTCGGCACCGCCTTGAGCTTGCCCTCGAGGAATTCCTGCATGCGCGTGCGGTTGGCCAGCCCCGTCAAGGCATCGTGTTGCGACAGATATTCAATACGCCGCCGGGCCTCGACCTCTTCGGTGATGTCGCTGGCGGTGCCTCGATAACCCTGGCCAGGTATCTCGCGCACCGACAGCCGGCAAATGCGTCGCTGACCCTCGCCAGACACATAGCTGCACTGCACGATGGCATTCGGGCGATGGGCGTGGTCCTTGAACCAGATGGCCAACAGGCCCTGATCAGAGGTCAGCAGCTGATCCACCGCCAGCCCCAGGCAGTTGGCCCCGACAAGGCCGGTAATCACATCAAAGCGCTCCGACAGGTAGGTAAACCGCAGTTGGGTATCGACTTCCCAGATCCAGTCGGACGCCGCTTCGGCCACATCACGAAAGCGCTCCTCGCTGACCGCCAGCGCCGCACGACTGGCTTGCAGGGTGGCGTAATTAAGGTCCATGAGCCGCGCGGCAGCGGTACTGCGGCGCTGGATAACCCAGGCCATCAAGGCAAAGATCAGGCCGGCAACTGTCACCAGCGGCACAACCAGCCCCAGCAACTGGCGCCCAGGATCCTCCGCGGTCCATTGCACAACACCTGCATTGTCCCTGAGGCTCAGGCTCGGTGCGCCCGCCGCCGCCCCGCCGGCCGGGGCGACCCGCAGACCTTGCACACCAAAATCCTCGCCCAGTGCAGCCAGCCGTTGCGGCGCCAGCTTGGCAATGAAGATCAACACCGAAGCGGGACCGCTATCGGCCTCTACGTTCGGATCGGTGCCAGGCGTCAGCGCAGCGGCGGCCAACACCGCCGGCATGCCATCGGCCTGTATCAGCCGGGTCACCGATTGGCTGTTGGTCGCGGCCTGCCGGGCCTGGGCCAGCAGGGGCTCGATCGGCAGGTGCAACCAGTCCTGCACGGCGACGCTCTGCAACTGGCCGTCAATCAGCGAATACACCGTGCGACCGGCTGGATCGACAACAAACACCCCCTGGAAACCGAAGTCGGAAAACAGCGTCGTGCCGATGTTTTGCCGGCCAAACGCCCAGTCCACATCCACCTTTTGATGCAGGTGTTCGTAGGCATCCCCCCAAAACGCATAGTCCTTGACCGTCGAACCAGCGACGCGCTCAACCGACAGCAGGGCGTTTTCGATATCAATGCGGCTGTGCTCGCCGGCATCGTGATTCAAGTGCTCGGCAATGGACACCAGCAACACCCCGACCAACAGAAACATGGCCAGTAGCAGCAGCGAACAGGCGAGCAGATAAGCCCGTGCAGTAGAAAGATTGGAAACCTTGCCTTGCAGCGACGACTTGGGGCCAACGTTGAGCTTTTCCATGAACGCTCCGGGCGCCAGGGCGCCCTAACAACCCGCACCGAAAATCACACCACGCACACGCAAGTGCGAGACTACCTGCCCATAGACAATAGACAGTTTTTGGTGATCCATCGAACCCTCAGGGTTTACCCAGCACCTTGCTGAACGCCTGGGCAGCGGGCTGCAGCCATCGCGCCTGCACCAATAGCGGAATCACGGCAGCCCCCGGCTCCACCTGCCCGTCTACTTGCAACCGCTGTGGCTTGGCTTCGACCTTGAAATGATGCTCGCCAGCCAGTTGCAGATCCGCTAGCAACTGCACCCCATCCCGGCACTGCAACTCGATCCGGGTATTGCCCAGCTTGACCAGCCACGGGTTCAACAGCGCCAGCTCGTGCCCCAGCAATTCACCTTCGGCCCGAAGGCAACTCATGCCCGCGCCATTGACCTGCAATCGCCCTTCCCAACGTCCGTCCAGCACGAACATCGGCGCGGGCAAGGCGCTGACCGCACGCGGTGCCATCTGCGCCTGCCAGTTCCACGGCCAGCCATGGATCGACAGCTCCCAGATGCGCTGTTGAAAGCCCAGGTTCACTTGCGCCGCCCACGGCCGGATCTTCCAGTCCACCGGCGCCAGGGCTCCGACGCGTGCCGCACGGCCAGTCCACAGGCTGCCCGAAACGCTGCCGGGCTGCCAGCCGGTCGGCCATGGCAACTGGCGGGCAACGAAGGCGGCCGGCAGCTCCAGCAGCACGGTCAGGCTGAACACCCAAATACCCCAGAGGATGACCGCGCGACTCATGGCCGCGCCGCCACTTCCAGGCTGAAGGCATAACCCTGGCCGCCGCCCTGCTCCAGGCTCCACTGCACGGGTCGCCCACCCTGCTCCTGCACGGTCCGTAGCAGCAGCTGCAGGGCCTGAGGTCCCGGCAGCTCGCCCTGCAATTGCCAGCGGTCGCCCTGCTGTTCAACGCGGGTCAGTACCCATTGGCGCGACACGGCCAGGGCCTGCCACTGCTCGTTGGAGAACGCCGCTGGCGGCACCAGCGCGCCGGCCTGTTGCGCCAACGCCTGCCACTGGCGGGCATCCTGCCAGGCCGCCAGCAGCGGCCGTGTCACCAGCACCAGCAACAACAGCCCGACGGTTGACCAGCCGGCCAACAGGCCATAGCGGCGCTTGGGCGGCAGTTGGTTGAAGTGGGCCAGGTACTCCAGCATCCGGGCTTTCATGGTTGTTCTCCCAGATCAAAACTCAGGTGCAGTTGACCGGCGACATGTTGCGCCTGGTCAGTCCATTGCGCGCCGGCAGCCTGGGCCATGGCCTGCCATTCGGCGGGCAGCGGCTGGGGGCCATTGCCGCGCAAGGCCAGGCGCCAACGGCTGCCGTCAAACTCGATGCGCGACACCGACCAGCCCGGTTGCTGGTGCAACCAACCCGAGAGCGCCTGCTCCAGGGCCACGATTTTTTGTTGACGCACCTGCCATTCGGTCGCCTCGCCCTGCACCCGCGCCAGGGCCGTACGCGCCTGTTGCGGGTTGTTGGCCGGCCCGGCCAGCGCCCTGACCTGGGCTTTCCAAACATCAACCTGGCGCAGACTCTGCACCAGATACACCGCACTCCAACACGCCGCCAGCACCACGCAACCCAGCAGCAAGTGTCGTTGTACGCGGCTCACCCGTGGCGCTCGCGGCCCCCGTGTACGCGTCGGCCGCATACCCTCCAGCACACTGGGCAACTGCTCCAGGCGCGCCAGGCGCGACGGCCAGTCGCCCTCGAGCGTCTCGCCAGGCAGGTCGCGCCAAGCCTGGGGCAAGCGCTCACCCAATACCGGCGGCCACACCAACCATTGCCGGGAATGCGCCTTGAGGCAACGCAGCGATTCGCGCCGCCACTCCACCACCTGCCCTGGCTCTGCTGGCGGCAACAACTGCAACTCCGCCCAGCCATGGGTAATCTGCAGCCCAAGCGCGGCGCACTCGGCCAGCCATTGCTGGACCTGCTCGCGTTGCATCACCAACAACTCAAGCTGCCCGGCCTCGCGGGACAGGCAGCTGACCAGCAACGCTTCGCCAGGCTGCTGCGCATACTCTTCAAACAACTGCGGCCACTCGTGGCGCTTGAGCCCCGGCGGCGCCGGCAGGCAGAAATGACTGCAATCGAGCGCTGGAATAATCAAGGCGCCCGGCAGTTGCAGCAGCGCCGACGGTGGCGGCCAGGCGCCGCTTGCGCAAGCCTGGTGCGCGCTGTAGTGCAACCACTGCCAACGGCCCTCGGCGGTGGCCGGCGGGCGCACCAGCAACCATTCCCGCGGTTTGCCCCGCAGACGCTCAAACATGCCTGCGCTCCGGCTCATGGCTGGGTATCGGGCAAGGCGAAAGTACAGACATAAGGGGCTCCATGGTGCTCGAACTCTATCCGCACGCCGCGATTGGGCTGGGCGGCAACAGTAGAAGGAAAGGCCAGCCAGCGCGTGCCTTGGTAAAAACTGAACGTGGCGCGCTCGACCGGCGCCAGTGACTCCTTGAGTTGCCAGCGCGGCTTGTCGGCGGCGTACAGGTCGGCCGAGACCAGCAGGTTCAAGCGCTGCTGGCGCGCATCGAACAGCAGGCGCTGACGTTGCACACGCGACGCGCCTTCTGCCGGCGGCCAGGCGCCCAGGGCCACCCACTGCAATTGCCCAAGGCTCGGCTGCCACTCCAGCCACGCCAGGTCCAGGGGCAAGCGCTGCTCGTACAACTGGCGCAACACCAGGCCATCGAAGCGGCGCTCCAGGGCCATGCAGAACTCCAATACCTGGGGTTCGCTGCCGGGCTCGTCCAGGCGCTCACGCACCTTGACCCAGCCATTGACCAAGGCCGCCAGCAACACCCCGACCACCGCCGTAAGGGCCATGGCTACCAACAGCTCAATCAGGGTCAGGCCACGCTGCGCCGCCTTCATGGGCGCACCAGGAACAGGCTGAACTGACCCAGGGGCTGACGCTGCTGGGGATCGGCAAATAAGCTCAACTCACCCCGGCGCAAGCGGTTGACCCCGGTGTTGCCCAGGGTCAGTTGCCAGTAACAGGTGGCAGGCCCCTGACGCAACTCGCCGCTCACCGCATTGATCTGCGGCCAGTACTGCTCCACGCCAAACCGCGTCTCCAGCTCCCGCGCGCACAAACTGCCCAGGCGATGTTGCGCGACCGCTTGATGGGTGGCGATGCGCTGGCGCAACAACTGGCTGACCATCACCGCCATCAACGCGGCAATCCCCAGGGCGACCATGACTTCGAGCAAGGTAAAACCGCGCTGGCGCTTCATGGCAGGGTCGCGATATGCAAGGTGTTGTCCGCTTGCCATTGCCAACGCTGGCGGCCCTCGGCCCAGCGCCAGGTGAGTGACACCGGGCGGGCCAGCCCCGACGGGGTGAACATCACCTGGGGCTCGCGGCTCACCGGCCAGTCAGGTTGCAAGCCGGCCGGCCAGGGCGCACCGCGCGAGGGTGCGACCTGCCACCCAGGCGCACCCCGCCCCACCTGCCAGCGCACGAACTCCGGGCTGCGGCCATTCCAGCGCAAGCCCAGCAACTGCCCGGCATGCCGCGCCTGGGCCGCCTGGCTGCGCGCCTCGCTGGCCAGTTGGGCCAGGGCCTGGCGCATCGGCGCCTGGCCAGCGTCCAGGTAGGCCACGCCCAAGGCACTGAACAAGCCGACGATCAACAACACCACCAGCATTTCCAGGAGCGAAAACCCGCGACTGCGCTGCATGCCTAGAGGTCCCAGTTACCGATATCGGCGTCGGTGCCTTCGCCGCCTTCCTGGCCGTCGGCGCCCAGGGAAAACAAGTCCACCCGGCCATGCTGCCCTGGGGTGCGGTAGCCATAGGCATTGCCCCACGGGTCCTCGGGCAACCGGCGGATGTAGCCGTCGGCACGCCAGCTGCGCGGTAAGGGTTCCAGGCTCGGCTTGCTGACCAGGGCCTGTAAACCCTGCTCGGAGGTGGGGAATCGCAGGTTGTCGAGGCGGTACATATCCAGCGCCTGCTCCAGGGTCGCCAGGTCGGCCAGGGCCTTCTGGCGCATGGCTTTGTCCTGGCTGCCGAGTACGCTGGGCGCAACCACCGCGATCAACAGGCCGATGATAAAAATCACCACCATGATTTCCATCAGGGTAAAGCCGCGCTCGCGACGCTTGACCGCACGATTGCCAGGCATGGCGTGCTTTTGCATTTCAAGTTCTCCGTTTTCAGGTTGTCTGTTCAAAGGCTCAGGCCCTGATTGAGCTGCATGATCGGCAGCAACACCGCCAGCACGATGAACAGCACCACCGCGCCCATCAGCAGAATCATCAGGGGTTCGAATAACGCCAGCAGCAGGTCGACCTGGCGCGCAAACCCACGCTCCTGGTTGTCGGCGACGCGCTCCAGCATGTCGGGCAAGGTGCCGCTGGCCTCGCCGCTGGCGACCATGTTCAGCAGCATTGGCGGGAAGTGCCCGCTGGCACTCAGGGCGCGGTACAGGGTCACGCCACCTTCGACCTGTTCACGCACCGCCTCCAGGGCCTGGTGGATCTGCCGGTTGCCAACCGTGGCGGTGGCCACCTCCAGGGATTCGAGCAACGGCACGCCACTGCCGAGCAAAATCGCCAGGCTGCGTGAGACCCGTGCGCTTTCCAGCACCGACAACAGCACGCCAATGCGCGGCAGGCGCAAGGCCAGACTGTCGCGGCGCAAGCGCCATACCGCCTGGCGCAGCAACACCCGCGCGCCCAGCGCCAGCAACAAGCCTAGCCCCAGCAACCACGGGCCGAGCATTACCAGGCCCTCGCTGGCGCCGATCAGCACCCGGGTAATCAGCGGCAGGCTTTGCCCGGTGTGGCTGAACTGCTCGGTGAGTTTGGGCACCACAAAGGTCATCAGGCCAATCACCACCGCCAGCGACACCAGGATCAGCACCGCCGGGTAGATCAACGCCGTGCGCGCCTTGTGCCGTTGTTTCTGCACTTGCTCCAGGTGCTCGGCCAGGCGCTCCAGCACCGGCGCCAATTTGCCCGAGCGCTCGCCGGCCTCGACCAGTGCGCAATACAGGGTATTGAACTGCCCACCCTGGCGACGCAGGCTCTGGGCCAGGCTCAAGCCTTCGCCCAGGGCACCGCGCACCGCCACCAGCAGGTTGCGAATCGCCGGCTCCGCCAACTGGCGTTCCAGGGTGGCCAAGGCATCCACCAAGGGGATGCCGGCGCTCAACAGCGTGGCCAACTGGCGGGTCAATTCGCACAGTTGCCCATGGTTCAACCGTTGCCCGCGCGGGCTCGACAGGCTTGCGCCCTGCACCTGCAACTCACGGGCAAACAGGCCCTGCTCACGCAGCAGTTGCCGGGCATGGCGCTCGTTTTCCGCCTGGATGCTGGCTTTGCGGCGATTGCCGCGCAGGTCCAGCGCCTGGTAGCGATAGGTCGGCATCAGTCGCGCACCGCACGCAGAACCTGCTCCAGGCTGGTTTCGCCACGGCGCAGGCATTCGGTGGCCATGGCGGTCAGGCTCTGGCGCTTGTCGGCGAGGTATTCGTGCATGGCCGCTTCGCTGGCGCCGTCGTACAACAGGCTGATCAAGCCGGCATCCAGGGTGATGAATTCATAGAGGCCGATCCGCCCGTGGTAACCACTGCCCTGGCAGTCGTCGCAGCCCTGGGGGTGAAAGCTGTGTTCCAGCAGGGCCAGCTCCGGCCACAACTGGCGCTCGGCGGCCAGCAACGGTGCCGGCGTTGCGCAATGGCACAAACGCCGCACCAGACGCTGGGCCATCACGCCCTTGAGGCTGGAGGCGATTAGGAACGGTTCGATGCCCATGTCCCGCAACCGCGTGACCGCGCCCACCGCGCTGTTGGTGTGCAGTGTCGACAGCACCAGGTGCCCGGTAAGGCTAGCTTGCACCGCGATCTGGGCGGTCTCCTGGTCGCGGATTTCGCCGAGCATGATCACGTCCGGGTCCTGGCGCAGGATCGCCCGCAGGCCGCTGGCGAAGGTCATGCCGGCGCGGGGGTTGATCGCGGTCTGGCCGATGCCGGTAATCGCGTACTCCACTGGGTCTTCGACGGTGAGGATATTGCACGAACCATCGTTCAGCGCATTCAGGCTGGCATACAGCGTGGTGGTCTTGCCCGAGCCGGTGGGCCCGGTGCTCAGCAAGATCCCGTTGGGCCGCGACAGGCAGGCGCGCAGAGCCTGTTCGACCTCTGCAGGCATGCCCAGGTTGTTCAGGTCCAGCAGGTTGGCCTGCTTGTCCAGCACACGCATTACCACACGTTCGCCGTGAATGCCGGGCAAGGTCGAAACCCGGATATCCACCTCGCGCCCGCCGGAGCGCAAGGTAATGCGCCCGTCCTGGGGCTGGCGTTTTTCGGCGATATCCAGGCGCGCCATGACCTTGATCCGCGACACCAGCATGGCCGACAAGGCCCGTGGCGGGCGCAGGATCTCGCGCAGATGGCCGTCCACCCGCAAGCGCACCACCAGGCTCTGTTCGAAGGTCTCGATATGGATATCCGAGGCCCGCAAGCGCAGGCCTTCAGCGAACAGGCCATTGATCAGGCGGATCACCGGCGCTTCGTTGTCACTCTCCAGCAGGTCTTCGATCCGTGGCAGCTCGTTGATCAGGCTGTCGAGATCGACCTGCTCGCCGATGCCCTCGATCAACGCTGCCGTGGCCGACTCGCCGGCCTGGTACAAGGCCCCCAGGCGCAGTTCGTATTGGGCCGGATCGAGGTGCTCGACCAGCGTCGGCAGGCCATGCACGCGCAGCACTTCCTGCAAGGCGTCGGTGTCGACATCCTCGCGCAAACACAAGGTCCAGCCTTGCGCGCCCGGCGCCCGCGCCAGGCCCGCCTGGCGTGCCAGTCTATAGGGCAACAACGTACTCACCACACACCCTCGTCGAGACGTTCGCGGCTGGCCGGGAACAGGCGCAGCAAGGCGTTGTTATCGGAGATCGCGGGCAATGCCAGGTTCGAATTGACCTTTAGGTTGCGGTACTTCTCGCTGCTCAGTTGAGCCAGGGTTTCGCCGTCGCGCATGATCCGCGGGCGGATAAACACCATCAGGTTCTGCTTGGTGCGCTGGCTGGCGTTGGAGCGGAACAGCCGCCCTATCCCTGGGATATCGCCGAGCCACGGCACACGCTGGTCACTGTTCTTGGCCTCGTCGCCGATCAGCCCGCCCAGCACCACCAAGCCGTTGTCTTCGACCATGACCTTGGTCTTGATCTCGCGCTTGTTGGTGATCACATCGCTGGCGCCGGTACTCTCGGCAATCGACGAGACCTCTTGCACGATGTCCAGGCGCACGGTGTTGTCGATATTGATCTGCGGCTTGATCCGCAGCTTGATCCCCACTTCCTTGCGCTCGATGGTCTGGTAGGGGTTGGTGTTGTTCTGTGTCACCGAGCCCGTCACAAACGGTACTTCCTGGCCCACCAGGATCGACGCTTCGGCGTTGTCCAGGGTCAGCAGGGTTGGGGTCGAGAGCAGGTTGAAGCCACTTTCGCTTTTCAATGCATTGAGCAGCGCAAGGAAGTTCAGCCCGCCGCCATTGAGCTTGCCGAAGCCGGCGGTCGCCCCTGGCACATTGGCCAACAGCTTGCCCAGGCCTGCGGTGTCGCCGCTGCCAGCGGCCCCGGCCAGGCCGGCGATGCTCGTCCCACCATTGGTAAAGTTCACCGCGCCGCCGCCAAACGAGTCGCCCAGAAACAGCCATTGCACCCCCAGTTCCTGGGCGCGGGTGTCGGAGACTTCGGCGATGATTGCTTCCACCACCACCTGGGCGCGGCGGATATCCAGTTGTTCGACGATGGTGCGGTAGGCGGCGATTTCGCTGTCCGGGCCGACCATCACCACGGCGTTGGTGCCCTCCTCCGACTCCATGCGAATGCCTGAGGCGCTGACCGCCATCTGCTTGGGCGCACCTTCGGTGGGCACGCCTTCGCCACCGGCGCCCGGGGTGTCCTGGCTCAAGCCGCGCAGCACCTTGACCACCTCAGCCGCATTGGCATGGCGCAGGTACATCACCACCGTGTTCGAAGGTCGCAAGGCAGTCTGTGGCTGGTCCAATTGCTTGAGCAACGCGCGCACCCGCTGGCGGCTGTCGGCACTGCCGCGTACCAGCAACGCGTTGCTGCGCGGGTCGGCAACCACCTGCGCGCCATCGGCGCCCTGCTCGCGGGCCAGCAGGCGGGTCATCAATTGTGCGGTGTCGTTGGCGCTGGCATTGACCAGGGGCAGCACTTCCAGGGGCTCCTGACTGACCTGGTCGAGTTGCTGCAACAGCGCGTCGATACGGTCGAGGTTGCTGCGCCAGTCGGTGATCACCAGCAGGTTGGCCGACGGGTACGGGCTGATCACTCCCACCCGGGGGTCAATCAGCGGCTTGAGGATATTGAGCATCTGTTCACTGGCGGCGTTGCGCACACTGAATACCCGGGTGGCCATGCCATCGTTGGCTTGCACGGCCTGGCGTGCAGACTCCACCGGCACCGGCTCCAGGCGCGCGGCCTGGTCCGGCACGATTTTCACGCTGCCATTGGGCAGGTTGACCGCAGCAAAACCCTGGGCGCGCAACTGGGCGAGGAAGATGTCATAGATGGCCTCGCTACCAAGCATATCGAGGCTGCGCACCGTGACCTTGCCCTTGACCCGTGGGTCGATGATGAAGGTGGTGTTGGTGATGCGCGACACGCTGTCGATAAAGTCCGTGAGTTCAGTGTCGATGAAGTTCACTTCATACAAGGCCGGCGCGTCTTCGGCGTGGGCTGGAGTCACACTCAAGGCCAGGCACAATGCGCTCAGGCCCAGGCATTTATTGATCATGTGCATCGTCGGTTCATTCCTTGCGCTTGAGGCCGATCACCGGTCGCTCAGTCGGCCATGGCAAGCGCTCGCGCTGCCCTTGATTGTCGAAAATCAGCCCACGGTCATCAATGTCTTGCAGGACGATGCCGGGGGCCAGGCGCTGACCCAGGGTCAGCGTGCGTTCTTGTTGCTGATAGCGCAGGACCAGTACCGTGGCGCGCAACGGCGTGGCCTTGAGGCTGCCCAGGTAATCGACCTTGAGGGTGGTCAACGGCAGGTCGTCGCTGGGAGCCTGACGCGGTGTCCAGTGGTTGCTCAACAGGTCGGCGACCGGCGCCGCTGGCGGGTTTAGCGCGATCGGTTGCGCGATGCCGTGCCACAGTTGCAGCACACATTGCGCTGCCAGCCAGGCCAGGAGCGTTGCCAGCAGCAGGTTGCCCGCACGGTTCAACTGACCAGGCTCCGTGGATGCCATCCCGGATGCCCCTGCACATAGCGCACTTCGGGCAATTGCAGCGGCGCCAGTTGCCAATCCGCCGGCTGCTCGCGCAACCAGCCTTCAAGGTGCTGCCACAGCGGTTGCCCGGCATCGGCGGCAAAGCCCAGGCCAAAGGTGCGGCAGGTGCCGACCGGCTCGGCAAACTCACTGACCCGCTTGCCGCCCGGGCTATAGGTGACCTGCCAGGGTTGGCCGAGCCAGCGTGGCAAGTCCTGGCTGTTATCCAATAGCAGTGGTTCGCCAAACAGCTGTTCGGCGCCGTTTTCCAGGACCTGGCGCACCTGCTGCGCCGGGACATCCACGACCGGCGCCGGGTAGCTGGCGCTCAGGCTGATCAAGTGTTCGCGGGTAATCATCTGGCCACGGGCCAAGGGGCTGTCGTAGCGCAGGCCCGGCAGCAGTACCGCACTCTTGGGCTCGCGGGCCAGGGCCTGGTGCAACAGGCGATCCCAACTGCCGGCGCGCACATCGCGGCGCCAGAGGTTTTCCGGGGCCTTGGCCAAGGGTTGGTCGAGCCACGCCGCGTGGGCTGCGCGCTGTTGTTGCAGGCGTGGTTGCAGGCGCTGGGCGTGGGCCTGGGCGGGAGCGTCCAACGCGCTGGCCTGGGCCGCAAAAAAGCGCGCATCAAAGCGCCATTGCCCGGCCTGGGCCTGGCAGCGGATACGGAAGGCGCCGCTGGCCCGGGTCCCGCCCAGCACCACCGGGACGCGCTTGCCGGAGCTTTGCAGGATTTCTACCGGCTGCGGCCACAGGTCCTGGCCACGGGCACACAACATCAAGTCCACCTGACTCAGGCGCTCGGCCAGCCAGAAGCCCGGGCCGGTACCGACATCGGCCAGGGCCACCACCAGGTCGGCTTCTTCACGGGCCTGGGTGAGCACCGGTTGCAGGCTGTGCAACCACTCTTTCAAAGACCCTTGCTGGTCCCGCGCATAAGGGTCGGTAATGCCAACCACGGCGATGCGCACGCCGCCCCGGCGGAACACCTGCATGCCTGGGGTGGCCAGGCGTTGCGCGCTGGCGCTGGCCAGCCCGGCGCCCAGCACCGGGTGGCCGAATTGCTGGTACAGGCCCTGGCATTGTTCGGGCCATAGCACGCGCTCGTCGCTGCTGACTCGCACTTCGCTGCCGAGCAACTGGCTGCCCTGGACCCCGGACAGGCCACGGGTCAGGTAAGCCAGGCCGCTGCCGTTCCAGCACTGGCCGTTTTCCAGGGTCAGGCTATTCTCAGGCCCGGCTTCATCGCGCAGGCGTTGCAACACCGCGCCGAGTACCGCGTAGCCGCCGGTTTGCACACCGTCACTTAAGGAGGCATCCAGCAGGCCATCCAACTGGCTGCCATCGGCCTGGCGAAAACGCGCATTGGCCCCGGTAATCCAAGGTGCCTGGCCGATGCGCGTCGCCGGCCCCAGGCGTGTGGCAGGTACCACCGGGCGACCCGGCAGGCGTGCATCGAGGGTGTCAGCGATATACAACAGGTCGACCGGCTGGCTGTCCGCAGGCCCCGCCGCAGCCCCCCGGCTGGAGCAGCCGGCCAGCCACGGGGCACAGGCGCCCAGCGTCATCCATCCCAATACATCGCGCCGCACCATTGAAACCATTGTTCTCTCACCCTGAGGCTAACTGCTTTAAGGGCGGCATAGTGGGGGTCAATTAATGACGGTTTAATGTCAGTTTTTTAACAAGAGTGAAATATGCAAATCTGCAACAAAAGGAAATAAAAAAATTAAACTTAAATACATTTTTAACAAAACCGACCGCGAATCATCACATTCGGCTCTTAGAGTTCGGGCTCCTTTCAAAAATCGTGATCTACAAAGGACCTGATGAAATGAGTCGAGAGACTGGCGACAACCAGAATCGCAACCTGAGCCTCAATGAGCCGATGGAATCGGTACTCACTGCCTACCTGAGCCGCCGCAGTGTGGTACGGGGCGGGCTCGGCGCCGCGATCGCCATGATTGCCGGTACCGGCCTGACGGGCTGTTTTGACAGCGGCGGTGGCTCGGACAACGACACCCCTACCCAGCCGCCAAAGCCGGCACTGAAACTGGGCTTCAACTCGATCCCCGGCTCCCTCACCGATGCCTGCACCGTGGCCGCCGGCTACACCGCCCACGTGCTGGCCCCTTGGGGTACACCGCTGAACAGCAACGCTGCCCCCTGGAAAAGCGACGGCAGCAACACCTCGACCGACCAGGCCAACGCGGTAGGCATGCACCACGACGGCATGCACTTCTTTCCAATCAATGGCAGCTCCACCGACGGCCTGCTTGCGATCAACCACGAATACATCGATGCGCAAGCCCTGCACCCGGCGGGCCCGACCCTGGTCGGCGGTGTTCGTCCGGTCGAAGAAGTGCGCAAGGAAATCAACGCCCACGGTGCGGGTGTGATGCGCATCAGCAAGGTCAACGGCCGTTGGCAGGTGATGGAAAACGATCCATTGAACCGCCGCTTCACCACGGCTACGGTCATGGACCTGGCGGGGCCGATGAAAGGCACCGAGCACGTAAAAACCAAATTCTCGCCGACCGGCACCCAGACCCGCGGCACCAACAACAACTGTGGTAACGGCTATACCCCGTGGGGCACCTACCTCACCTGCGAAGAAAACTGGCCAGGGATTTTCGTCAATAAAAGTGGCGCCCGCCCGGCAGACCAGGTACGCATCGGCGTGGGCACCGGCAGCGGCAACTATCGCTGGGAGAGCGTTGCCGGTGATCCAAGCGAGGTCAACGGTGAGTTCAGCCGCTTCGACGTGACCCCAAGCGGCGCCACCGCCACTGATGACTACCGCAACGAAGCCAGCACCTATGGCTACATCGTTGAAATCGACCCGTACAACGCTTCGACCCGCGCCGTGAAACGCACCGCCCTCGGCCGTTTCCGCCACGAAGGTTGCTGGCCGGGCCTTACCACCGCCGGCAAGCCAGTGGTGTTCTACAGCGGTGACGACTCGCAGAACGAGTACCTGTACAAATTCGTCTCCACCGCCTTGTGGGACCCGGCAGACGCCAACCCCAGCGACCGCCTGGCCACCGGCGCCAAGTACATGGACAGCGGCAAGCTCTACGTGGCGCGCTTCAATGCCGACGGCAGCGGCAACTGGTTGCTGCTCGACGTGGCCAGCCCGACCGTGGATGGCAGCACCCTGGGCGCGAAGTTCACCGACCTGCCGGGGATCATCCTCAACACCCGTGGCGCGGCCGACGCCGTGGGCGCCACGCCGATGGACCGCCCGGAGTGGACCTCGGTCAACCCGCTCAATGGCGACGTCTACCTGACGCTCACCAACAACACCAGCCGCACCGTGGCCAACGCCGCCAACCCGCGCGTCAAAAACAAGCACGGGCACATCATTCGCTGGCATGACGCGGACAACCAGGTGTCCTTCACCTGGGACATCTTTGTGTTTGGCGCCAACGCCGCAGGCGCCCCGGACATCAACCGCTCAGGCCTGACCACACTGAACCAGTTCGCCAGCCCGGATGGCATGACCTTCGACAGCCGTGGCGTAATGTGGATCCAGACCGACAACGGCGAAAAAACCCTGACCGACTACACCAACGACCAGATGCTGGTGGTGATCCCGACCAATATGGTCGATGCCCAGGGTAAGCAAGTGCCGGTCAATGCGCAGAACCAGGCCGACCTGCGCCGCTTCTTCGTCGGGCCTAACGGTTCTGAAGTGACGGGGGTGACCTTCACACCCGATAACAAGACGGTGTTCGTCAACATCCAACACCCGGACAACTGGCCGTCCACCGGTGTGGCTACCGACGTCACGGTCGGCACAGTCCGCCCTCGCGCCTCCACGGTTGTGATCCAGCGTGCTGACGGGGGTGAATTGGCGATCTGATTCAGCGGCAGGAGCCGGCCCGGCTCCTGCATCACGATCCTTGTGGGAGCTGTCGAGCTCCGGCGAGGCTGCGATGACGAGGTCATTGCCAGCATGGATGTTGGCTGATCTACCGCTATCGCAGCCTCGCCGGGGCTCGACAGCTCCCACATTTGCTTTGTGGTGATCTCAAAATCAACAGGTGGGATCTCGGGTTTGCGCCACACTGCACAGCAAATGTGGGGGCTTGCCTGCGATGGCGGTGGATCAGCCGCCAGAAACAGTGACTGGACTGCCGCTTTCGCGAGCAAGCCCGCTCCCACAGGGGATCTGCGCGGGGCAGAGAATGTTGGCACCACCACAAATCAAATGTGGGAGCTGGCTTGCCTGCGATGGCGGCAGGTCAGCCAATAGATTTATCGACTGATACACCGTCATCGCGGGCAAGCCCGCTCCCACACAAATCCGCTCCCATACGCGCTATAACGGCAAAGGCTCCCGCGAGCGCAGCAGCATGCCCTGTGCCGGCACCCGCGCATGCCACTTCACGACCCCCTGGGCCTCGACACGGTACTGGCTGCGAAAGCGCTGACCATCCAGGTCTATGTCCAGGAGCAGCAGAAAGTGGTCACCGTTGAGCTGCAGACCTTCGCTCAAGCGCTCGAACATCGCGTCGTCCATCGCCCCCAGGGCCTGGCGCAGTTCGCCCGCATCGCGATAGCCCCCCGCCGGCCGCGCGCTGACCAAGCGAGTCAGCACCGAACGCGACACCTCGCCCTCGTACAACGCATCCAGCAGCGGCAGCATTTCCAGGTTCAACGCATTGGCATTCAGGCGCCAGCCAGCCGTCTCGTCCAGGCTGCATAACTGCGGGTAACGCAACGCCCGCAGTGCGTCGGGCACCGCCAGCAGGTTCAGCTCGCTGATATCGCGCATGCGTTGATTGGCCGCCAGGCGCGGTGGCGACTGGCGCAAGTATTCGTTGCTTTCGGCACCTTGCAGGCGGGTCTGCTGGTCGGCGTCGAGCCAGTCGGCCAGGGTCTGGGCCAGGCGTTCGGCGGCCATGTCCGCCCCCAGCAGATGCACCAACTGGCGCTGGGCACGTTCGGCTTCGGGGCCGATCAGCGCGTTGACGTTGAAGCAGGTGTGCAGGTCGCGAATCTGGATGCTCGCCTTGCCCCCCTTGAAGTCATAAGCCAACGGCTGCCCGCGCATGGCCTGCCAGAACAACGGGCTGGCGCGCCACAGCGGGTCTTGCAGGGCCTGTTCGGTAAAGGCCAGCGCCGCCCGTTCGATCGCGCGGGCCTGCACCCGCTGTTGCACCAGGCGCACGCTGTCGACCTGCTGGCGCCCCTGCTCGACCATCCAGGCCATGCCTCCCGCCAGCATCGCCAGGGCCACCAGCACCATCAACAACGCCGCCCCCTGCTGCCGTTTCTTGTCCATTGCCACGCCACCTTTTATGCAGATCCTGGCGACAGTCAACACAGTGGATGTTTCAACCAAGTGGCAGACTCACACAATTCCCGCAAAACCGTCACCGCGCCGTCATAAAGCCTCGGCAAACTGCGCCTTCATTTTTCAAATCAATGGCTTGGAGTGGCGTTATGGGAGGTATAGGGATTTGGCAACTGGTCATCGTGCTGCTGATCGTGGTGATGCTGTTCGGCACCCGGCGCCTCAAGGGCCTGGGCAGTGATGTGGGTGAGGCCATCAAGGGCTTTCGCTCCTCCATGGGCAACGAACCCGGCGCCCAGGCGGCAGAAAAGACCAGCCTTGAGGTGCAAGCCGAACCTCAGCGACCTGCCGACAGCAAACTCTGATGTTCGATATCGGTTTTAGCGAACTGCTGCTGGTGGGCCTGGTGGCGCTGCTGGTGCTGGGCCCCGAGCGCCTGCCGATCGCCGCGCGCAATGCCGGGCTGTGGCTGGGCCGGGCCAAGCGGGCGATGAATACGCTCAAGGCCCAGGTCACCCAGGAACTGGACCACGAACACCTGTTGCAGAGCATCGACCAGCAACCCTTGCGGCAACTGGAGCAGCAACTGCGCGACGGTATCCGCCTGGACGCCCCGCTGCCAGAAACCGCCACGCCCAAAGGACCACCTGCCCCATGAGCGACCTGCCCTTGCCTGCTCCGCGCCTGTCGGTGACCGGCCACCTGACCCGGTTGCGCTCGCGCCTGGTGCGCTGCGTCCTGGCGATCCTCCTGGTGTTTTGCGCGCTGTTCCCCTTTGCCCAGCAGCTCTACAGCTTCGTCTCGCAACCGTTGCGCGACTTCTTGCCCAGCGGCGCAACCATGATCGCCACCGGGGTGACGTCACCGTTCCTGGCGCCGCTCAAGCTGACCATGATGATTGCCCTGTTTATCAGCATGCCGCTGTTGCTGCACCAGGCCTGGGGCATGATCGCACCGGCGGTGTATCGCCAGGAACGCCGCACCGCCGCCTGGTTGCTGGCCGCCAGCGTGGTGCTGTTTTACCTGGGCATGGCGTTCGCGTTTTTCCTGGTGTTCCCGATGATGTTCGGCTTCTTTACCAGCGTGACCCCGGACGGCGTGGCGATGATGACTGATATCGCCCTGTACCTGGATTTCATCCTCGCGCTGTTGCTGGCGTTCGGCCTGGCGTTTGAAATTCCGGTGGCCACCTTCCTGGTGATCTGGGCCGGGATCACCGATGTGCAGACCCTGCAGAAGAGCCGGCCGTATGTGATCGTCGGCTGCTTTGTGGTGGGCATGCTGCTGACCCCGCCGGATGTGTTTTCGCAGACCATGCTGGCGGTGCCGATGTGGATTCTGTTTGAGCTGGGGCTGCTGGCCAGTCGGTCGGTGAGCAAGCCGCGCTCCTGATGCCGCCGGCACCTGGTCCGGGGACATTAAACAAAATGTTGATTTAGTAAGGCGCCAAGATAAACTGCGCCTTATGAATATTTTAGAAAACAAACACCACATCATGCTGCATGAGCTTGAGGGGGTACCGGCCGAGGCCAGGGACAGCGTAAAACTGTGTTTCGAGCTACTGTCGGCGGCGGCCGCGATCAATCGCGTGTGTGCCATCCGGCTCGCTCGCTACAACCTCTCGGAAGGCCGCTTTGTCATCATGCTCACCCTCAAGAGCGCTGGCGGGAAGCTCTCGCCCCTGGAGCTGGCGACGCGCCTGTCGATTACCACCGGCACGGTGACCGGCTTGCTCGACGGCCTGCAGGGCGACGGCTTTATCAAGCGCAAGACAGACCCTGCCGACCGGCGCAAATTAATCATCAGCCTGACTGCCGACGGCAAGCGCGTGGTCGATGAGGTATTCGCCGAACACACGCACTGGATCAGCGGCATCATCCAGGGTCTGAGCCCTGAGCAACGCCAGGGGTTGTCCGAGTCGCTCTATTGCATTTCCACCAGTCGCGCACTGTCCCCGCCACTGCCGGATGGGCATTAGGCCCACTACAAAACCTGTTCGAACGGGAAGAGGCCTTGCCCGGGGAGCAACCCATGAACACAGCGCTGGGATCAATATGAGTGAAGAACGCAAAGCCCTGATCGACCAGGGCCGCCTGACAACCCGCAATCTGGGCGAGTGCCTGGCAGTCGACCAGGTGGCGCTGGCGCAGGCCCTTGCCTCGCAGGTGGAAACTTCCCTGGCCCAGGCACTGCTGAGCGCGGCCCAGGCCGGCCAGGCACTGGGCATTTCGAAGAAAGTCGCGGGGCTGGGCCTTGCGCTGGGCCAGTGGCTGGAAAGCGCCGCCCTGCCCCTGCGCGAACGGAGCTGGCAGTTGCTGCTGGAGCATCCTTCTGACACCGTGCGCAGTTGGGCGGCCTTCGCCAATGCCTTCTGCGTACGCGACACGCCGCTGGAACAGGCGTTGCTGAGCCAGTTCCGGTTCGCCACCGACAGCCACTTTGGCGTGCGCGAATGGGCCTGGATTGCCTTGCGCCCTCTACTGGCCCAGGACCTGACGGCTTCGCTGGAACTGTTGCGCAGCCATGCCCGCAACGACAACCCGCTGATCCGCCGTTTCTGCGTTGAAATCCTGCGTCCGCGCGGGGTCTGGTGCGAACACATCGCCCCACTCAAAGCCCAGCCGCAAATCGCCGAACCCTTGCTGATTGCCATGCTAGAGGAAACCGACAAATACGCCCAGGACTCGGTGGCCAACTGGATCAACGACGCCAGTAAAACCCGGCCGGACTGGGTGCAGGATTTGTTCGAGCGCTACCCACCCAGCGGTAAGGCCGCCACCAGGATTTTTACCCGGGCGACCCGCAGCCTTGCTCAACGAAAGTGAACAGGCGCTACCCATCTCGCTCAAGGAAAAGCTTCAAACCGTCACGGACCAGATGGCCCGACTGCCGACCGAAGTCGTGCACAAGTTCCAGGCGGCACTGGACTGAAATAGCGGCTGCCCGTGACAGGGCAGCCACCCCCTCTGGGCTTACTTGCCCTCGGTCAACGCGTTGTAGCTGGTGAACAGGTTGCGATAGTCAGGAATGTGGTTGGAGAACAAGGTCCCCAGGCCTTCGATATCGTTGCGCCAGTCGCGGTGCAGCTCGCACGCCAGGCCAAACCAAGTCATCAGTTGGGCGCCGTTGGCGGTCATGCGGGCCCAGGCCGATTGCTGGGTCAGTTCGTTGAAGGTGCCAGAGGCATCGGTCACCACAAACACGTCATAGCCTTCGGCCAGGGCCGACAGCGCCGGAAACGCCACGCACACCTCGGTGACTACGCCCGCGATGATCAGTTGCTTCTTGCCGGTAGCCTTGATGGCCTTGACGAAGTCTTCGTTGTCCCAGGCGTTGATCTGGCCAGGGCGGGCAATGTACGGCGCGTCCGGGAACAGCGCCTTGAGCTCGGGCACCAGCGGGCCGTTGGGGCCGGTTTCGAAACTGGTGGTGAGGATGGTCGGCAGCTTGAAGTACTTGGCCAGGTCAGCCAGGGCCAGTACGTTGTTCTTGAACTTGTCGGGCTCGATATCGCGCACCAGTGACAGCAAGCCAGCCTGATGGTCAACCAGCAGGACAGCTGCGTTGTCTTTGTCCAGGCGAACGTAGGGTTTAGACATCATGATGCTCCTGGTAAAAAGGTGTTTCCCGAAATGGGCCGCACCGGAAAGAGTCAACGGTGTTTATGGCGCTGGGAGTCTAGCTCGTCGTCACTGAACCACTTTCACTGACAAAATCCGCCTATTGACCGTCCTCGCGTACCCCGCTGATGGTTGTAGGAAAAAACCAGGGTCCCACTTTAGTCATCACACTAGGTGCTCGGTAGTGGTTGAATTAAACTTCACCATCTCAAAAATGGAACGATACCCATGTTCGACCTGAATGAGCTCTTCCTCTACGCCAAGGTGGTTGAGCATGGTGGTTTCGCAGCGGCCGGTCGGGCGCTGAACATGCCCAAGTCGACCTTGAGCCGCCGGGTCAGCCAGCTGGAAGCGCGGCTGGGGGCACGCCTGATACAACGCTCCACCCGTCAGTTCCAGGTCACTGATATTGGCCAGGCCTACTACCGCCACTGCGTGGCAATGACCGCCGAGGCAGAGTCCGCCGAGGAGCTGATCGCCTTCAACAAAGCCGAGCCGCGCGGAGTGATTCGCCTGAGTTGCACCACCGCGCTGCTCAATTACTGGGTAGCGCCGATGCTGGGCCAGTTCATGGCGCAGTGCCCCAGCGTTGAACTCAACGTGAAGAGTTTCAACCGCAAGGTCGATGTGATCAGCGAGGGCTATGACATTGCGCTGAACCTGTGCTTCCCGCCCCTGGAAAGCAGCGACCTGGTGATGAAACTGCTCGCCAGGAGCCCCCAGGTGTTGGTAGCGAGCCCGGCGTTTTTGCAGGCGCATCCATTGCCCCTACTCCCTGCGGATTTATCCGGGCTGCCGACCATCAACTGGGGCAGCCCGCTGTTGCAATACACCTGGGGGCTGACCGAGCCAGAAGGCATGAGGGCTGAGATCTGCCACACCCCACGGCTGGTCAGTGACGACATGCCGACCCTGAAAAGTGCGGTACTGCTGGGCGTGGGCATCGCCAACCTGCCACTGGCCGTGGTCAAGGATGAGATAGACGACGGCCGCCTGGTCAGCCTGCTCCCCGACTGGCAGCCCACCGAAGGCGTGATCAGCGCTGTCTTCCCTTCAAGGCGCGGGCTGTTACCGTCGGTGCGTACCTTGATCGACTTTCTGGCGCGGGCGTTTGAGGCGCAGCAGAGTACAGGGCATGTATATGACAACGTTCAACCATCAGGCCGGCGAGCACATTCAGATAGCCCAGGTAAATCATGACGGTCCCTCAGAACAAACAAGAACTGCTCGATGCCATCAATACCCGCTATGAAAAACTGCTCAGCATCATCCGGCGGGTACCCATGCCCCGGGTCAACGAATGCAGCCTGGAGGGGCATGCCAAGGGGACGCAGATGAGCGTCGCCAATCTGGTCGCCTACCTGGTGGGCTGGAATGAATTGGTGCTCAAGTGGCTGGACGCGGACGCCGCCGGCACTGTCATCGACTTCCCGGAAACCGGCTTCAAGTGGAACCAGTTGGGCCAGCTTGCACAGAAGTTCTACCGCGACTACCAAGGCATCCCTTTTGAGCAATTGCTCGAGCGGCTCGACAGCGCAAAGCAGCGGATCGTGTCCAGCATCCAGAGCCGCGAGAATGCCGAGCTGTATGAATGCCCGTGGTACGAGCACTGGACGATGGGGCGGATGATCCAGTTCAACACCGCCTCCCCCTATGACAATGCACGTGGGCGCTTGCGCAAATGGCTTAAGGCAGAAGGCCCCAGTTCTCAGCCTGCATAGGGACGGTGTCGCACCATGTCTCCAACATTGCCTCTCAGGCATTGATCGCAAAGGCCCGGTTTGTCCCCAGCGGGAGCATCGAGCACCTTGACGAACACGTCCCTGAACGGATGTTCGTCAAATTCGTTCGCTGACCGTATGAGGCGCTTCAGTCGCGATCAGCCTCCGCCTGGTTGAGAAAAATCAGCACCCCGAGCAGCGCCATATAGAACTTGAATGCCGCTTCCTGGCCGTTCCACTGATGGGATTGCCACATCAGGAACCACTCACCGCCAATCACCATGAAGCCGAAAAACCACACCAGCAGGCCCGCAGTAAAACCGACAATGGCCACCTGTTTGGCGGCATCGAACTGCCGGCCAGTACCTAGCCTGGCCCGCCACATTGCCAGCGCCCCACGGGCCAGTAATACGGCAGTCAAGGCTTCGCCGGCGATGATCAGCCCATAGGCGCCATGCCACAGCCAGGGTGTAGTGATTGCCCGGTACATGGCCGTATTACCGGGAAAGGTGGTGTCCATGCTCAACACATGCTTGACGAAGGCAAAGTTGGAGCCGTAATCAGTAAGGTTGTTGAACGCCACCAGCGCGGCGAAGGCCGCCAGCATCAGGGTCAGGACGATTTTTGCGTAGCGGGTGGTCATGTTTGCTTCCCAGGGCAATGAAAGGGCTACGCTAGCACGTCCTTTGAGTGCCTTCGAGACACACAGTTGTAGGGTTTTACCTAGCGATAAAAGCCTTTTTCCGGCACACCACCTAGGTGATGACTTGAGCCAATCGAAGCGCCACCGCGGCAGCCTGTTCAGCGCTGGCGATGTTGGTAAAACCCAGTACCAGGCCGTGCCTGGGCCTGGCC
This sequence comes from Pseudomonas sp. WS 5412, assembly GCF_012985615.1. NCBI lineage: Bacteria > Pseudomonadati > Pseudomonadota > Gammaproteobacteria > Pseudomonadales > Pseudomonadaceae > Pseudomonas > Pseudomonas sp. WS 5412. The sequence goes on from NZ_JAARMB010000002.1 coordinate 181,240, forward strand.
TCGAGGTACCACTGCGACAGCGGCTCGACAGCGAGGCCAATGGCCCGGGCGCGCTGAGCGAGTTCAACATCATCCCCTTCACTCAGGCCCGCAATCAGGTGCATGCCTCCGGCCTGGAGGTTGATCGACAGCCGTTCGCCGAACTGTTGCTGCAGCGCATCGACCAGCCACTGGCGACGGCGCGCGTAGAGCGTACGCATTTTTTTCAAATGCCGTGCAAAGTGCCCCTCGTAGAGGAAGGCGCTGACCGTCGCCTGGAGAAGCTGCGGGCAGTGGTTGTGCAGGCGGTCAGCCTGGCGGGCGAAGGCGTCGCTTTGCGCCTGCGGCACCACCAGATAGGCCAGGCGCAGGCCCGGAAACAACACCTTGCTAAAGGTGCCGGTATAGAGCACCCGCCCCTGCTGGTCGAGGCTCTTGAGCGCAGGCAAGGGCCGGCCCTGATAGCGGTATTCGCTGTCGTAATCATCCTCGATGATCCAACTGCCTTGGCGACTGGCCCAGTCCAGCAGTGCTAGCCGGCGCGGCAGGGACAGTGACACACCCAGCGGGCTCTGGTGGGTCGGCGTGACCACGGCAAAGCGTGCATCCGCACAGCGGGCGATGCCTTGCGCGACATCAAGCCCCTGCTCATCCACGGCAACCGGCACCAACTGCACGCCGGCCTCCCGGAGTGTGTTGCGCGCCATGAAGTAGCCCGGCTCTTCCAGCCAGCAGCGATCGCCGGGGCGCATCAGCGTGTGGCTGATCAGGTCCAGGCACGCGCGATAGCCCGCGCAGACGAACACCTGTTCCGGGCGGCAGACAATCCCTCGGGCAATCCCCAGGTAGCTGGCAATGGCTGTGCGCAATGCTGCATGGCCACGCGGGTCCGGGTACACCAGCCCCTCGAGGCCGGCCTGGCGCAGTTGACGACCGGCCAGCCGGGTCCAGAGCTTGCGGGGAAATGCATCCAGTGCGGGCAGCCCCATCTGCAGTGCCAACGGCAGCGCCCCGCAATGATTGGACGAGTACTGCGGCGCAGCAACCGGGGCCTGGAGTACGGGCGAGGCAACGGCAGCCAGTTGCGGCGTGACAATCGTCCCGGCGGCGCCCCGCGCAACCAGGTAACCCTCCCCTATCAACAACTGGTAAGCCGCTTCTACCGTGCCACGCGCCAGGTTCAACTGCGCCGCCAACGCGCGTACGGCAGGCACGCGATCCCCCGGGCGCAGGCGGCCATCGGCAATGGATTCGCGAAATCGCTGGTAAAGCTGGCGATACATCGGCGCGCTCTGGCTACGGTCCAGCGTAAAGGGAGGAATCATGGCCTAGTCATTTATGCACTTTTCGGCCCTGTAGCTTAAGTCATCGGGGCTTTAAGGTCAGCTACCTCTCTACAACGGACGACCGACATGGCTTATACCCTTGGGCATCTGGAGGACCAGCAGGCCTTCGCGGCCAGTTTCAACCTGATGCACGTGCTGCGACCCCATGTCGCCAACCCGGCCCACTATGTCGCGCAACTGCTGCGCCAGGTCGGGCAAGGCTACCGTCTACTGGCTGCATGGGAAGCTGGGCAGGTGGTGGGTCTGGCCGGTTACCGCGAGTTGGAGAACCTGCTCTACGGGCGCTTCATTTACGTCGATGACCTGGTGGTACACCCCGACCTGCAGCGCGGTGGCCTCGGCGCACGGCTGCTGGACGCCGTGCGCGAAGAAGCCGTGCAGCGCGGTTGCGCGCATTTTGTGCTGGACACCGGGCTGCATATGCCGCTGGCCCAACGTTTCTACTTTCGCCAAGGGCTGCTGGCCCACGGCATGCACTTCACCCAACGCCTTCACACAGAGAGTCCGGCATGAAGAGTGTTCTATTGATCAACGCCAGCCCCAATGGCCAGGTTTCCCATGCGAACCAGTTGGCACTGGAACTGGTGGACACCCTTCGCCAGCGCCACCCGACGCTCGAACTGGTCGAACGTGACCTGGGCACACACCCACTGCCACCGCTCGGCATGGATTACGCCCGGGGCCTGGCGACGACCACGCCGTTCGACGCGCCGGCTTTCGAGGTTTCCGAAACGCTGATCCGCGAGTTGGAAGGCTGCGATATCCTGCTGATTGCCACGCCAATGCACAATTTCACGCTGCCCGCTGCATTCAAGCTGTGGATCGACTACGTCCTGCGTATTCACCGCACATTCAGCTCAGGGCCCGAGGGCAAGACCGGTCTGCTGAGCAACCGTGCGGTGTATGTGCTGGTGGGTTCCGGTGGTTTTCATCAGGGCGCGTCGGCACGGCAACCGGACTTCCTGACACCTTACCTGCGCCAGGTACTGGGCACCCTCGGGCTGTTCGACCCGCACTTCACCTACCTCCAGGGCCTGGTATTCGGTGAGGAAGCGGTCCAAGCAGCGCTCCAGGAGAGCCGTGCCCGTCTGTCACTGGAGTCACTGTTCAACCCACTGATGGGTACCTGATCGTCACAGCAGGCCCGGCACCACCAGGGTCAGCCAGGCAACACACGGCCCGACCAGGGCAATCACTGCGCTGTAGATCAGCAGGCTGCGCAAGACTTTTTCGCGCTCCTGCGGCGGTGTATTGGCAACCACCAGTGCGCCGTTGGTGGAGAACGGGCTGGTATCGACGATGGTGGTGGAAATGGCGATGGCCGCGACCACGCCGACCGCACTGATATGGCCCTGGCTCAAGAAGGGCACGGCCAGGGGAATGATCACCCCCAGCAACGCCGTGGACGACGCAAAGGACGAGATGATCGCGGCGGTAAAACACAGCAGCAACGCCACCAGCAGCGGCTCACCCAGCCCGGAGATGCCATGGGCGACATAGTCGATGGTGCCGATGGTCTGCATCACGCCGATGTAGGTGATGATCCCGGTGATCAGCAGCACCGTCGACCAACTGACCTTGTCGATGGCCGCCTTCTGCGCCGTGGGTGCGAACATGGCCAACACCACCGCGACCGTCATCGCCACCAGGCCGATATTGAACTTGAACACCAGCGCCGAGATCGCCAGGGCCAACAAGCCGATCAGTGTCGATAGCTTGGCCCCGTCCAGGCCACTGACAGCCTGTAGCGGCGCACCGGCGCCGGTCAGGTCGGTGCGGTGATAGGCCGGGGAAGCCGGCGTACCGCCATGGCCAAGAATCGCCAGGGATGCACCCGCCGCATGCAACGTGGGGCCGAACGAGACCGGTGCCAGCGACAGGCGCGCGCTGCGCAAACCGCCGAACACGACGAAGACCACCATGGCAATCCCCAGGTTGAACAGCAAGCTGGTGATGAACAACGTGAACGGCGCATAGGGCAGCCCGGACGACGCCACGATCTGATTGGTGATGCCACCGAAAATGCTCACCGGCGAAAAGCTGCCGCCCTGGGCACCATGAATCACCATCAGCCCCATCAACACCGGGTTGATGCGGTACTGCACGGCGAAGTTCAGCGCAATCGGCGCCAGGATCGCGGCTACCGCCGGGCTCAGCGCGCCGAAACCGGTCAGCAATGCCGCCACCACGAACATCACCCAGGGGATCCAGGCGACGCGTCCACGCACCATCAACACCGCCCGCTCGATCAGCCAGTCGATGGTGCCGTTGTTCTGCGCGATGCCGAACAGATAGGTGACCCCGACCAGCGTCAGGAACAGGTCACTGGGAAACCCGGCAAAGATCGTCGCCGGGGTCATTTCCAATATCACCGAACCGACGACAAAGGCCGCCGCAAAGGCCAGCGCGCCCATGTTGATGGGCAACACGCTGGCGATGCCGAAGATGACCACCAACACCAGAATCGACAGAAGCTCATTATTCATTGCAATCTGACTCCCCGCAGTCGGACGGCCCCGCAGGTACCGCCCTTGTTATTATTTTTTCGGGATGTGGCGCTACCGCACGCGTGTTCTAGCGACCGCCGAACACCGCCGGCCGGCGCTCGGCAAAGGCTGCCAGGCCTTCGCCAAAGTCGGCGCTTTCACAGGCTTGTCGGCGCAGTTCGGCAATCTGTTCCATCGCCTGCACCGGCATCGGTTGCAGGTCTTCAAGGATGCGCAGCTGTTCCTTGACCGCCGCAACCGCCAGGGGCGCCTTGCTGGCAATACCTTGCGCCAGCTCCAGCGCAGTCGCTTCCAATACATCGCTGTCGACCAGCCGGTTGACCAGGCCAAAGCGTTCCGCACGCTGCGCATCAAGCTTCTGCGCCGTGAAGAACATTTCCTTCAACACATGAATCGGCAAATTGTTGAAAAAGCGCAGCAAGCCGCTGGTGGTGTACGGCAAGCCAATGTTCACGGGTGTCATGGCGAAGCTCGCGCTGTGATCTGCCACGACCATGTCGCAACTCATCACCAGGTCCACTGCGCCGCCCCATACCGAGCCAGACACCAGGGCAATCACCACCCCGGGATAAGCGCGGATGCTGCGCAATACGCGCTCGAGCGGTTTGCCGTAGGCAATCGGGTCGCGGTCGTGTTGCAGTTCACGGATGTCGTGGCCGGCACTCCATACCGACTGGCCGACTTCGCTGCCCAGGATCACCACCGGGATGCGTTGTGCCGCCAGGGTTTGCAGGCTCTCATCGAGTGACTGCAACAGTTGTGCGCTGAGTGCATTGCGTTGTGCGGGGTTGCTGAAGACCAGTCGCGCGATGCGCTCATCGACTGGGTGGACGGTCACGGTGGCAGTAGCAGCGGGATTCATTGTGCGGTTCCTGTGGATTGGGTGCAGGGGCTGTCGGCGGAGTCCTGGAACACGACCTTTGCGTCGAGCAGTGCGTTGATCGAGGCGCTGTCGAAGCCGGTTTCACGCAGGATTTCGACGGTGTGTTCACCCAGCAGTGGCGGTGGGCGGCTGGCACCGCTGGCAGTGCTGCCAAACACCGGGGTCACCACCTGGCGCAGGGCGCCGAGAGTCGGATGGGTAAGTGTTTCAGTCAGTCGGCTGTGCAGCACCTGTGGGTCGGCGAACACCTCATCCAGGGTATTGATCGGGCCTGCGGGTAATCCTGCGTCGACAAACAGAGCGGTCCATTCGCGTTTGCTGCGGGTTTTCAAGCGGTCTTCGAGAATATCGCGTAATTCATCACGACGTTCGACCCGCGCTTCATTGGTGGCGAACCGCGGATCGTCCGGTAGCCCGGGCAAATCCAGCAGTATGCACAGGCGCCCCCACATGGCCGAAGTAATCGGCGCCAGATTGAGCGGGCCATCCAGGGTCTGGAACACGCCATAAGGCGCAATCACCGAATGGGCGTTGCCGGTGCGGCGCGGCACGTCCCCGAGGCTGAGGTAGCGTTGGCCATGCACACTCAACAAGCCGACCAGGCTGGCCAGCAGCGAGGTGCTGACATGCTGGCCACGCCCGCTGCGCTCGCGCTCCAGCAGCGCGCCCAGCACGGCTGTCACCAGCCACATGCCCGACGTCAGGTCGCCAATGGCGGTGCCGGTGCGCGTCGGGTCGCCATCGCCGAAACCGGTCAGGCTCATCAGCCCCGAGTAGCCCTGGGCGATCTGGTCGAAGCCCGGCCAACTGCTCATCGGCCCATCGGCGCCAAAGGCGTTGATGCTGCCCAACACCAGTCGTGGATTGCGGGCGCTGAGCACCTCATAACCGAGGCCCATGCTGTGCAGCGTGCCGGGCTTGAAGTTCTCGATGACCACATCGGCGTCATCAATCAGTTGCTGGAGGGTGGCCAGCCCCTTGGGGTTGCGCAGGTCAATGCACATGCCGCGCTTGTTGCGGTTGCACGATAGATAGTAGGTGCTCACGCCCCGGTCAAAGGGCCCCCAGGTACGGCTCATGTCGCCATCGGGGCCGGACTCGATCTTGATCACATCGGCACCCAGATCTGCCAGCACCATGGTGCAGAACGGCCCCGACAGTGCGCGACTCAGGTCGACGATTTTCACGCCTTGCAAAGCTTGCATAGGGTTCTCCAGTGAAGAACGCTTAGTGGGTTGTGGTCCGAGTCTAGGCGCCGTATCTCATAAACTAAAAATATGATATTCCTCTGATCTCATCGGAAAATCATATGGCTAAAGAGGTACCCATGGACCTGCGCCAATTGCGCTACTTCGTCAAAGTCATCGAGTGCGGCAACATTACCCGCGCCAGTGAAGCGCTGCATATTGCGCAGCCCGCAATCAGTCAGCAGATGCGCAATCTGGAACTGGATATGGGCATGCCGCTGCTCGAACGCAGCGTGCACGGCGTAGTCGCCACGGCGGCCGGGCAGACCCTTTACCGGCACGCCATCGAGCTGCTGCGCCAAGCCGATGGCACCCGGGAAATGCTGCGCCAGGACGCCGACTTCCCCCAGGGCAAAGTCTCGGTCGGCATGCCCTCGAGTACCGCACGCATGCTGGCCATTCCCTTGGCGCGCGCGATTGGCCAGCGATATCCCGGCATCAAGCTGGAGTTGATTGACGCCCCCAGCGCCGAACTGGGGCGCCTGATCACCGTGGGGCGGGTGGCACTGGCGGTGAACGTTGATGTGGTCGAAACCCGAGGCATGGCGTTCCAGCGGCTGTTAACTGAAACACTGTATTTGGTGGCCTGGCCGGAATTTGAATTGGCCGAAGACCCGGTGTCGATTGAGGCATTGGCAAAAATGCCGCTGGTGCTGCCGTGTGCGCCGAATACCATCCGCAATCGGGTCGAGTTTGCCCTGCAGGAGGCCGGCCTCAAATGCGAGGTTGAGTTTGAAGCCAACTCCACCGACCTGTTGTTCTCAGCCGTCAAGGCGCAGTTGGGTGTCACGATCCTGCCGTGGGCAGCGGCCCACGCCGAGTTGGTGCAACAGCGGCTCAAGCTGGCCAGGATCGATCATCGACTGTTCAAGCGCGATCTTTCACTGTGCTGGCATGACACGGTGGTCGAGAGCAATGCGGTGCAGAAGGTCAAGGCGACCATCCTTGAGCTGTTCGAGGCGTTCGGGCGCCAGCCGGGGTGGGCGGACGGCCAGTGACAAAAGGCTGGGGCTCGACGCGGGCCAATAAACGTTACCATTGCCGCGCCTGGCCCACTGATCGGTTCAAATGAAGGAACAGAAGACATGATCGAAACCCGCCTGCTGCGCCAGTTCATTGCCGTGGCTGAAGAGCTGCACTTTCATAAGGCGGCGATCCGCCTGCACATGGCCCAACCGCCGCTGAGCCAGGCCATCAACCGCCTGGAGGGCAAGTTGGGGTTCAGTCTGTTCAACCGCAGCAAACGCGGGGTAAAACTGACCCCGGCCGGTGACGCGTTCCTGCACGCCGCCTATAGCACCCTCAAGGAACTGGAGCTGGGCATCGAACACGCTCGCCAAGTGTCCGAAGGGATCGCGGGCAAGCTGACAGTGACCGCCGTGTCGATCACCTACTACGAGTCGCTGCTCAATAGCCTGCGCCGGTTCCGCGAACACTTCCCCAAGGTGCAATTGATCATCAAGGAGATGCCATCCTCCAGCCAGGCCAAGGCGATTGTGGCGGGAGAAGCGGACATTGCCTTCATGCGCAAATTGCCGATTTCGGCGCAAAACGTCGAGTCGCGCCTATTGCTGGATGAAGAGATCGTGATGGCGCTGCCCGCCCATCACCCCAAGGCGGGTGCTGACCAGATCGATTTGCGGCACTTTGCTGGCGAAGACTTCGTGTTCACCCCCCAAGCCCTGGGCACTGGCTATCACAGCCAACTTATCGCCCTGTGTGAAGCCGCCGGCTTTTACCCCAGGGTGGTACAGGAGGCCGCGCAGATCCATACCTTGATCGGCCTGGTGGCCTGTGGCTTCGGGGTCGCGTTGGTGCCTGAATCGATTGCCCACTCAATCATGCGCGACAAGGTCGTGTTTCGGCGGATCGGCCCCGTGAGCGCGACCCCCAACCCGACAATCGGCCTGTATATGAGTTGGAACACCGACAACCCATCACCGTTGCTGGACAGTTTTATCGCCATGCTCGATTTCAATCCTGCCTCGGTGCCATCGACCAGGGGTTAGTCGTCGTCAAAGGTATCAGGCAGAGACTTTTATAGTATTTCCCAGCGGGCGAGCGGCGCCCCATCATCACCTAAAGCCTCGCTCGCCCTCCTCCCGTCACTGAGTTCTTATGCCTGCCGTCATCTACATTTTTTCACTGTGTACCTTCACATTCGGCTTGTCCGAATTCGTCGTCGCCGGCCTGGTATCGGCAATCTCCATCGACCTGAGCGAGTCCATCTCGCAAGTGGGCTCGGCCATTGCAGCCTACGCCCTGGGTGCGGCCATCGGCGCCCCGGTCATCACCGCCATGCTGGCCACTTGGCGCGACAAAACCGTATTGCTCCTGACCCTCGCCGTGCTGGCCACCGGCAGCGTAGTCATCAGCCTGGCAGCAGATATCGTGACCCTACATGGCGTACGCTTCGTTATCGGCCTGGCGCACGGTGTATTCATGGCCGTGGCCTCCAACGCCGCAGTCAAGCTGGTTGACCCGCTACGGGCCGGGCGTGCGCTATCACTGGTGTGGATTGGCCTGACCCTGTCGATCGCCTTTGGCGTGCCGATCGGTACCTTTTTCGGCAGCTACTGGTCATGGCGCATGGTATTCCTGGCGATTGGAGGCCTGGGCTTGATCAGCGCCCTGGGCCTGATACTGCTGATGCGCCAACCACCCGCCGACGCACTGCACAAAGACCACGGCCTGAAACAAAGCCTCGCCGCCCTGCTGCAGCGCGAACTGTTGATGGCTGCCAGCATCGCAATGCTGGTGAGCGTGGCGACTTTCTCATTTTTTACCTTTGTGTCGCCGTTCCTGCTGGAGATCACCCGCGTTCAACCACAAGTGCTGAGTTTTGCGATGCTGGTGTTCGGTGTCTGCTCCATCCTTGGCAACGTGCTGGGCGGTTACCTCGCGGATGCATTCGACGCCGACCGATGCCTGCTCGGCGGATTGAGCGCATTGATGTTCAACCTCTTGGGTTTGTATGTGTGGGGCGACTCGATCATCGCCACCTTGATGCTGGTGGGGCTGTTGGGGGTGGTGTTCTTTGCCATTGTGACCCTGTCGACCCTGCGCTTGCTGCGCCTGGCACACCAGCATATTCCCCAATCCAGTGCAGTGGCTTCAGGGCTCAATATTGCCGCGTTCAACCTGGGCACTGCGCTGGGTGGCATCGGGGCAGGCTGGGTGATCAGCCAGTTCGGGCTGGCCTATATACCCATTGCGGGTGCCGGCGCGGCATTAGTAGCCATGGGCGTGCTTGGGCTGCAGATGAAGCCCAAAGCAGCCGTGGACGATTGAACAGTCCCTGCCACTCAACGGTCTTGTAGACGCTGCATTGATTGCATTGATGATGACTATCAAACCGACCGGCCTGTTTAATTGCCAATGCTGGTTCCTATAATCGCCTCCACATTCTCCCCCGGCCTGGCTTCAGGCTGCATTCCCCCCGGATTTCAACACCATGCCAAGCGCCAGCCAGGCCCCTCGCAGCCTTCCCGAACATAATCAACAGAGTGTCAAACAGCAGTGGCTGGCGATTCTCTCCGTGGCCGTAGGTGCCTTCGCCCTGGTAACCAGTGAGTTTCTGCCGGTGGGTGTGCTCAATGATGTCGCCAGTGACTTGGGTATCACTGCCGGTCACGCCGGGCTGATGGTGACCCTGCCCGGCATCATGGCCGCCCTCGCCGCGCCTTTGCTGTCGGTCAGCATTGGCACCATGGACCGTCGCTATTTATTGATCGGCCTGACGCTGATCATGATCATCGCCAACTCGGTGGTGGCTTTTGCCAGCGACTTTGGCCTGCTGCTGTTGGGCCGCGTACTGCTGGGCATCAGCATCGGCGGCTTCTGGGCGACCGCCATTGCCCTCAGCGGCCGGCTGGCGCCCAAGGGTGTGGGCGTCGCCCAGGCGACTTCGATCATCATGGTCGGCGTGACCCTCGCCACCGTGCTGGGCGTGCCCGTAGGCACCTGGCTTAGCGGCCTGATGGGCTGGCGCATGACCTTCCTGGTCACCGCGCTGATGGGCGTCCCGGTCCTCCTGGCGCAGATATTTCTGCTGCCACGACTCAACCCGGAGAAAGCCATCCACATCCGCGACCTGCCCGCCTTGTTTATCAACCCCCAAGCGCGAATCGGATTGATCGCAGTATTGCTGATCGGCCTGGCGCACTTTGCCGCGTACACCTATGTGGCGCCGTTCTTCAAGCACAGTGCCGGCTTCGACGGCCCGACGATTGGCTCATTGCTGTTGCTCTTCGGCGTGGCTGGGGTCGCGGGTAATATTTTTGCCGGCTTTGCCGCCAACCGCAGCGTACGTCACACCCTGTTGCTGGTGGCGCTGATGATAGGCACCAGCACCGCCCTGTTCCCCCACTTTGCCACCGGCATGACCGGAGCAGCCATGTTGATTGGGCTCTGGGGTTTTGCCTTCGGCGCCTTCCCGGCCTGTGCCAGTATCTGGATGTTTGTCGTGGCGCCCAAGGATGTCGAACGCGGCATGCCGCTCTTCGTCGCCCTGTTCCAGGTGATTATTGCCCTGGGTTCATTCTTCGGTGGGCGGATCGTCGACCAGTTGGGCAGCTCGGTGCTCCTGAGCCTCGCCACGGTGCTGGTAGGCTTGGGTTTTGTGACGGTGCTGGTGCTGGGACGCAATGTCAGCAACAGCCTTGCGGCCCAGCCCTGCTGAGCAGTGAAACCTGGCTCTCCCCTCAGGCGGGGGAGCCTACTCGATTTTACGGGACAGCCTGACTTTGGCTTTGCCGATGGGAAACTCTTGCGCGCCCGCCCTTAATGCCAGGGAAACCCGGGTGTTTTGCGCGTCAACCTTCACCAGCAGGTCTATGTCTTTTTGTTTGCCCAGTTTCTGGAAAACATCGAAGATTTCTTTTTCATCGAATGCGTCAATCCAGACGCCATACCGGCTGTTGCCATTGCGCCAATAGAACCCGCAGAACGTTGGAATGGCCCGTTTTACATAGTGATTGTCGAGTAGGGCCTTTCCGAAAAGATTCTCCTGCTCGCCGTTGTAGGCGCTGAATCCGAAATCTAGCCATTCGCCTTGCTGCAGCACAACGACAGGCCTCCAGCTGTATTTCTCCCGGTAGGTGTCGTAGATGTTTGCCGGGGGATAGCCCTGCGTGGCTATTTTTTGCCGGATATCGGCACTGAAGGTCTTATAGGATGGATCATTGAGCATGCGGTCTGCATAGCCGTCTTTGAACATGTACTGGGCATTGCTGTAGGCGCTCTCCTTGGTAAGGTTTGTGGCCTGCGCCTGAAAGACTCCCACTTCCTTCTGGTTTCCCGCCCCGCTCATCCAGAGCACCACCCTGCCCTGTGGCGCCAACCCCACGATAAACGTGCTGTAGGTGTCTTTTTTATGGGTGTCTTGATCAATAAAGCCCTCATCCAGGAGGCTCTTTATCTTCAGTGGGTCCAAGTTCCATTGGCCGCTATAGAACGTTCTCTCCACCAGCGAGTACCACGTGAATTCCAGTTGATAGGGCACTGCCTTTTTTTCCAGCGCCGTGGTCATGGTTCCGCCCGGACTCCCCCAACCGGTGTTCTGTGTGCCCCAGATCGCATCAAAACCGTAGGTAAAGCCCTCAGCGACCAGGGCGCCACGGTAAACCTCCATGGGGTATTCCTGTGGTGCAGAGACAGTTCCCGTCCAGCTATAGGTTTCAGGCATGTCTTTACTCTTGCACGCCGCCATGGAAAAACAGAACAAGACCGCAGCGATCACGGTTATCGGGCTTTTTAGTGTCACGCACTGCCACTTCATGATTGCCTCACAGGAACATCACCAGCCACTGCACCTGCCTCTCCCGGAATCAGCACCATGCTCTGGGGCGAAGACAATGTAATCCCCATGTCCTGCAGGCGCGCAAGCAGGATGAACAGCAAGTCGCTGCGGGTGCCGGACACCGAGCGCGGGCTATTGACGTAGCCGCTGACCCCAATGATCAAGCCATCCCTGGCCAGGTCCTTGAACGTGACCGAAGGTGCGGGAGTGTCGAGAATCGCCTCGTGCTCGGTAAACGACTGCATCAGCAGTTCGCGAACCTTCAGTACATCGGTATCCAGCGGCAAGGTAAGGGTGATGCTCACCACACCGAGCGCGTTGCCCATGGTGACGTTGCGCACGTTTTGCGAGATGAACTGCGAGTTCGGCACAATCACCGTCGAGCGGTCGGACATCTGGATCTCGGTCGCCCTGACGTTGATCCGGCGAATATCGCCCTCCACGCCCCCCAGGCTGACCCAATCGCCGACCTTCACCGGCCGTTCGGTGAGCAGGATCAGCCCGGAGATGAAGTTCTGCACAATCGCCTGCAAACCGAAGCCGATGCCCACCGACAAGGCACTGACCACCCAGGTCAGGCTGGTCAGGTTGATCCGCAGGGTGGACATCACCAGCAGGCTCAACAACACAAAACCGAGGTAACCCACCAGGGTCACCAGGGACGCGCGCATGCCGGCATCCATGTTGGTTTCAGGCAGCAACCGCTCACTCAGCCAGCGCTTCAAGGTGCGCACGGCGAACAAGCCGACGACAAACATCAGCAGCGCAATGAGGATGTCCTGGGGAACGATCTGCAGGTTACCCAGGGTCTTGCTGGATTCGCCCAGTTGGCTGAAGCCCTGGAGCAACTCACTGGGGCTGGAGCCCGCTGGAAGGAAGGCCGCCATCACGGCGGTGAGCAGCAGCAAGGTACGGCCGACGCCCGCCAGCACCGTGCACGCCTGGGCCTGGTGCCGTGGCGACAGCCCCAGGGCGTTGGCCAATGCCAGGCCGCTGGGCTGCCTGGGCGAAAGCAGGGTTTCGCAGACGTCACCAAAAAAGGCGATCAACAGGTAAGCCGTGGCTGCCACGACGCTGACCCACAACAGTTTGACGGTAAGGAAGTAGGCCAGGGACAGATACCCGGTGAACAACGCGAGGACAATCACCGCCACCCACATCGACGCGACAAAGGGCAACATACCGGCGAGCCCGCCTGGGCGCTGCAACTCAAGTTTTTTGCGCACGTGGCGCACGCGCAGCAACGCGGCGATGAAGATCAGCGCGGTGGTCAGGGCGGTCAGGCCATTGAGCGCCACGGTCAGCGCCAGGCTGGCCCCCGTAACATTGTTGATCCGCTCCTCGGTCGCCACCAGCATCAGCGCCACCGCCAGAATCGCCGGGAAAGGCCCCAGGGCACTGGCGATTTCATCGGCAATGGCCGGCAACCGCCAGGACGGGCGTGGCAGCATCAGCAAGGCGCGTCCAAGGCCGGCAATAAACGCACAGAAGGTGGCCAGGGTGACCAGGTGATCGGACAGCCGGCCCAGGTTTTCACTCAGGACCGCATTGCTTTCCAGGCCCCAGCGCATCAGCGAGACGGCCCCCATGATCGTCAGGATCGACGATAAGCCTACCGCCACCGCCAACGTGCTGCGCCGCAGGCGCCCCTCCGGCAGCCAACGGATCATCGCCCAGGTAAGCAGATGCTCGAGCAGTCGCCGGCCGAAACTCCAGATCAGTACCGCCACCAACAGCGTGCTGAAGAACGCCCAGCGGTGCTCCGGGCTGATGGCACTCTTGAGGGCAACGATGCCTTCGGCCTTGAGGTTGTCCAGGCGCTGCAGGTCTTCAGCGGTGGGGCGGATCAGGGTCGACCAGAATGTGGGACTGAAGGGCGAATCGGTACGGGAGGTGACCTGGGAATTGAACAGATTGCGCCGCAGGTTGACGATCTGCGCGGCGAGTTCGCGGCTCGTCTGGCTCAGTTGCTTGGCGTGCTGCTCATCCTCAAGCAGGCTGTTCTTTTTTCGGGTCAGGGCATCCCGCTGCTCGGTGAGGCTCTGCGCCTCTCCCGGCTGGGCCGCGCCCAATACCTTGAGCTGATCGTCAATACGCTCCATCTCGGTGGCGCGCACCGTGAGCAATGCCCCGGCCAGTTGTTGCACCTGCAGTGCGCCCTGTCGAAATTCCGCCAGCTTTTCGTCACTGGTACTGATGGGGACACTCTGGCGAATCAGCTCAAGCTGCTGGCCAAGCTGCTTGAGGTTGGCGTCTTCGGGCAACAGCACCAGGCTGTCGACGACCTCTACTGGCGCCGGCGTGGCGGCCGCATCTGCCCATCCCGGCAGGCTGATAGCCATAACCATGGCCAGCAAGGCCTGGCAGATGACGCCCCTATAAATTCGCCGCATCAATTCACCCTTTTCTGTCTTTTTTCCATTGGCATTATGGACCGCCACGGCAAAAAGGAAATTCCGCCCTGGCGGTAAAAGAGTAGATGCGGCGTTTTCCTCTCAGTCAACCAGTGTGGCCCTGGGCGCCAATGCCCACGGCGCCTGCAAGCGCTGCGGGGTCTGGCAGGTTTTGCGCTTGAACACGAAGTTGCGGCACTTCTCGGCAAACTGCTGGCGGTTTTCCACCATATCCAACCGCATCTGTGCCAGCTCGTTTTCGCGGCAGCGCTCAATCTGCGCAAGGTTCATGTTCGATTTGCGCGCACGATGCAGAGCGTATCTTTCATCGGTCAACGCGTCGCGGGCCTGTTGCAGCAGCCACGTGCCAAACGCCCGTGGGCAGCGTGGGCCGATGTCCTGGACCATTCCCCAGTGCCGGGCCTGGAGGGCGCTGATCGGCAGGCATTCTTCGACAAGCTTGTGGGCGACTTCACTGCCGACCGCCCGAGGCAGGCTGTAGGTCCAGTATTCGGAGCCATACAAGCCCATGGTCTTGTAATGCGGATTAAGGACCACACCCGCCCGGGCGAAGACGATGTCGGCCGCCAGCGCCAGCATCACACCGCCGGCTCCGGCGCTGCCCGTCAGGCCACTGACCACCAGTTGCCGGGCCGTCAGCAGCTCGCGGCAGACATCGTCGATGGCCTGGATATTGGCCCAGGCTTCCAACCCCGGCACTTCGGCCGCCTGAATCACGTTGAGGTGCACACCATTGGAAAAGCTCCCGCGCCCTCCCCTGACCAGCAGCACCTGGGTGTCACGAGCCTTGGCCCAGCGCAACGCTGCGACCAGCCGCTGGCACTGTTCAGTGCTCATGGCACCGTTGTAGAACTCGAAGGTCAGCTCGCCCACATGACCGGTTTCTCGGTAACGAATCGGCTGATACGCCATCTCGTCGAAGCCTTGGTTGGCGAGCGAGCCGTCCAGCACCGGCACATCAGCCAGTTGCCCGGCTAACACATGGCGGGCCGGTAACTTGAAGGTTTCCTCGCCGGGCAAGGCCTTGCGCTTGAGCGAGCCGAGCCACAGGCTGTGATCGCCGGCCGCAACCAATACCGCGTCGTCCTGTACCGCAAGGATCTCGCCCGGCGTGCCGCGGCGCGCATCCAGGTGCGCGTCATACAGGTAATACTGCCCGCCGGCGAGGCTGGCCAACACCCCGGGCTGGCCGTCAGCGGCGTCGATACTGCGCTTGATAAACCGTGCGCAATCGTACCAACTGAAGGTGCGGTCAGCCTGCTTCATATTCGGCTGCAAACGCCCAGCGACGTCGGGCTGCATGTAATCGAGGGGCGTGGGCACGAACCCCCTGGCGAATTTCTCCACCACATCGCGGATGCAAGAGATCGCCGCGTCACTCACCAGGCCGTTGTACAACTCGGATTTGCGCACGTCGGCGGGCATGTCGAACTCGCAGGTCGACCAGATCGGACCGGCGTCCATTTCCTCCACCGCCTGCAAGGCCGTGACGCCCCAGCGCCTGACTTGCTGGGTGATGGCCCAGTCCAGCGCGCTGGCGCCACGGTCGCCGACGATGCCCGGATGAATGATCACCACCGGGCGCTCAGGATTGCTCCAGAGTTGTTGCGGTACGCGGTCCTTGAGAAACGGACAAATCACCAGGTCCGCCGCCGATGCCTCGATCTGCCGACATACCGAGGCTTCATCGGTGAACAGCACCACACTGGGCGCGTGCCCCAACTGGCGTAAGTCCAGCCAGGCCCGCTGGGTCAACCCGTTGAACGCCGATGACAACAACATGATCTTCAATGACTGCATGACTGACTCTTCCTTGAGAATGCATGGCCGCAGGCTCCTTGAGCCATCCTTGGCCTTATATGGAGGTGCCAGAGTAGAGGGAGTATCGGGGGAGGCAGATGATCGAGGTCAATCTTGTGTCAGCACATCGGCTTGATTTGAGTGGCGTGCATGTTAGCCAATGCACCCAGCTTGACCCGCTCAGCAGCTACCCGCCTGATCTTGCTGATGTACTGGTTGCTTGGGCTGCAGGCGTAGTCTCCTGACACCTTGTGATGGCTTTCTAAACGTGGGAAATACAAAAGCCGGGAGACAATCTCCCGGCTTTTTATTGATAAAAATCTGATCTCGCGCCAGCCCTGCGGGACTACGCCGGCAACGATCAGCTGGATATCGCTTGCGGCAGATGCTCACCCGGATACCCGGCGTCACTCAGCACCGTGAGCAGCGTGTGCGCATCCAGAGTGCTGTCAATCACGACCACACGTGTGGGCGGATCAGTTTTGATCTGGGCCTGCGGGTCTACGCCCAGCAGTACCCGGGTAACGGACCTGGCGCAGCCGCCACAGGTCATGTTTGGTATGAAAAAACGCAGCATGTGGAACTCCTGAAGTTGCTCTGAAGAGTGAATGTGAGCCTTGCCAGCGCTTAAAAATGCATCTGCATCGCGGCGCGATGCTGGGATGAGGCGGCCGTATCCCCCCCAAACCGGGGGGGATTCTGAGGAGCCCTGGGGCGCAGTTCCATCGCCACGGCGGCTGTGCGCTGCGCCAAACCGGCAATGATCGGGCAATCCGGACGATCGTTGCCATGGCATTGCTCGGCCAACTGCTCAAGGGTTTGCGCCATGGCCTGCAGGTCAGCAATCTTCGCCTTCAACCCGGCCACATGGGACAGGGCCATGGCCTTGACGTCGATACAGCCGCGATCAGGGTCGCCCCACAAAACCAGCAACTCGGAGATCTGCCTGACCGAAAAGCCAAGGTCACGCGCGCGGCGAATGAAACGCAGGTTTTGCACATCCTGTGTACCGTAGTTTCGATAGCCGGCATCAGACCGGCTGACCTTGGGTACCAAACCAATCTGTTCGTAGTAGCGAATCGACTTAGCCGAAACGCCGGAGAACTTGGCTGCTTGACCGATATTCATCATTCTCTCCTCCTGAGGGAACCTATCAACTACTCACCGCAAAATCGGAAACTCACCTGCACACGGCGCATGAGTACGCTTGGCCGTGTCCTCAAACAATCACGCTCGGATGAGGTTCACTGGCCATTACAGCCTCCTCAATCGTGTTCAAACCCAAGCCTGATATCAGTGCTCATTCGCTAGGCGTGGCTTGGCCAATGCCGCCCCACCCACTGGCGCCTCGGCGCTGCTCTCTACTGTCATCGGTGCTCGGAAGCGCTTGAGCCGCAGTGCGTTGCCAAGCACGAAGATACTGGAGAGCGCCATCGCCGCCGCGGCGAAGATCGGCGACAGCAGCGTGCCGTTCAGCGGGTACAGAACGCCCGCCGCAACCGGTATCAACAACGCGTTGTAGGCGAAGGCCCAGAACAGGTTCTGCTTGATGTTGCGGATCGTCGCCTGGCTGAGGGCGATGGCGTTCGGCACGCCGCGCAAGTCGCCCGACATCAGCACCACGTCAGCGGCTTCGATGGCCACATCGGTGCCGGTGCCGATGGCAAGCCCGACGTCTGCTTCGGCGAGTGCCGGTGCGTCGTTGATCCCGTCACCCACAAAGGCAACTCGCGCCCCCTTGCTGCGAAACTTTTTCAGCGCCGCGACCTTACCGTCGGGCAGCACCTCGGCCGCCACCTCATCGATGCCCAGTTGCCTGGCGATTGCCGCTGCCGTGGCTGCATTGTCACCGGTGATCATCGCCACCCTGAGCCCCAGCGCGTGCAGGGCCCTGATCGCTTCGGGCGTGCTCTCCTTGATGGGATCGGCAACCGCGATAACCGCCGCCAGGCGGCCATCAATCGCCGCATAGAGCGGGCTTTTGCCTTGCTCGCCGAGACGCTGGGCAGTCGACTGGAAGCCCGTCACATCAAGGCCCAGTTGCGTCATGAACCGGTCAGCCCCCACAGAGACCGTGCGCGCGGCGACCTTCGCCGTCACGCCAAAGCCCGGTACGGCGTCGAAGGCCTCAATCGGTGCAAGCGTGATGCCCTTGCTCTTTGCCGCGCTGACAATCGCTTCGGCAATCGGATGTTCGGAGCGTGTCTCCACCGCCGCGACAAGTGCCAATACTTCGTCGTAGTCAAAGCCCTCGGCGGGAACCAGGTCGGTCAACTCAGGCCGGCCCTTGGTCAGCGTGCCAGTCTTGTCGAGGGCGATAATCGACACATCGCGTAGCGCCTGCAATGCCTCGCCCTTGCGGAAAAGCACCCCGAGCTCGGCTGCGCGGCCCGTGCCGACCATGATCGAGGTCGGCGTGGCCAGCCCCATGGCACAGGGGCAGGCAATAATAAGCACCGCTACCGCGTTGACCAACGCGAACGTCAGCGCCGGCGTCGGGCCAAAAATCAGCCAGACCAGGAAGGTCACCGTGGCCGCAGCCATCACCGCCGGGACAAACCACATCGTGACCTTGTCCACCAGTGCCTGGATCGGCAGCTTGGAGCCCTGCGCCTCTTCCACCAGGCGAATAATCTGCGCGAGGACGGTGTTGGCCCCCACTTTGGTCACCCGGAAACTGAACGCACCGGTCTTGTTGATCGTGCCGCCAACGACTTCGGCGCCTACGCTTTTGGACACAGGTACCGGTTCGCCGCTGATCATGCTCTCGTCAACGTACGAGGTGCCTTCAATCACCTCGCCGTCGACCGGGACCTTCTCCCCCGGACGGACGAAGACAATGTCGCCGGCCGTCACCTGATCAAGGGCAACTTCCAATATTTCGCCATTGCGCTCCACGCGCGCGGTCTTCGCCTGAAGACCGACCAGCCGCTTGATCGCCTGTGAGGTTCGCCCCTTGGCGCGCGCCTCCAACGTGCGGCCCAGCAGGATCAGGGTCACAATCACCGCTGCGGCTTCGAAATAGACGTTGGCGGTGCCCTGCGGCAGAACCTCGGGAATAAACGTCGCGACCAGCGAATAACCGTAAGCCGCCGCGGTGCCCACAGAGACTAGCGAGTTCATGTCTGGCGCCCCTCGCAGCAACGCCGGTACGCCTTTGCGGAAAAACCGCAGCCCTGGGCCGAACAACACGAGGGTGGCCAGCGTGAACTGTACATACCAGTTCGTCTGCTGCCCCATGACCCCCATCACCCAATGGTGCATGGCAGGGATAAGGTGCGAACCCATCTCAAGGATGAAGACCGGCAAAGTGAGGAGCGCTGCAATCAACATGGAGCGCTGCAACTCCCGAGCTTCGCTGTCGCGCCGCGCGGCATCCTGGTCGCCCTCGCTCGGCGACTCGGCGGACAAGCGGCGGGCCTTGTAGCCGGCCTGCTCCACTGCTGCTTCAAGGTCTGCCGTGGAGACTGCGCCGCCCAAGTGGCGCACCCGGGCACGCTCGGTGGCCAGGTTAACCGTGGCTTCGAGCACGCCGGGGATTTTAGCCAGGGCCTTTTCGACCCGGCCCACACATGACGCACAGGTCATGCCTTCTATCGCAAGATGAGTCGTCTCTTCACGCACGCTGTAGCCTGCGCTCTCAATGGCACGCACCGCCGCCTGGGGATCGGGCGCCCCGGTGAAGGTGATGCTGGCATGCTCGGTGGCAAGATTGACGGCGGCCGTGTGCACGCCAGGCACCGCTTTCAGCGCGCGCTCGACCCGACCGACGCAGGATGCGCACGTCATGCCCTCGACCGGCAGACTCAGGCGCACCTCCCGCGAACTGGATGGGTTGGACCCCTGCTGATGGGAAACCGTAGCCATTGCAATACCCCTTGAATGTTACTGATGAAGCAAGCCTGAAGCTTCCCATGATGGAAAGGTCAAGGCTTTTGCGTCATCTGTTTCGCCAGGTTGGCGTTTGGTGTGACAGCTGGACTGCGGATGACGTTACCGCACGCAGATCGTAAGAGCCTGCGCGCGGACCTTGAGCGATACCGGCAACCGCTCTAGACCGGCCTCTGATGAGTTCGACTGCCATCAAAACCACTGAGCCTGAGGCTCTGAGTGCATGATATCTTCACCCCTCGAAAGCTGGTTTTTCCAGTTCAGTCTCACCTCACCAAGGGCAACCCATGCCGGCGATTATTCGCGTTGCTGTACCGGAAGATGCACAACGCCTGCCTGCCATCGAAATTTCCGCAGCTCAAGCCTTCCGCATGATTGATGGGTTGAGTTGGCTGGTTGAATCACCCCCGATGTCCGTTGAGCAACATCGCCAACGTATCGCGCTCTCGACCTGCTGGGTCGCCCTGGACGCCGAAAACCGGCCGCAAGGTTTTCTCAGCGCTGCGCGCCACGGCAATGACTTACACATCTATGAGTTATCCGTGATGCACGCGGTGCAGGGACAAGGTTGGGGGCGGCGTCTGGTTGAGGCCGCAAAGGACTATGCCCGCGCCAACAGACTGAGTTTCGTAACGCTCACGACATTCACGAGCGTGCCATGGAACGCCCCCTTTTATGCCCGCCTGGGATTCCAGATCAAAGCCACCGCAGACCTGGATCAGAGGCTAGCGGCCATATTGAGCGAGGAGTACCAGCACGGATTCGCGCCGGGCAGTCGGTGTGCCATGGCATGGCCAGTGGCTTAAGGCGTTTACGCTGTAAACGTCCCGCTGACACTCCTTGTGAACAAGCGGGGACGTTTTTATCGTCACCGATGAGCTCTTAGCGTAGTGACGGTGATGGCTTCACCGTTTGCTGGTGAGGGAGATACCTTGATATTTCGATTACATCCGTACGGACGGCGGACGGCTGACCAGCAAGGTTGCGGGCATAGCTGCACAATGTGATGGGGAGCTGTGACACCTGGTAAGGGTTGCTGCCGTTGGCCAATGCATAGCGGACGTCGTCGATATCTTGGCACAAAGCCCGTTCTGAAGCATCCACGTAGAAGTAGTGATGGGTGAAGTCTGTGGTTTGGTCGTCCCAGTTGACGTTGTAGCTCAGGCTGATCTGCGGTGTCGGCGTTGGGGCGGTCAAAAATACGGAGTGTGTGAAAACATTGTGGAGCAAGGCTGGCGTCAGGGGCTCGCTGCGGTTTTGTATCCCAATGATGCACAACACATGGGCCCCCAGCGCCGGCCCGATCGCCTGGTTGATGTAACCATCCGTTGACGCTACGGCGTTGTGATAGTCGCTGGGAGATCGACACTCCCTGACCTCGCGCACGGCCTTGAATCGATAGTAGGGATCGTTGACCGAGAATCTGATGTTCCACGTGGGCCAAATACTGAGCCCGTTCACACCCTGCTGCAAATGCACGTAGGGGTTGAGTTTCCAAGGCTCTTCAAGGACGAGTTCGACGGATTTCAGTTGGCAGTCCCGCGTGTTATTCAAGAACTGGCCATCGACAAAACAATGATGAAGGTCGTTCGCTGGATAGCTATAGTTAAACTTGGCCGCTTCACACGCGGAGGTATTCAGACAGTTGCTGAGGATGTCCTTTTTGATGACAGCAGCGACCTTGCTGACAATGCCAGTAATTTCGTTGGTACCCCGATCGAGCATCGGGCTCCCGGAGCTTCCGTACTGAAGGTCTTGGCAACGGTTTTTCATGGCGCCAGGAAATACACCGGGATGCTCGACAAAGCTATTTGTTGCCGTTTCCTTGCACGCACTCATGCGTAAGCCTTTTTGGCGAAACCCGGTCGGGGATCCGACATTGATGACCTCCCGCTCTCAAGTGTGCTGATGAGCCGCGAGCTTGAGTGGCATGACCCCCTCTGCAATGAGGGCGGCCAATGGCGCATCAAGCTCCAGAACCGCCAGATCAGTGCCGACCATACTGCTCCAATGCGCCGTTTTAATGCGAAATTTCCGGTGTTGCGCGGGAGTATCGTGGAAATAGTTGAAGGTGATGCTCGCCTCTACGGTTTGGTTGATAGAAGCCGTGCCGTAGCTGAAGTAAACACAATGCCCACTCGTCAATACATAGGCGGGGCCAACGGTTTTATTCTGCCGGTCGCGAGTATCCAGCAGAACCGCATTGCAGCTTTGCCCGATTGCATTTTTCATAAGTCCAATGCCGGACCACAGCCCATAGCGCAGGTCGTGGTTCTGCAACGCCACAGACGGGTCCTGTTCGGTCAGTCCTTCAGCCAGATCCCTGCCGTGGGTTTGTCCGGCAATACAAGAAACCAAAAGAAATAGAAAGGGGATAAAACAACGGGTCAGCATGATAGAGCCTCGAAGTGTTGCAACAGTGATTTGCGCTGAATTTACTCGGCACTTCTCACTGATGTGACATATCGGGTTGCTACAATGAACGACCGAGGAAGTACTCATGCACGTGCCAACAACGCCCGCGTGAAGTCGTCACCACCAGAGACCGGCCGTCAATGTTGCAAGGGTGTAATCTTGGCCTACCGGACGGCTGCATCTGAAAGCGCCCTGCTTCCAGCCTTCTGAAGGTTGGACTCAGGGCGAGATGTTCAGCAGATGATCCACAATCGCCGCTCTAGTTCAAACTCGTCAGGCGTGGCGAGTTGCCATTTCTGAGAGTGCCATCGCGAGTTCCTGAACAGAGTCAGGGCCAGAACCGTGTGGTGACCAAATATTGATGTCGGTGCTCGTTCATAAAGCGGCATTTCACTTAAGCTCCCTGACGAAGCGCCGCGCTGTATTTTTGATACGTCGCGCTGTTCTCCCAAGCGCCGCATTTGGGCTCGCAACCGTAAAATCTCGCTTTTGGCTTCGAGCGGTTCGTTGACCTGTTTCTCGACTTTGTCAGTAAGCACGGCGTTGACCCGTTTGTAGACACGGTGGGGCATTGGGCGCTCAGACCCTATCCCTCCACTACAACCAGGCAGGTACTAGGGGCGGCAACACACCACAAAAGACACTATTCAATAAATAATTATTGTAATACAGTAATTTCTTGTGCAAAAATCGAGTTCCACCCATCAAAAAGGCTTAAAAAAATGCCCATTAACCGCCTTGCTTCATTTAGCCAGCGTATGGCTGCTCTAACACTGACGCTCATAGCCTGCATGCTCATCCTCAATGCCGCACTGTGGGTATTTCCGATATTGGGGTCAGACGATGGATTAGGGCTTGGATTTTCCCTGAGCGGAGTGATGTTGACCCAACTCGCGGTAAAAATCGAAGTGCTCGCCTGGTGGCAAATACTCGGCGCGATCGTCATCTCCAGCGTGCCTTTGATCGCCTTGGCCAGCGGCCTGAATCACCTCCGCCGCCTGTTCCAGGGGTATGCCCGGAGCGAGTATTTCTCCAATAATGCTGCCGTTCACTTAGGGAAAGTTGGAAGGGGGGTCATTCTTTGGGTGGTTTCAAGTTTCTTATGCACACCAATATTGAGTATTCTGGTCACCTTACATGCTCCACCCGGCCAACGCTTACTTACCATCAGCTTTACACCAGCGGACTTTATCGCTCTCTTTCTCGCCGGATGTATCGCGGTGATCGCGCGAATTTTGGCACAAGCGAGTGAAGTAAGTTCCGAAAATCAAACCTTTGTGTAAGGCCAGCATAATGACGATCATTATTGAGTTAGATGTAATGCTAGCAAAACGCAAAGTTAAGTCAAAAGACCTTGCCGCCGCAATTGGTATCACCGAACAAAATCTATCCCTATTAAAGCAAGGCAAGGTCAAAGGAGTACGTCTAGCTACACTTGAGGCGATCTGTGCCCATTTAAGTTGTCAGCCTGGAGATCTCCTAGTGTACCAACCGGAGCCACATGTTTCTGTTGTCGTCTAGCAAATGCCCACCACGGGAGATCAACTGCGAGTTAGAGTCTGGTACGCGCTCAAAACACGCCAACTTCCAGCATTCATTTTCTGAATAGTTGTGATTTGGAGTTTGCAGGCTATTTTGGATACGGCCGGCTCAAAACAGCTACTGTTTATTATTGGAAACAGCAGCCCAGGCCGCGTCGAGTGCTGCGGCATGGGGAAGGGTCAAGGAAAACCCAAGTGGAATGAAGTCGGATCAGCCTACCGGCGCCCGCCCTGCTCCGTGGGTGCCGGTGAGTCCGACGTAAAATCCTATTCTGCGTACCTCCACCGTGAATGGCTTAGGCGGGACAAGCCTGCCTGCAATGCAAACGCAACGATCACGGTAGAGGGGGCGGAAAAGCGGCTCAGCTCACCGCCTGCAAACATCAACGCCAGTCCCAGTGCTGTAGCCCCAAACCATGCGGTCAAACCCACCGGATTGAAGGCTGCCACCCGCTCAAGCGCCTTCACATCACTGTGCTCGCAGAGGATCTTGGCCAACGCCACGCCGACCCAGGCCACCACGAAAATCCCCTGATACGCCAACGCTTTGAGGAGGTAGGCAAACACATCCGCCAGCATCAACCCGTAGACGATCACACCGACCACTATTGCCCACATCAGGTATGAACCGCGCGCGCCAGAACGCCCGAAGAACGCCTGCATATTCAGCGTCGCCAAGTAGTAATTGGCGGTGTTGATCCGGGTTTGCGTAGCCCAGACGAACAGCAACCCCCACAGGCCCATCAACTGCAG
The DNA here is from genome assembly GCF_012985615.1 of Pseudomonas sp. WS 5412. Lineage (NCBI taxonomy): Bacteria > Pseudomonadati > Pseudomonadota > Gammaproteobacteria > Pseudomonadales > Pseudomonadaceae > Pseudomonas > Pseudomonas sp. WS 5412. The sequence goes on from NZ_JAARMB010000002.1 coordinate 205,816, forward strand.
AATCGCCATCACTACTGACACTTCGCTCAGCGCACCTTCATGGGGAATGCTACTCACCAGATAGATCCCCGCCGCGCCGTTGAGCAGAAACGTCACCGCGTAGAATGGCATGCCAAAGTTCCAGCGACCGTGGTATTCGGCGTCTTCAGGCTTGCCAAAACGTGCGTAGTCAAAGGTGAACAGCATCAGCACCCAGACGCCCATGTAAGCGACAAAGCAATCCCACCAGCCGAATGCACTCGGCGTTGCCGGGCCGAAATCCAGCCATTGAGGCTGGTAGCCATACCGGCTGATCGATAGCCCCACCGCCACCAGCAAACCTGCGAGGTACACCGGGAGCAACACGCCGTTAAGCTTGTCCAGCCAGTGCTGCACGCTACCCAGTATCAGCGGCACGCTGTAGAACACCACTACCAGTGCGGCAAGCGGATAGGCCAATTGCGGATAGAGGTGGTTGAGCGCCACGGCGATCACCGAACCTTCAAACACTGCGTAATAGATTGCGGTCGAGAAGAAAATCAGCGTCGCCAGACACGCCCCAGTGCTGCCGAACAGTAGTCGTGAAAACAACGCCACCGACAGACCGCTGCGAATCGCAAAGCGGCTGAGCACGCTGTTGATCAGTCCATAGCTGATCACCGACAGGACCATGCCGATCAGCGCATTGCGCGTTCCGAACGACAACGCCAATGACGCACCCACGACGATGTAAAACATCGCACTGCACACCGCCCACCAAGCCATAGTCAGGGATAGTCGCCCCATGCGTGCTTCGGTCGGGACGGGCTGATGGGCCGGATCTTGCCCGGTTTGATTCGATTGCGATAAAGCAGCCATATGCGTGAACTCCAAAACCAGTCAAAGGTTGAAGCGCGGGCAGCCGTCACCGCACCGAAGTACGGCGTTGGCATACCGTTTGGCATGGCCCGCGCTATGCGGCGGGCAGGATCAGGAAGGGAACAGCTTGCTCAGGCAGCTGAGTTTTTTCTTATAAGATCGTCGCGCTTCCAGCGCCTCTTCGAGGGTCACCGCGACAAAGCGGGCTTTCTGGTTGGGTTGCATCTGGCCGATCAAATCGAGGTCGGCGCTAATCACTGTGCCAATCATCGCGTAGCCGCCACCGGACACCGCATCACGGTGCAACACAATGGGTTCAAGCCCGGCGGGCACCTGGATCGAGCCGATCGGATAGCAACTATCGACGATGTTCGACGGATCGGAACCGGCGCCGAATGGCTGCTCGCGGGGCTGAAAGCTCAGCGCGCTGCCACCCTTGAAGCGATAGCCGATGCGGTCCGCTTCCGAACCGACCGTCCACGGTTCGGCGAAAAAGCTCTGCGCCGCCGATTCGGTCAAACGGTGGTAGTACAAACCGGGCACTACCCGCAGGGTGATTTCGCCCCCCAATGCTTGCCGTAACGCCATGGGCAAACTGGCCCCGGCGAGCCCCTTGCCACTGGCGATACCGACCGGCAATTCGTCCCCCGCGATCAGGCGTCGCCCCTGAAAACCGCCGAGCGCACCGAGCGCATAGGTGGATCGACTGCCGAGCACCACCGGCACATCAATGCCGCCGGCCACCGCCACATAAGTGCGGGCACCGGCCTTGGGAAAGTCAAAGCGCAGCACTTGCCCGGCCTTCACTGTGAACGCGGTGTCGTGGTGCATTTCCACGCCATCGACCCGTGGCGTCATGTGCGCGCCACTGACCGCCACCAGTGCATCCTGCTGAAACTCCAACTCAGGGCCCAGCAAGGTGCACTCCAGGGCCGCCGCTCCTGCGGGGTTGCCGACCAATTGATTGGCCACGCTCAAGGCGTATTGATCAAGCGCGCCGGACGGCGGAATACCCAAGTGGTAATACCCTTCGCGACCCAGGTCCTGCACAGAAGTGGCGAGGCCGGGTTTGAGGACCTTGATCATGCCAATACCTCCTGCAGCGACTTGGGATAGCCGACAGGATCGGCAAGGAACGCGTCCAGCGAAAACTCGACCGGTCGAATCCGCAGCTCGAAGCAACCAGCTTCCACTTCGGCGACCGCGTGGTCGTAGGCTTCGCGGTCCATCGGTTTGAACTGCACAATGTCGCCTGGACGGAAAAACACCATGTGTTCTTTCAGGTACGCAAGGTTCTGTTGCGGGTCGTAGATCGGCGCGGGCGTAACGCCAAACATCTGATAGCCGCCGGCGCCGCGCACCGAATAAATGCATCCAAAGCAACCGCCGTGGCCAAGGGTCAATTTTGGCGTATCGGTGCGCGGGCGCAGGTATTTAGGCACTTGCAACTGGCGCTCACGCTCAACCATCTGGAACATGAACGGCAACCCGGCAACGAAGCCCACCATCGAGACAAACCACGGTGCGCCACTGTGGGCCGCGATGAATGCATCGACGTCGGCCAGGCCGTTGATGCGTGCGGCGTATTCCAGGTCCGTGGCGCTCGGGTCTTGATGGCGGTCGCGAAAACGCATCAGGGTTTCGTGGGTCCAGGGATCGTTATAGAGCACGGGGATCTCGATGATCCGCGTCTGCAACGTGCGCTCCGCGACGGCCCCGGCCTCGGCGATTTGTACCGCTTCGAGCAAGGAGTGAGGGGCGATGCGATCCGGGTCAAAACGAATCTGGAATGATGCGTTAGCCAGGCAGATATCGAGCACACCATCCAGAGCCAACCGTTCCACGGCGCGGGTGATGGCCAGGCCTTTGAAGAAGGCGTCCAGGGACATGCTGTCACTGACTTCGGCAAACAAATGTTCATCAGCGCCAAAGCTGTAGCGGACGGGAGTACTCATGATTCGCCTCCATTGCCGCGCTCGGCCAACCAGGTTTCCAGCGTGCCCGTGTGAAAGTCGGCGTTGTGCAACCAGGGTTGTTCCAGCAATTCGCCGTGCAACGCCAAGGTGTTGGCCATGCCGGTAAGCGTGGTGTTTGCCACCGCGACTCGCGCTCGGCCTAGGGCTTCAGCGCGATCCGCGCCGTGAACAATCAGTTTGGCCAGCAGCGAGTCGTAGTACGGCGGCACGCGATAGCCTGGATACAGATGCGTATCGACGCGAATGCCCTCGCCGTTCGGCCAGATCAGTTCCTCGACCAGGCCTGGACTTGGGAAGAAATCCCGCGCCGGGTCTTCGGCGTTCAGGCGCATTTGCAAGGCGGCGCCGTTGAGTCGGATGTCGCTCTGCTTGAAGCCGAGCGGCTCGCCCCCCGCGATGCGTAACATGGCCTGGACCAAGTCGATGCCGGTGATCAGTTCACTGACCGGGTGCTCCACTTGAATCCGCGTGTTCATCTCGATAAAGAAGAACTCCCCGGTGGCGTCGTCATACAGGTACTCCAGAGTACCGGCGCCCTTGTAGCCCAAAGATTCGGTCAGACGCACGGCGCTTTCGCAGAGGGTCTCTCGTTGCTGCTGGCTGAGGGCTGGCGACGGCGCCTCCTCAAAGATTTTCTGCCGGCGCCGTTGCAACGAGCATTCGCGCTCGAACAAATGCACGGCGTGATGACCGTCGCCCAGTACCTGCACTTCAATATGCCGGGCCCTACTAATAAACCGCTCCAGGTACACCGCTCCATTGCCAAACGCCGCTTGGGCTTCGCGCTGGGAACGGGGGAACTCTTCACTCAATTGCTCGGTATTTTCCGCCAGCCGAATACCGCGCCCGCCGCCACCGGCCGAAGCTTTGATCAGCAGCGGGAAACCAACGGATTCGGCAGCCTTGAGCGCCGATTCAACGTCGAACAGTTCACCCGGCGAACCCGGCACCACCGGTACGCCAGCGGCTTGCGCCGTGCGCCGAGCCTCGGCTTTATCACCCATGCGCCGGATCGTCTCCGCGCTCGGGCCGACGAAAATGGCACCGGCAGACACGACTGCTTCGGCGAAATCGGCGTTCTCCGACAGAAAACCATAACCGGGATGCACTGCGTTGGCGCCCGTGGATTTCAAGGCACCGAGCAAGGCTTCTACGTTCAGGTAACTTTTGTCAGCACGGGCCGGGCCGAGAATGTGCACTTCATCGGCCATGCGCGCCGCCTGGGAGTCGACGTCCGCCTCGCTGCACGCCGCCACGGTGGGAATCCCGAGCGCCTTGGCGGCACGAATAATCCGCACCGCGATCTCGCCACGGTTGGCGATCAGTAATTTATGAATACCTCGGGTCATGATCGCGCCCTCACTCGACGTCGAGTGTTGCGATGACTTGACCCGGCTCCACCGGATCACCGTCTTCTACCAGGAATGCGCTGAGACGACCGGCCGTCCCGGCGGTCAGTTCGGAGAACTGCTTCATGACCTCGATCAGGCCAATCACCGTATCGGCGCTGACCTGAGCGCCCACTTCGACGTAGTTCGCCGATTCCGGAGTCGCTTTGCGGTAGAAGGACCCCGGCAACGGGGTGATTACACTATGTTCGGCCATGTCTGTTCCTCTTGGATTAGTTGTAGAAAGGCAGGCAAAAAAGTACCTGGGTGGGCAAACCCAGACGTGTGTGTGCCAAGTATTTTTATTCGGTCTCAGCGCGGTGATCGGACCTCTATACACGCGTCATCGAGGGCACGACGGGTTGCTTCGACCAACGCCAGGGCGCCCGGCGTATCGCTGTGCAAACAGATGGAATCGAATTCAATCGCTAGGTCCTCGCCCTCGACGGTGCGCACCACGCCTAGTTGGCAAGCACGCAGCACTCGCTCGGAGACCTGGATCGGGTCGTAAGCCCGCACGTTGCGGGTGAAGACGATGGAGCCGCTGAGGTCGTATTCGCGGTCGGCGTAGAACTCGCGAATCACCGGTTGGCCAAGGTCCGTGGCAATCCGCCAGATCACGGAACCGGGCATGCAATACAGCAGCAACTCCGGCTCCAGACGCTGGAGGTTCTCCACCAGCAAAAGCGCAGCCTCTTCGTCCCGGGCCAGGTGCATGTAGAGCGCGCCGTGGGGCTTGATGTGTTGCAAGGCTACGCCCTGAACCCTAGCTAGCTCACGCAAGGCGCCTAACTGATAGAGCATGTCATCGACCAGTTCCTGGGCCGGCGCATTGATGTGCCGACGGCCAAAACCAACCAGGTCGCGAAACCCCGGATGCGCGCCGATAGCCACCCCCAAACGCTTGGCATGCTCGACGGTACGTCGCATGGTACTGGGGTCGCCAGCATGAAAACCGGTGGCGATGTTGGCTGAACTGATAAAGCCCATCAGCTCATTGTCAACGCCATCGCCGATGGTCCAAGGGCCAAACCCTTCGCCCATGTCCGAGTTGAAATCTACTGCCTGCATGACGCTTGCTCCCAACGCTTGTGACTTCTTGCAGGCCACGTTAGATTCCTCCTCTCCCCCTTGGGAAGATCTATTATCAGATAGGCTGTCTTCTGAAAAACAGATACGCGCTCACCAGGAGAGCCTATGTCACTGACCCTGCGCCAGATTCGCTATTTCGTCGCCACCGCCGAGATCGGGCAAATTTCTCAAGCGGCGATTCAGTTAAATATTTCCCAATCGGCCGTGACCACGGCGATCAAGGAGCTGGAAGGCATCCTCGGTACACTGTTGTTCCAGCGCTCGGCCCAGGGCATGAGCCTGACCGACGCCGGGCGGCACTTTTTGAATCGGGCCTACGTGATTTTGCGCAGCGTCGATGATGCGTTGAACAGCCCGTTGCCGGACATCCGCGCCAGTGGTGTATTGCGCTTGGCGGCAAGCTACACGGTGATCGGTTACTTCTTGCCGCACCACCTGCAACGGCTTGAGCATTGGCATCCGGACGTGGCCATCGAAGTGCACGAACAAGAACGCACGGCCATCGAGCAGGGTCTGTTGGAAGGTCGATTCGACATGGCAGTGGTGCTCACCGCGAACCTGACCCACCCGGACATCGTCTCGGAGACGCTCTTCAACTCCGAGCGCCGGCTATGGCTGCCCAGCGGCCATGCCCTTTGCGAGCGCTCGGCCGTGAGCCTCGCCGATGTGGCGCAAGAGCCCTACATTCTCCTGACCGTCGACGAAGCCGAACAAAGTGCAATGCGTTACTGGGAACTCGCAAACTTTCAGCCGGACGTCAAAGTGCGCACCAGTTCCGTCGAGGCGGTGCGCAGCATGGTAGCCAATGGTAACGGCGTTGCGATCCTCTCAGACCTGGTGCACCGCCCCTGGTCGCTGGAAGGAAAGCGCATTGAAACCCTGACCATCTCCGATCAGGTGACCCCCATGAGCGTCGGCCTGGCGTGGCATCGCGAACGCGAATTCAGCTCGGCGATGCACGCATTTCGAAATTATTTCCACCACACATTTTTAACGCCCCAACAGCATTTCGCCCGACGCTGAAAACTTGCGACCCTATCGTTGGGCATCCGTTTGATCACTAGGTACTCAAGGGAGAACGCTGTGGACTTAAGGATAGAGATAAATGAAGCGCCTCAAGAGGTCGACTACCAAGAAATTTTGGCTCCGTTACGCGAATATAACCAAGCAAAAACGGGGCTCATCGGCACTGAAAAACTTGCGATTTTAATCAAGGATGACCTGGGAGCCACGCAAGGTGGGCTCTACGCAAAGCGACCCTGAGATGCATCAAACCAAGAAAGGTAACCAGTATTACTTCAGTGTCAAAGCTCACATTGGTGTCGACGATGAGTCAGGGGTGGTGCGCAGCGTGGTGGTCACCGCTGCCAACGTCGCCGACATAACCCAAGTCGACAAACTGCTACACGGTGCTGAGAGCGTGGTCTGCGCCGATGCAGGCTATACCGGTGTCGAGAAGCGCGAAGAGCATGCGGGACGCCACGTCATCTGGCAGATTGCATCCCGGCGCAGTACCTACAAAAAACACGGTAAACGCAGCGCGCTGTACAAAGCGATGCGCAAGATCGAGAAAGCCAAGGCCCAGGTTCGCTCCAAGGTTGAGCATCCATTTCGAGTGATCAAGCGTCAGTTTGGTTATACGAAAGAGCGTTTCCGAGGTTTGGTGAAAAACACTGCCCAGATGGTGACGCTGTTCGCCCTGTCGAACCTTTGGATGGCGAGTCGATATTTGCTCTCCAGCGAAGGAGAGGTGCGTCCGTAATGAGGGAAGCTGCTGCGAGGAGCGTTCAGCGGAAAAAATGGATGGAATAGGCGGCAGACTTGATCGGTTTTGAACGGCTGCCGTTTTTTGAAAGCACCTATGGCTCAGCAGTCGAAAAATAGCGGCCTACTTCAGGCCATCCTTAGGTGTCGCAAAACTTAGAGTTTTGCGACAGTGCCAGTGGCCGGATGATAAAGTAAAAAGACCAGCAAATCCCAGCGGGGTAGATATTGGGTACTTGCACTTCATCCATTTCGGCCGGCGCGATTCAGTCTGGAATCACCCCTCCGCGTTGATCGTACACGGTATAGACATCATCAACCTCTCTTGCATCGGAGGTCATAAAGGTATAACGAGCCGTTTCGCCATCTTTCCCGGCTGAAGATATTTTCAGGTCACCGTAAAGTATGGCGATGGACGTGTTGTTAGGCGAAATCAGTCGGTAAATGCCAGCCTCTTCAGTCAACGCTGTTCCTCCTGAAAAAAATCCTGCCTTGTCGTACAAAAACGGAATGACCAGCTTTCCCTGAGTGTCGATATAGCCAAACTTATCATTGTTACCCTGGACGGCCGCGAAACCGTTGGAAAATGGCTTAACCTGTTGAAAATCAGTTAAATCAATATTGGATTTTCGGGCCTCACGATCAATGTAAAAGGTGTTGTTTTTTATATCGGTTACGAGCAGCAAATCATCTAGACCAAAGTGATCACTAATATCGCTATAGGGCTCAAAGTTGAGCCGTTTACCTTCAGCATTGTAAATGTCATAGTTATTATAGATGTAATTACCGCCTCCATCTTTAGATTGCACCGATCTGACTTTTAGCTGTTTTTTTGTGCGAATTTCGCTGCGAGTGATAATGATTGAGTTGTTAATCGCCAGCTCATCAAACTCGCCACCAATAATCATTTCTCCATTACTTTGTAGATAAACTTCACGCTGCCGTGCGTTGCGACCGTTTTGTCCGCGGTGCTGGCTCGTGGTTATGAACGGGCTTTCAATGTCAATGCTGTCGTATTTCAACGGCAGGATGACTTTATGGGTAGTCGTGTCGACCAGTCCTTGTACATTGTTGTTTGCCGATTCTTTGTTGATCACTACGTAGCGATTTTGATATAGGGTGGAATCCATGATGTAGAAAGGCTGCGGGGTCATTGTTTTTGCTACGCGATCCAATAAAAAGATCTGGTCATCGCCCTTGGCATTCGTGAGTCCGTAGTAATCATCAACCTTATGAGCTAGGCGATGATAGGTTGGCTTGATCAACCAATTTCCTTGTTCATCAATCAGGCCGTAAACACCGTGGTCGTCGGCAGCAGTAGTCAACCCGTTGTAGTATTTTTTTTCTGCCTCCGTGACTGTGAAGCTGTACGTGCGCTGATATGACGTGGGCTTAAGAAAAACAACGACTGAGGTGGGCGTTCCGCTGAATTGCCACATGGCGAGGGTTTCAGGTGGGTGTTCTTTGGCGATATCTTCTTTTGAGGGGCGGTGATCAACCAAGTAACTTAGCAATTGTTTTACATTGTTAAAGTTGCCGCTGTCTATATGTTTAACGGCTGTCAGCAGGAAGGCATGGTATTTTTCAATGTAGTACTCATTCGAGGTGTATGACGAGTGATCTTTCAACATCAGGGATTTACCCTGAGCATTAAACGCTTGCACGTTCAATATTTTGTCGTATTCATTGAGCGGCATAGTTAGGCTCACCTCACCATCTGTTACCGCTTGCAGCGAAATGCCCTCCTTGCGGGCGTTGGATCTCACTTCAAAGGTCAGTTGCTTGACGGAGCCGGGTAACGTATAAGTGGCCGACACGTCAACGGCGACAATACGCTTATTATCTTTGACGAAAGTGACATCGTCACTGTTATTGGTTGTTGGGCTTAACGAGGTGCCATCTTTAAAGTGAACCAATGTGGTCTTGATTTGTACGGGAGGATACTGGTACTTAACATAGTCAGGGACTAAGGCGTTTAGGTGAGTCTCGCGAAAGCCAGTTTGCACATAAGAAGAACCACCGACAATTTTCTGTCCAAACATCAGCGAGTTTAAATACAGGTCAAATTTGGCCTGCATATCTGCTGCGCTGGTTGGGCTGAAGGGCTCGAATTCGAACTCTTCGGGGTCGCTGTCATCCGAGGTGGCCGCTGATGTTCGGAGGTGGGTGCGGTTGGACCGGTCATCCAGTGATTCAATCTCCTCATTGAGCAGCTCTTTTATCTCCGTTAGGGTTTTATTCCCGAGTTCACTCTCCAGTTTTTCCTTCATCGCTAGGTTGGCGACCTGCCGGGCCTCATGTTGAGCCTTCGTGTCTTGAACCTTAAGATAAATGATTAACAAAACAATAGAGCAGAGTGCACCTAGCGGCAGCCATAAATACGTGGATTTTATGGGGGATCTAAAGGTATTGGTGATCATGGGCGGCTCTCTGCGTCCTAAAGTTCTAATACGACCGCGTCACTGTAGCTGCGGCCAACTTAAGTTTTAAATGGTGTGAGTGAGTTGTCACGTTTTTTCGCATCCTGAAATAATAGAGTAAGTGCAACGCTGAAACAAGAGACAGTGAATCGCCCCGGATTCTTTAGACACCTTGCAAACTCATTGCGTAACGCTTTTCAAACTCTACCGGTGACAGCTGATTGTTGAAACTATGGCGGCGTTTTGCGTTGTAGAACATCTCGATGTAAACAAACACATCACTACGAGCATCTTGCCGCGAGGTGTAGATTTTCCGCTTGATTCGTTCCCGTTTCAGAAGCTGGAAAAAGCTCTCGGCCACGGCGTTGTCATGACAGTTGCCTCGGCGACTCATACTGGCAACCAAATTGTTCGCTTTCAAAAAACTGCGCCAATCAGAGCTGCTGTACTGGGCGGATTCAACCGGTCGTCGCAACACCTTGATCGAGGTGTTTATGGGACGACCCGCAGGATGGATGCAAAAATTGACGGGCCGGGGAGCTATGCGTTCTCCAGGTGCACCCTCACTTCGTAATGAGATCGAGCGGCTATTTTGGGTGCAGATAGCAACAGGCATCACAAGCGAAAAGGCAGCACATGCCGTTGGCGTATCAACAGCGGTAGGTACACGCTGGTTCCGTCATCGAGGCGGGATGCCATTATTCATGTCGAATCACATATCAGGACGATACTTATCGTTTGCAGAGCGAGAAGAGATTGGGCTGCTTCGAGCGCAAAGTGTTGGCGCTCGTGAGATTGCCCGTCGCCTTGGACGAAGCCCATCGACAATTTCACGGGAGCTGACACGAAATGCTGCTACCCGTTGCGGTCGGCTTGAATATCGAGCGTCAGTAGCGCAATGGAAGGCAGAACTGGTGGCCAAGAGGCCGAAACCAGCGAAACTGGTCACTAACCCGCGACTGCACCAGTACGTGCGCGACCGCCTTGAGGGCAAGGTTCAAGACGCCGATGGTCGTGAGATTTCTGGGCCTCGGCAAGCGCCCTTCAAAGGTCGAAATAAACCGCATCGCAGTGACCGTAAATGGGTCAATGGCTGGTCGCCTGAACAGATTGCCAACCGGCTCCAGATCGATTTTCCGGATGATGAGTCCATGCGTATCTCTCATGAAGCCATATATCAGGCGCTCTACATTCAGGGGCGAGGAGCTCTCAAGCGCGAACTGGTGAGCTGCCTGCGCTCAGGACGAGCATTGCGCGTGCCGAGAGCCAGAGCGCAGGCCAAAGTGTGGGCACACGTCAGCGAGGACGTCATGATCTCCAGTCGCCCTGCTGAGGTAGAAGATCGGGCTGTACCCGGGCATTGGGAGGGCGACCTGATCATCGGTCTGAACCGCTCTGCGATTGGAACTCTGGTCGAGCGCTCAACTCGATTTACCATGCTCGTCCACCTGCCTCGCGAGAAAGGTTATGGGCTAATTCCCCGCACGAAGAACGGCCCGGCGCTGGCTGGCTATGGGGCTGTTAGTATGGCCAATGCATTGAAGAAGACGGTGACTGATCTTCCCATCGAGCTGTGGCGATCTTTGACCTGGGATCGTGGAAAGGAGCTGTCGGATCACGCTCGATTTACCATCGAATCCGGAGTAAAGGTTTTCTTTGCTGACCCACATAGTCCATGGCAGCGCGGCACAAACGAAAATACGAACGGCCTTCTACGGCAATACTTCCCGAAAGGCACTGACCTCTCTCGTTGGAGTGCCCAAGAAATACAGGCGGTAGCTCACGTACTTAACACTAGACCTCGAAAAACACTCGGATGGAAAACACCTGCCGAAGCACTGAATGAGTATCTAAAGTCTGTACAACAATCCAGTGTTGCGACGACCGGTTGAATCCGCCCTGGCTGCCTTGGTCGGAGTGAACCATCACCCCCTGTTTCGGTTTTCGCCTCCAAACCGCCATCAATAAAGCATCAATGGCCAAATCACTGGTCATCTGCGACTTCATTGACCAGCCAACGACCTGACGAGAAAACAGATCCAGCACCACTGCCAAATACAGCCAGCCTTCATACGTACGAATGTAAGTGATGTCGGTGACCCAAACTTTGTTGGGTTCTACGACATCAAACTGGCGCTTCAGTAAATTGGGTGAGGCGACGGCTGGCTTACCGCCGTATTTGCCAGGGCGGCGTCGATACCCTGTCTGAGAGCGCAGACCTTCAAGACGCATCAGCCTCGCCACACGATGCCGACCACAATCCTCACCGACTTCGCGCAGATCGTCATGGACTTTGCGATAGCCATAAACGCCGCCGCTCTCCAGCCAGGAATGCTTGATCAAACCCAGCAGTCGCTGGTCGTCTTTGGCGCGTACAGATTGCGGCTCAGACAGCCAGGCGTAATAACCGCTGGGATGGACTTTCAGCGTCAGGCAAAGCCGTCGAATGGAATAGTCGCCCGCTCGCTGCTTGATAAAGGCGTACTTCAACCGCACTCCTTGGCAAAGTACGCGGCGGCCTTTTTTAAGATGTCTCGCTCTTCAGTGACCCGCTTGAGTTCCGCTCGCAGACGACGCAGTTCAGCGTGCTGATCATCGTCTTGCTGCCGTTCTTGTTGAGGTTTGCTGTAGCGCTTTATCCAGGCATAGAGGCTATGCGTCGACACGCCGAGACGAGCCGCTACATCAGCGACAGGCAGCTTCTTTTCGGTCACTTGATTGACCGCTTGGATTTTGAATTCTTCGGGGTAACGCGGGTTGCTCATGGCACCTCCTAATTGGCCTCAGTTTAAGGCAAAGAGGTGTCTACGAAACCCGGGGCGATTCAGATCGACCTGCGTCACGTCCCCATAGCACTGCCTGCGATATGCCCTCAAGAAAGCCCAAAACTGCACGCTCAAAAGATTTGAGACATTTCTCATAGAACAGCTTCAGAGCTATGACTACTGTCGTTGATTAATTCTAACTCTTGGCGCTGCGCATATGCGATATCTCTCAATACTTAAGCCGACTACTTTAGTAATAGCAACTGTTAGTGCAAGCTTTACCTTTTATGGTAATGCGTATGCGAATGTAGAGCGTCCATTCTGTCCACCTGGCACTACTCCCTATCCAGGCGGAATGTGTGACATCGGCTCCCTCGCCACTGGCGAATTATCTGTGAGCGGCGCTTATGCTATATCCGAAGATGGCTCTACTATCGTGGGGCAAGCTGGAAACGATGAGGGTGAGGCTCACGCCTTTCGCTGGACCAGCGATGGCCGCGGAATGCTGGATCTTGGCACCTTGAAAGCTGACAACTCGGGAAGCAGCGTTGCTCGGCACGCGTCCGCCGATGGCAGCACCATTGTAGGAAGCTCTGATACTGATGATGGCACCAGCCGTGCATTCCGCTGGATTGACGACGGCACTGGCATGCTTGATCTCGGTACCTTGAGAACCGACAACACGGGATATAGCCATGCCACAGCAATATCCTCGGACGGTAGTACGATTGTAGGCAGTGCTGATTCCGATTGGGGTATGGATTATCGTGCATTCCGTTGGATTGATGACGGTAACGGCATGCTCGATCTCGGAACGCTCAAAGCAGATAATTCAGGGCAAAGTTACGCAACTGCTGTGTCCGCTGACGGTAGCACCATTGTAGGATATGCCCAAGACGACGGTGGCCTTTATAACCTGCGCGCATTTCGATGGGTCGATGACGGCACCGGCCTGCTCGATCTCGGGACGTTGAAAGCAGATAATTCAGGGCAAAGCTTTGCCGAGACTGTCTCCGCGGACGGCAGCGTAATCGTAGGATACTCTGATACAGATGATGGTAATCGCCGTGCCTTTCGCTGGATGGATGACGGGGCAGACATGCTCGACCTGGGGTCCCTGAGAGCAGACAACTTAGGCTATAGTGCGGCCACCGCCGTTTCGGCCGATGGTGGGGTTATCGTAGGCAGTGCCGAAGTTGACTCTGGACTATCTCGTGCGTTCCGCTGGGTTGACGATGGCACCGGCATGCTCGATCTCGGATCCCTGAGGGCCGACAACTTGGGCACAAGTGACGCGGCAGCCGTATCCGCCGATGGTGGCACCATTGTCGGAACTGCCGAAAATGATTCTGGAGCCAATCGCGCGTTTCGTTGGATTGATGACGGCAAAGGCATGCTTGATCTTGGCACGCTTAAAGCTGACAACTCCGGATCCAGTACAGCAACTGGTGTCTCGGCCGATGGCAGCATCATCGTTGGGAACTCCTATACCGATGATGGCTTATTTCGTGCCTTCATCTGGCGCACCAAAATGCAGGACTTTGATAACCTCCTGATCTCGTTCCCTGCGCTGACTAATGACAGCGAAGTTGCGGTGGCCCAGCAGCAATCTGTGGCCGATCAGTTGATGAGGGCTAGCTGCCTGGCAGAAGAAGGTCAAAAGTGCCTTAGCATCGACGGTGTTGTGACGAATGCGGGCGCAACGTCGGACGATATCGGATCGCGTAACAGCGGCGGCGGGCAAGTCACTCTTGGCTATGGCCTTGATGGCAAAACGACCGTTGGTGGGACGCTCAACATCAGTGCCACAAACTTGAACAACAGTGGCTTTGACTTGGGAACAAACACGGCGGCTAGCGTTTGGGCCGAGTACAGTGAAAGCGGCTTGGTAGGTACTGGAATGCAGGCCGAAGCCGCACTCGGCAAAGGCCGAGCGAGCGGTAAAATCGCTCGGGGCCGAGATCTGGATAATGTCATGCTGGCCACCGGCAATGCATCTTTGGAGACAGTTTTTGCACACGTCAGCCTTGGCTATGGTTTCCAGATCAAGGACTGGCTTGTCACGCCAAACGGTACGCTGGCTCACTACCGTACCAGCCGTAGTGCCTACAGCGAGACTGGATCGGATTTTAATGCCAATTACGACAAGCTTTCCATGAAACGCACAACTGCCACGCTGGAAGTGATTGGTGAACGTCACATTTCCAGGCAAGGCACGTTGTTCCTGGGAGCGGGTATTGAGCGTGACTTTGATGCGGACCGCGCAGTGTTAAGTGGGACGTCCGATCTTCCAGGTGTCGAAACTTTTGATATGGGTAGCGTGATGAAGCGACACGAGACACGAGGCTTTGCGACGCTTGGATACGCACATGATTTAGGGGGCAACCAAACCCTCTCCGGGTCCCTGCGCACTGGTCAAAGTGCTTTCGGTAACAGTGCGGAAACCAGCATCGGGATCAGCTATGGCGTGCGCTTCTAGTCAATGGTTCAGTAAGTAATAACGTCTGTTGGTGCTGATTGAAAACTGACCCAGGGCGGATTGCTGACTTTTACATCAGCAATTGTGTCCCGGTGACAGATGCATTAAGCCCCGCCGCATGCAGGCATGCGGCAGGGTTTTTCCGGTTAAGATCAGAATGTCTCATCGTCCTCTGTACCATCATCGTCCTTGCGCTTTCGTTCACGTGATTTAATCTTTGTCAGGGCGGCCAGGCTGCTTTGTTGCAAGCGGTAGGACTCGTTGCCCATTTCGACGATGCGGCAGTGGTGCGTCAGCCGATCCAGCAATGCAGTGGTCGTCTTGGCGTAGCCAAACACACTCGACCATTCCGAGAGACTAAGGTTGGTGGTGATGACCGCGCTGATGTGCTCGTACTGCTTGGACAACAGGTGAAATAGCAGGGCACCACCGCTCTGGCTGAAGGGTAAATACACCAGCTCATCAAGTATCACCTGGTCTGTCCAAAGTAGCCCTTGAGCGATTCGGCCCGTCTTGCAGTCGTATTTTTCACGTTCCAAAAAATTGACCAGACCCACCGTGGAGTAGAAGCGCACCCGCTTGTTATGCGTCGTGATCCCGGACACGGCCAAGGCGGTGGCCAGGTGTGTTTTGCCTGTTCCAGGCCCGCCGATGAACACGACATTCTGCGCGGTATTTGTGAACTGGTTGGACAGATCCTTGACCAGACGGGCGTCTGCGCTAGAAGCGCTGAAATCGAAGCCGGCCAAATCACGATGCATGGGGAGTTTGGCCATGTTCATCTGGTGGTTCACTGAACGCACCGCCCGATCCGCATGTTCTTGTTGGAAAAGATGCTCAAGCAGCCATTTCGACGAGGTCGTTGAGGATTCTCCTTGCGAAGCCAGTCCTTCCCAGGCGCTGGCCATGCAGACGCAGTTCTTTGAGTTTCGCCATAAGATCACGCATTGCGAGTCTCCTCATCGGTGGTAAGGAGCCGGTCGTAGCGTGCCGTATTGGCGACAGGTGCTATCTTGAGTTGAAGGCTAGTTTCAGCGGACGGAGGGGCTGCTGTCGATGTCAGTCGAGCCAGAACATTCAGGATGTGGTCGGCGCTCAAGCTGCCTGATTCAAGTACCACCGCCACCAACACGGCATCGAGCCCGGCGATGGGAACAGCAGCCAGTACCTGCGTCATGACTCAGTCACCATTGCTGTGACGTCTCAGGCCGCGCTTGAGAAGCAGCAACGGCTTCGGCAGATACGCAAACAGAGCGCCACTGCGAAGCGCTCCCGGCTTGCGTTCGATGAGCGGGATGTAAAGCTGCCAGTCAAAACTGACCTGACCTCGATCAAAGAGGCGCAAGTGACTGGCAATCATCGTTTCATCGGCGATGATTATGTGTAGTCCAGTGACAGTGACCACTCATTCACCGGTTGTGAACCACCCATTCCAGTGATTGTGAGCCACTCCGGCTGGTGATTCTGAGCCCGTCGAGATCGGGGTTGGGGGAGTAAAGGAACAGGTCTAGTTCACCAGGTCCATTGTAATTGTAGCTTTACTCGTCCGCATTGCGGAAACACGGGTCTCCTCCTCGGGTAGCGCCGGTTCGATTTCCAGATTTACAGTAAAGGCCTTGCCTTCCGCCCAAGAACCTTCGGTGAATCCGGAAAAAGTATCGCCGGGCTGAAGCATCAAGGAATCTGCAACCCCTGCACGTGAAACGCCTTCTGTTTTTGATTTAGTAAGAAGAACACTCTGGCCGTCCATTTGCGCATCAAATAAACGAATGGCCACACCTCCATGGTCTCCAAAACGCGTGGTACCGTTCTTGCTTCGCTCGCCTCTAAGGGTCAAGCGTATAGGCTGCGTGTAGGGGCAAGTGACATTGAGTGTGATCGTGCGTTTCTCGAAAGCCAGATCGCCGGGGGTCAACACCGAGCGTTGCAACTGCGCACGAGACCTGCTGCCATAGTCGACAACGCTGCTCCCAACTGACAAATTACAACGTGAATCCACTGGCAGTGTAGGAAAATCCTTTGTTCCTCCGGGAAGAACGGACTGAGCCTGCGCCACTTGATGAGCGCCCAATACTGTTGCAAGCACAACGACTAGAGTTTTCATTTGTGTGTCCTTCTAGCGACAGTGTGCACTTGTAGTTTCATAGATCTCATCACTGTCTGCTTTCTCTGCGAGCTTGAGCGTAAATGAGCAAAATTTCTTGCTGGAGTCCTGAACATCGAAGCTCAAGGCGGTGCTGGCGTCTGGAATGAAAACTCGCCCCTTCTCACCCACAACGGTGATGAAATTACCGTCACGATCGAATACTGCGGCCCCTTTTTGCATAGGCTGGCCCTTAGAGTCCTGGAGATCGACCAATACACGGCGAGTACGCAATACATCGAATTCGACGTAGTTGACAGAGCCGCGAGCTGGCTCCGCCTCATACCAGGCGTTTCCGATATCGACATTGCGCGACAGGCTTCGAGTGTCCACTTGCACAATAGACCGCCTGAAGCCATTCAGCGACGGCAATACTGCGTATCCATTTTTATCTGTCCAAGTAGGGCCAGATGGCGTTTCCAGTTTGACACCAGCCTCTTCACCAACCCTGGCCACACCAAAGGTATCGCCAACCCGGTATGGCGCAAAAGATAGGCCACCATCATGGGCAACTAATGAGCCGCTGCTGCGCGCAGACCAACTGGTGTAGTTATTGGAGTCCTGAGTCAGGCTGCCGCTCAGTTGGCTAATAGGTGTCAGCATATCAAGACTACCGCTATTGGAGACGATATCGTTATGAAAGTCCCGATCGCTAGACAGACTCCAGCCACGGTCTCGGCCTGAGCGATCACTGTAACGGACACCCGCGCGACTGTTACTGGTACCATGATTGAAATAACTATTGACGTTTGCGTCGTTGCCCAGAGGAAAGTTAAGCGTTAAATAAAAACGTTTATCTTCCGGGCTGATTGAAGTACCACTGTCCTGCTCAAGACTTGCGCTTAGATATACTCGCCCAAACTGCTTGCTCCATGATCCACGAACATAGACGGTGTCATAACCATCGGCCTCACGCGATTGAGACCGGGAGAGCGAGAAGTTACCGAAATCCTGTGTCGACCAATCCACACCGGCACCGAGTTGTGTGCTGCTACGGCTCAATCCGGCATACACGCTATCGCGCTGCAAGCTATCGCTAAGCTCCCGGAAACCGGCACTTTGCTGGCTGGCATTTATACTGAAACCCAATCGTTCGCTCATTCGATAGCTCAGGGCCGCGTTGACTGTCCCCCCCTTACTGTCATGAGTTAAATCCTGCGCAACGATTCCTTGCAGGGAAAGTATGCTGCGATCCCATATCTGAGAGTCCAATGCAACGCCACCGGCCTGGTAGGTAGATGATTTCAGTACACCCGCCTGCAAGACATTACGGGGATTCAGCACCCATCCTTTCGCCACGGTCGCAACCAAAGGTTCGAGGCTGCTGCCTTCCTGCTCCAGTTTTCCCAATCCAAATGACAATCCAGGAGCCACGGTGTGCCCCCGTCGAAGCAATGCCGATGCAGGTACGATAAATTGGCGTTTTTCACCATTGCTGGCAGTCAGTGTGACCTCTAGATCCATACGCGTATTGAGTAGCGACAAGCCACTGAGCTTGAACGGTCCAGCCGGTACTGTAGTGCTGTATACAAGCACCCCGGCTTGACGCACTTCAACTACCGACTGGCTGTCGGCAACACCCTCGACCAAAGCCGGGCCGCCAAGGTCGCTTTGCAATGCTGCTTCCGGGAACACCTGTAGCCCCATGACCTGGCCGGTGCTGAACATCGAGTTTGAAAGATTGATCTGGCCAGCCTGAAAAACCTGCTTGGTACCTGTAAAGCTACGTTGGGCATACGCAGCTTGATGCCTTAGCGTATCGACACCATTGAAACGCGAGAATGTTTGTCGGCTGCGCAGAATCCAATCGTCGACATTCAGCCCGCCTTCGCTGCTGACCTGCATAAACGTGACGCCTGCAGAAGCGCCTGAAGAGTCCAGATATTGCGCGTCATAATTAAGCATGCCGGCAACGCCACCATGCTTCCAGTCAGTGGAAGATGAAATCGATTTATCAACAGCTTCTGCCGGAACGACCAGGTCGACCCGTTGTTCAGCGGGGTGCAGTAGCACTTCGGTTTGTGCCCAGGCATCTGTCAGATCGAAGCAGGAACTTTCATCGCGCTTACCAGCCTCGACAAGCAGCCCAGCCGCTTTCAGAAAACCCTGATCGGCGCACAAATCACCGCTGGCATCGAAGCGCACTTTCACCTGGCCGCGTTTGACGCCATTTACAGACAACTCCACATTGGATTCACCCGGCATAAAACGAGGCGCATGGCGAAAAAACTCAGCCAATGCAGGATCTAACCCACGCATTCTTAGTGGCTCCGGATCAAACTCAATCCCGTTTGAACTTAACTCCGTTTCCGCTGCTTGTATTTTGGCAGCAGAAAGCAAACTACCGGTTAAAGTTGCCAAAATAAAAGCCAAAGTAAACGGACTATGAACAGCTGACAATTTACACACCTATTGGGCAGTTACAGGGGCGTCATAGCTATCTACGGTAAATCCCCAGGTTGTAGCAGGAGAGATACGCACGTATTTTCGCTCGCCGCTGTTGCTTTTATCTTTAAGCGCTACCTTTATACTTTCGCCTGGCAAAATATACGCTTTAGGCAGCAGCCAACTGGTGTTATCTGGAATAGTTTGAACGCCCTGCCCCAAGCGCACGACATACGGCGAAGGGTTCTTGACCTCAAGTCCGTTCTGACCCAGCGTCCACTTCAGATTTTTCCATGGAGTCAGATCTTTCTCCAGCCCTGCCGGGCGGATAATCAGGGGCAGATTCTGAATAAAAGTCACTCTGACTTTTGAGTCGTCCGCCGACTTTGGCGGTACTCCTTCAAATGTGACACGCTTAAGGCGCTCTGTTGTGAGGGGCGTTTTACTTGTTAAAACAAACCGTATTCTTTGTGTTTTCCCGGCATCAACTCTCGCCATGGGAGGTAGAATCGCCAGCAAGTCGTCAGTATCCTCCGGTATGTTTTCAATAGCTGTCAATAGAATCGACGTATGTGGGTCGGTATTCTTGATATCTACAGAACCCTCCCCGTCGGCTTCTTCAATAACTACAACAGAAGCTTGAGGCTGCATGCCCGCCGCATGAACATTCGCAAGGGTGCACGCTAGCACCAGCGGCGCTAACGCAAAATTTAGGTATCTCATCATATGCCACATCTAGAACTGAAAAGCTTAACACTTGAGCATCAAGATGCTCACTCAATACTCAAGTGCATAGTTTGGCTTTCAAATTAAACAGCAATCGCCATAATTAAAGATAAACCAATTCCAGGCGAACCAGCCCGTTCAATGCAACTGGGCCCGTAAGATCCAACTCGGATTTTTTATTGAGATATGCCTGTGCTTTCACGGTTGCCGTTGCGACCGTGAACTCCGCTGGAGTAGTGTCGCCGGTATCGGCAAAACTCACCATACGAGTCCATTGCTTGTCAAAAAGATCAGCGTGCCTTGGGGTGTCAATCCAGACTGGGTCGCCGTATGTCTTCCCGATGACATGACCGGCAGCACCATCCAAAAGAACGCTGGCTTCATCTATCGTAAAGGCAACGCCACCGACTTTTTTCTCACCCGACAGACCAAGGCCAACACCACCCACATCAGCGGCGCCAAAGACGGTTACTGGCATCATTGCTACGCCGTTACCACTTTCTGTAACACCTGCCATGGTGCCGAGGCGTTGGTTGGATGACCGCAAGGCGACTTTCGCAGGCGCGTCACAAGTGATGGCCAGATCTACCGACAGCTCGGGCAATACTGTGAAATCGGTTGCGTGCAAGGTAGTAGGGTGGATGGTGCCGTAGTCAATAATGCCCCCACCGGTGAGTACAGGCAAACAGGCAACCGGACTGATGGTTCCTCTAACAGCAATATTGACTGTAGAAGCCGACACCAGACCGGAAAATGAGACCGCAGATAAAACTGTCAAACCGCACAAAACACGCTGTGCTTTTGTCTTTAGCATAACTACCTCTACTACATCTGTTGGATATTCAGTTAACCCATCAACTGCGGGAAGCAGAAAATAAGTTGTAGAATTTATAGACCAACCCACCCCTGCCAGCAATAAGACCTGTCTCAATCCCCCCAATGCACCATGGGCAGGCAAAGTCAGGCATACGATTACACCTGCAACTTAAACCACCGCATGCCATACCACGAACAATACATAAACACCAATAGCTTTTTGTTAAAACCGATAAATATTCAGCCAGAACAATAAGTCTCGAACACTCGTATCGACACCAACGTTGCTAACCATCAACAAAAATACCCCCCCCCAAAAAACCGGTAAGACACTTTTTGGTGAAGGTAAAAACAACAAGGCACCATGTAAAAATTTCTTTATTTACAATGCAGCTGTCACGCGCACAGCTATAGTGAAAAGCGCTTCCGGGAAGCGCTAGGCGAGACAACCTATTCAATGTGACCGGCACCATACGAGTTCAGACCGAGTCAAAAAGTCGGCGCACCTGCAGCTGTGCATCCAATCTGGATTACGTCATATTTCCCAATGCCATGAGCGACTATATTGTCCACAAGCATAAGTTTCTCAGAGAACTCATTGACAGCGAACGCACATAACAAGTCGTGCGAACTTATAATCCCCCCCATAAGCCCTCTCTCAATTCCCAGATAGCCGCGAACATGCACAGACAGACTCTCGATTACATACCGAAGCCAAATCCCAAGCCATCCCACGAACAACATACAAACATGAACGTTTTTATTGTTGCACTTGACGAAGGCTATCCAGGGTTACAAGACACGAACATTCAGCCCCCCTTGCTGGTATGGCCGCTTCGATCTTGAGAGCGTGGACTGCCAATCGGTTTCTGGCTGCTGCGCGAAGCGCTTCATCGCTTTACGATACCCACAACCTCAACCCGCCCGAAACCTGCTGCCAGGTGCCTGTGCCAAACGAAGAAGTTCGTCAATAACCACACGCAATTTCGGCTGGATGTACCGGGTCTTGATCCAGATTGCATGGATCGGTACGCCATCGCCTGCCTGGTCGTCCAGCACGGAAAGCAGCGCCCCGGATTCGAGGTGTTCCTCCACCAGCCAAGTAGGCATCTGGGCCAGCCCGCTTCCGGCCAGCGCGGCGGCCAGTATGGCTTCGCAATCCCCTATTTCGTGACGTACAGGAATCTCAAACGCCTCGGTGGTACCGTCCGGGTTGCTCAGCAGCCAGCTATGGCGCAGCGTCATGGGCCACCCCGTGATGCAGGCATGCTGCGCTAGCTCTTCTCTTGCCTGCGGGAGCCCTCGGTGAGCGAAATAAGCCGGCGAACCGCAGATAACCCGACGCTGCTCGCCTAGGCGGCGCGCGACAAGATCCACGTTGTCATCCAGTGCTCCTACCCGCACGGCCAGATCGATCCCGTCAGCCAGCAAATCCACCGGGCGATCGCTGAAGGTTACCGACAGATCAAGCTGCGGGTACTGCCGCACGAGGTCCAGCAATGCCGGCAGGACATACCGGCGGCCGAATGCCGAAGGCAAGTCAATCCGCACCCGGCCAGCAGGCAGGCGCTGCTCGCTGCCCAGCCGGCTTTCGGCCTGATCCAGTATCGCCATGGCGTTCTGGCAATCGCACAGGTAAGAGTCGCCATCGTTGGTCAAGCTAACCCGCCGGGTGGTGCGGTGTAGCAGCTTGGTACCCAGGCGTGCCTCCAGGCGCATGATGCTCTTGCTCAAGGCCGAACCAGTCATTCCCAACGCCTGTGCCGCCAAGGTGAAACTGCCGGCCTGGGCCACAGTGACAAAATTGCGGATCTCGAGAAACTGGTTTTTCTGCATGGCGATTGCTTCCTATCAGAACTTAAAGAATGGAATTTAAGGGACTTAATCAGTATGCGGCAATGGCTTAGTCTTGTTCAACTTGATGAAAATGAATTTCAACTCCATAGCGAGCGAACACAGATGAAGCCGACGAAAAACCTCAAAGAAAAAATCGCGTTCGTGCAAGGCGGCTCTCGCGGCATCGGCGCAGCCATTGTCAGGCGCCTCGCCAGTGAGGGGGCTACTGTTGCATTCACCTATAACGCAGCACAGCGTGACGCAGAGCGACTGGTCAGCGAGGTTACCGGGGATGGCGGCTGCGTCATTGCCATCCGTGCCGACAGCGCCGACCCGCAACAATTGCAACTGGCCATACGCAGGGCTACGGAGCACTTCGGAGGCCTGGATATCCTGGTTAACAACGCCGGCATTCTGCCCTGGGGACCGCTGGAAGAACTGACGCTGGACGAGATCGACCGCACCCTGGCCATCAACGTACGTAGCGTGATTATCGCCAGCCAGGAAGCGGCACGTCATATGCGTGCGGGTGGACGCATGATCAATATCGGCAGTATCAATGCCGAGCGCATTCCCATTGCCGGCGGCGCGGTCTATGCCATGAGCAAGGCGTCTGTCGTCGGCTTCACCAAAGGCCTGGCGCGCGACTTGGGCCCACGTAGCATCACGGTCAACAACGTGCAGCCAGGCCCGGTGGATACCGATATGAATCCGGAAAATAGCGAGACCGCCAGCCAGCTGAAAAAACTCATGGCTCTTGGCCGTTACGGCAAAGATCACGAGATCGCAAGCTTTGTAGCCTTCCTGGCCGGCCCTGAAGCCGGCTATATCACCGGCGCAAGCCTGAGCATCGACGGCGGCTTTTCGGCCTGAGCCCTTACCCCCGCCCCCAGCGCAGAGACAATGGCGCAGGCTGGGGCACACTTTTGCTGCTTCCCCGACCAAAGAGACAAACATGACTGGCCCGATGAAATATCTAGCGACTCTGACCTGCGGTGCAATGTGTTCATTCTCGGTGATGGCGACCGATGAGTTCCCGATTCCGCAGGGTTTTAAAAGTGGCTTCGAAGAAGTCAACGGTATAAAAATGCACTATGTCGCAGGCGGCAGCGGCCCGGTGATCTTAATGGTTCATGGTTTTGCTCAATCCTGGTACGAATGGAACGATCTTATGCCGCAACTGGCAAAGACCCACACCGTCATTGCCGTGGATCTTCCAGGTCTGGGCTTGTCCGAACCGCTCAAAACCACCTATACCGGTGAGGACGTCTCCCCTTACATCTACGCCTTCGCCAAGCGTTTCAGCCCGGATGCACCGTTCAAACTCGTCGCGCATGACATCGGTATTTGGGCAACCTATCCGATGCTATCGCAGCATCAGAAAGATATTTCCCAGGTCGCCTACCTCGAAGCGGTAATCCCGGACTCGAGAATTTACGGTTTCCCAGCCTATACGCCGCAGGGAGAATCCACCGCCTGGCACTTCAGCTTCTTCTCAGCGGACGGCGCACTTCCCGAGACGCTGATTTCGGGCAATGAAAAGGTTTTCTTTTCTCACTTCATCAAAAAGCATGCAGAAAAACCCGAAGCATTTACTGAAAAAATGCTGGATCTGTACGCGAAGTCTTACTCAAAACCTCACACGCTCCACGCTGCATTCGAGTATTACCGAGCCCTTCCGGCCTCGGTACAACAAAACGAAGCGCTGTTGACTAAAGGCAAGCTAAATATGCCGCTGCTGGCTGTGTCCGGCAGTGGACGGGGTGGGCTGGGTCAAACCCAGATCGATCAAATGAATGAATATGCCACAAACGTACAAGGCCACGTCCTGAACGGCTGCGGTCACTGGTTGATGGAAGAATGCCCCTCCTTGGTCAAACCACTTGTAGTGGAGTTTTTGAACGGAAAAAAATAACGGGGCCGTAGCTTTCCGAAGTTGCTATACCGATCAGAAACAAGAGCATAATCAGACCGCCTCGGCAGCACTAGACTTGAGACCTTGAGCGGCCTGACAATGATAAATCTTCGCATGAATGGGCTGACCTGAAACTTGACGACGCCTGCCCCTACATTTTGAGTACTTCAAAGCGAGTAACCCATGAATCATAAAGATAGCCTTAAAGGAAAAGTAGCCTTTGTTCAAGGCGGCTCCCGTGGAATCGGCGCCGCTATAGTCGAGCGCCTCGCTCAGGAAGGGGCTGCCGTTGCTTTTACTTATGCCTCCTCAGTACAACAAGCCGAAAAAACCGTTACCCACATTACTGCCGCCGGCGGCAAGGCGATTGCCATCCAAGCCGACAGCAATGATGCGGCCGCCGTACAGGCTGCGATTCGCCAGACCGTGGAGCACTTTGGCGCGCTGGATATTCTGGTCAACAATGCCGGGGTTCTATCGTGGGCGCCACTGGAGGAGCTGACGCTGGAGGAGCTGGACCGAACGTTGGCCGTTAACGTGCGCAGTGTGTTCGTGGCCTGCCAGGAAGCCGCCCGACACATGAACGACGGCGGACGCATCATCAATATTGGCAGCGTGAATGCGGATCGGGTACCCATGGCAGGCGGTACGATCTATGCGATGAGTAAATCGGCATTGGTTGGCCTGACAAAGGGTATGGCCCGTGACCTTGGTCCGCGCCACATTACCGTCAACAACGTACAGCCAGGCCCCGTCGATACCGAGATGAACCCCGCCGACGGCGAAGGCGCAAGCCAGCTGCAAGCGCTGATGGCCCTGCAGCGCTATGGCAAGGCTGAAGAGATCGCTGGATTTGTCTCTTACTTGGTCGGGCCCGAGGCGGGCTACATCACCGGGGCCAGCCTGACGATTGATGGCGGTTTCTCAGCATAGAGGGCTGAGGTTCACTATCAATACTGATCATTGCCGGTCAATCAGTATCCGGCAATGACCAAGTGTAAACGTCTCGACCTGATCTAATACTCTTCTTAAAAGTCGGGCCTACTGAGTGTAATGGTTGCACAAGCCATCACCGACCAAACAGAAGTAACTCCCCATGAAGGAGACAACGCAATTTGATCTTAAGATTCGGTCTTGGCGTTGCTAGGCAACAAAGAGAATCTACAAGCATCTCGAAACTGATCGCTGCACTCAACAACCGACGGTGACGAGAACTCTTGCGAATGTCTCCAGGAGCTCTCCCCCAGCCTCATCAGGCTTTTGTTTGGCCTTTCAAAGTCAAGCCGCAGATCAAGTTGCTTTCCAGCGAAGGTCATGTATACGCAGCTATTTAGAAGCCCTTGCTTGAAGGGTTTAGTTTCCAGTAAAAAAAACATCGCTTTTTCAAACTTCACAACATAATCGAAGTCACCATCAACTATAACTCCCGCCCATCTCGCACGTTGGGTATTGGCGGGCGCCGTGAAGACTCCATCTTTATTTTTGATATCTAAAGGCGACGGACAAGACTCGACGTTGCCAGCGCGCACTGTAAATTGGCCAGTAACACCGAAAGAGCCGCTATCATTGGCGAGGCTCGAAAATATAATAACCTGTGAATACAAAACCCCCTGAATCACCACTTTAATCATTAATGGCTCTCACCGTGCGATATCAAGCCTAACTTATACGCAATCTGATTTTTTTGTTATATACGACTTGTCTCAAAGAACACATGAACTTTCACAGTATGCGACGCTTATCGTTTTCAAGCAGCTTCTACAGCCAGCAACCCTCCCCAGAGGCTGACTGTCCTTTCAGGGAATTGATCCGTTGCGACGAAGCCAAGCGTGGCAACGGATCAAGTTTTTTACCAACTCACTGCGAGATGAAGGTCACCAGATACGCCCCCGAACGAAGCGGCTCTCCAGCCTGATTGACCAGCAAATAGTGCTGATCGTAATACTTACCGCCTGTGCCACTATCGTGCAGCAAGGTTGCCTTGTGTGCCGCTTGCTCAAGGCCACTTCCACTGCCGACGGAGCGTACATTGATAATATTGCTCCGACTTATTGCTGGGCAGCGTTTGAGCGCCATCACGGCTCCAGACGTGTTTGACGGATCGCAGGCAGCACCAAAGATCCGTCCCTTGAAACTGATGACGCCTTCGGCAGGCGCGGCCAGCACTGGAGAGGCGTTGAGCATGAGAAGAGCGAAACTTGCAACAGCAGACAACTTTTGAAGATTCATGGCGATGCTCCCATTTTATAGTTATGTACTGCATCGTCAGTTTGGTCTCAAAATTTAGCCTTTGTTGTTATTTTTTCTTTACAGCCAACCTAACCTGAGGTAGGCCAAGGCGATAATTGCCCCTGTTTTTTGCTCCACCGCCCGTAACCTACCTGGCTTAAGATCATTTCTTGAGCGGGTGCTCTAAAGCTAAACTGCACAGCCATCACTGCGTCCACATTCCATTTACGCAATAAATAGCCTTCGCACTCCACTTCGCGAGGCCTTCAGGCCCGCTTGCTCCCTACCCTCTCAAGAAATAAAACAAGCTCTATGGAATGGATTACTGATCCAACAGCGTGGTTTGGCCTACTGACTCTGATCGTTCTGGGGCTCGTATTAGGCATTGATAACCTGGTCTTCATTGCCATCCTCACGGACAAACTCCCAACCGAATAATGCGATCGCGCGCGGGTGATCGGCTTGTCCTTAGCCCTTTTGATGCGTCTGGGCCTGCTGGCAAGCATCTCCTGGATGGTGACGCTGACGCCCCCCCTGTTAGAGGTATTCGATAAGTCGTTTTCGGGAAGGGACCTGATCAGGCTGTTCGGTGGTGTATTCCTGTTATTCAAGGCAAGCATGGAATTGCACGAACGTCTCGAAGGACATGTCGCCGAGCGCTCTGGCAACACGACTTACGCATTTTTCTAGCCCATCGCGGCGCAAATCGTGGTGCTGGATGCGGTGCTCTCCCTCGACGCAGTGATTACCGCAGCAGGCATGGTCGAAGAACTGTCGATCATGATGATTGCCGTCATCTTCTCCATTGGCCTGATGATTGTGGCGAGCAGGCCGCTGACTAAATTTGTCAATGGCCACCCTACCGTCATCATGCTATGCCTGGGCTTTCCGATGATGATCGGTTCAGCCTGACCGCCGAGGGCCTGAGTTTCCATATACCCAAGGGCTATCTCTATGCGGCGATAGGATTCTCTATCCTGATCGAAGTGTTTAACCAAGTCTCAATGCACTCGAGCAGACGCGCAAAGAATCCACGCACATCGCGTTTGTCATCAATGAGTTCGGCGAGTTTCTCGGAATGCTGCCCATGGCCGATGTTCTGGAGTCGATCGCAGGTGAGTTACCTGACGCCAGTGAAACCGAAGGGTCGGACATTCTAGCCAAGGATGTGGTTTCTTGGTGAATGCTGCAGTGAACCTGCGCTAGGCTCGAGACAAGACTGGGTTCCATGTCAACAGCACGGATGACTACCGTACGCTGGCGTGGATGCTCATGAGCATGCTGAGGCGTTTGCCAATGATTGGGGGGAGCTTAATACACCAAGGCTTGAAAATAAAAATTATTGAAATTGAGGAACGGCGCGTCACCAAAGTTTCACTGCATAAGGTGTAAATCTAAAGGCCGCGAAAGCGGCCTTTTTGATGACTATCTAGAGGTTGGTTCAGTTGTAGGTAATATTGACGGTCACCGTACTCACCAACGTACCAACAGTCACGGGATCCGCACTCACTTTAAAATAAGCGGCTCCTAGAGGTAATACCGCCCTTTCAGAAACCACTGGAACAGTACGCTGGTTATTAGCGCTGTTAGCCGTAATCGTAATCCAACTGCCGCCGATACGAGAGTACAGCCAAAGACCAACCCCTGTAGCTGTCCCGGTATTGGCGAAACGCCAGCCATCAATAGCAGGCGTTCCGGTAAATTGGAATATCACATTACTCACCCCTGCATCACAGTCCGCTGTCAATTCAAACTCTTTATTACCTACGGTATCAGCATTGATATCAGCGACGCGCACCGGATCAAGCGTGATACTCCGGTTTTCATCACCCGCAGCAAGGCTACAAGTACCCGGTATAATAAGCCCTTCAAATCTCAAGGTTCCCGTAGTCGCCGCTTGTGCGCCCCCCATAAAGCCAACGGATGCCGCAAGCACCAGGCAAGACAGTGATACTTTCATACTATTTCTCCAAGATTAAACACCCGCCATCTAAGCGATACTATCTTCAGCGAGGACGAGCCGACTACAATAAAAACTGTTCAATTATAAGTAATATTCACTGTTACTGTGCTCGCCAGGGTGCCTGTTTTAACCGCCCCCCCACCTGTATTGTAATAGCCTGCGCCCAACGGTAACACCGCTCTACCGGCAGAGACAGGCACCGTACGTGCATTGCTGTCAGCGTTAGCCGTGATGGTCTGCTCCGTACCGCCAATGCGTGAGTACAACCAGAGATTGATACCGCTGGCCGTTCCAGTATTGGCAAACCGCCATACATCGCTAGGCGCAGGGTTTCCACTGAACCTGAAGGTCACATTCGAGGCCCCTGAGCAATTGGCCGTAATCTCAAAGTTTTTCTTCCCGGCTACCTGGCCGACAAAATCAGCACGTTTGAGTGGATCAAGTTTTATTGTGCGATTGGTATCGCTGGTCGCTAGATTACAAGTTGCCGCATTGATAGTGAGCCTGAAGGGGTTAATAATAATGTTACTCGTTGCACCTGGCGACCCATCGATTGAAGTCGCTGCATAACTACGCGAACGCACTGTGAGGGCGACCTGCCGAGGAATATCGTAGATTCCCGATGAAAGGTCCTCAGTTGCAATAAATATCACATGGGTAAGCAATCCAAATCCCTGCGAAAAAGCTGCTGACCATAATTTATGTCCGGGACTTGAAGGGTTCTGCGTCATCAATATTTCATCACCCACCCCGTATTCCTTTCCGGTGAGAGCATAACCGATACCTTTTACTCCGGTAGGGTAAACACCATGCCCCTTCCAAGTAGCGACAGGCACTTTCACAGGGCGGGCCCACAAGGAAGCGGTTCGCAAATTCAAGGGACAGCCGGTAAATAAGAAAGGGTCGGAAACCTGGGAGAATATCGTACCAATTTGATTACCTTTGGCAACCGTCCAACTTATAGTCGACGATTTAACAACATGCAGCCATTCCGGATACTTAACATTGGTCGGGACGCAATCAAGGGCATAAGCACCCTCCCCCCCCATAAACATCAATAGACCCATAATGCCGGCGCAAGACTTACGTCGGCTTACGCTAGCTAACTTTTTACCACAAACGTTCAACTGCTGTCTCAAGTGAGCGTTACCATCTTCTATCAAGCGTAGCCTTTTATTTGTATTCATTCCCGTATCTCTGTCGTTAGACGAGTGGATCTTAGGTGCTCGCCCATACACTGAAAGGATATGTTCAGTCACGTTCAAGCCCCGCCCCTGCAAACACCGCTAATCTGCCTCAAGCTTTTCTTGGTCGTTTCAGCCTGAACATCAGCGAAATCAAACGGTATGCGACACAAGCCGCTCCCCCCCTCACTCCAACGTACAGTCAACTCACCCCTTTCATGACTAGTCCGAACAAACATCTTTCCAGACTGCCCTACCACACCCACGCTTGCGCCAAGCTCGTCAAATACATCCGCACCAAAGGGCACAGGGTTGCCATCGGCCTGCACCGCGTTGATCAACAGGGCGCGTCCGGTTGAGGTAGCGAACTCCATCAGCACTGCAGAACCGGCATGAGGTGCTACGTTCTGCGACGCTGTTTTGAGTTCCACATCGTGAGACATGTCTTTGGGATCAAGCTCAACGGAGTTGCTGCGATAGGGGATCAGATAGGGCACCACCGCATACCCGTCTTTACCGATTCTTGCATTGCCGCCGCTGCCTACCCAGGCCCCTTCTGCGCCAGGCGCATGGACGATGCCGAACGTGTCGCCAAGGTCTGGCGCCAAGGTGACCCCCCCGGAGTGAGCAACCACACCGCCGGATATGCCTAGACTGGTCGAGCGATAACCGCTGCCCTGACTGTAGCTACCGGAGGTTTCAGCATATTGGCCGCGATAGGTCAGATCGACGCTAGAGTTCCTGGTGCTTGCCTCAACCCCTTGGGAGTAACTGGTCGAAGCGCCATAGTTGATTTGATTGCGCTCACCTAATGAGCCGCTGATACCGGTACGCGCACTGTTCAACTGGTCGCTACGGCTCAGGGTTGTCGACAATGTGGGCGCGCGCGACGCACTTCCCAACGGTATGCTGAACGTCAAATCAATCTGGTTGCTCGTTTGATCCGTCAGCAAGTCACGACTGCGCTGGGCGCTCAGGGTGTAATTCACCTGGTTCCAGGCGCCGCTGTAGCCGGCTGTGAACGAGAGGTTGCTGTTGCCGCGGTTCCAGTAATGCTGAGAAGAACCGGTCAAAAAAAGCGACCCCTGACTCAGGTTCTGACTCAGGCTTACGTCAAAACGCTCACGCAAACGACCGATAGTGCTCAAGTCTCGTCCGTCACGGGCGTACTCGCGCAGCTGCGCGGCGTCACGGGCCCCAAGAAAGCCCGCAGTGGAGTAACGAAATGCCCCCAAGGCAAAGTTGGTTCCTGTCTCAGCGAAGCTTTTGTTGTAACGCACTTGCAGGCTTTGCCCTTCCATCGCGCCGATCACCGGCACCTCTGCCTGCGAGGCGGTCACGTCAAAAGAGAGTGCGCCCAGAGGAGTGTTGAACGCCGTACCGATAAGCTGCGACTGGTAGCCCTCCGAGGCATTGGCGCCCGCGTACCCAGTGATCAGGTTACTCAGCCCGCGCTGATAGGTGCCCTGCATCAACCAGGGCTTACTGGTCATGCCTAGCTCATCCATCACCCCCACACTCAACGAATAGCGTTGGTAGCCAGGACGCAGCAGATTGGCATTAGACGCAAAAGGCACAATGAATTGCCGGCGGCGCCCATCCGCCTCGGTAATCGTCACATCCAGGTCACCGCCGTAGCCGGTTGGGAAAAGATCCTCCAGCACGAACGGCCCTGGTGGCACCGTCACTTCATTGATCAAGATGCCACGCTGGCGCACAGTCACCCGGGCGTTGGTCTCGGCGACACCGCGTACGATCGGAGCGAACCCCGTCATGGTATCCGGCATCATGCGGTCGTCGGTGGCCAAGGTCAGGCCACGAAGGCGCACACTGTCAAAAAACTCGCCGGTGGTATAAATCTCGCCCCCCATCAGTTGAGATTGCAGCGTTGCAAGGCCGCGCTGGACATAGGTAGCGCTTTTCTGATAACCCGAACTGGTTTGATTACTGCTGTATGACCCGTTGTGGCGAAAATTCCACTCGCCCACATTGAGCCCAGTATTCAACCCCAAGTAACTGGAGGTCGAAGCGCGTCCGTTGTTGTGGTTGGAATAGGTATTGGCGCTATATCGGGCAAACCCGACATTGGTGCTCTCGTCCCAATGTTCGGGGCTGACATAACCTCGTGCATTGCGCGACAGATACAACTGAGGAACCTGTACCTCCAGCTTGCCCTCGCCGGCATCAAACTGAATGCTCGCGCCCGGAACATAGGTACCTATTTCCTCGCAGACCTGCTTCGCGGGCAGGGAAGGCGGAACGCTGGCCCCTGCCTGCATTGCTTTCTGCTGGACACCATCAATATCGATCCCCAGCTTGATCATCAACGCCCGATCCAGACACAGTTGAGCGCTGGGTCGATCCGCGACCGTG
Source organism: Pseudomonas sp. WS 5412 (assembly GCF_012985615.1). Lineage (NCBI taxonomy): Bacteria > Pseudomonadati > Pseudomonadota > Gammaproteobacteria > Pseudomonadales > Pseudomonadaceae > Pseudomonas > Pseudomonas sp. WS 5412. Next base: position 238,107 of record NZ_JAARMB010000002.1, read on the forward strand.
GCAAACACCAACTCCTCGCGACCAGTCCAACTGCCATTGATATAAATTTCTGAACGATAAGTGCCGGGCAAAACCACATTGCCGGCGTTGAACCGTGAAATGTCAAACTGCCCAGCCGCGCCCCCACTCGGGAAGAACGCCGGATTGAATTCGACTTGCTCAACCTCGGACGCCAATGCCGCATTTCCCCCACCCAGTAACAAAATGCCATGGATAGCCGTGAACAGGCGTCGTAACCTTAAACGTGAGAAGTTGGATGAACAGTGCATTTTCGATCTCATTACGAGCGCTCCAAATCTTGTGCAGCGCGGAAAATCGGCAAGCCGAACCCGCTACTACGCCGAGACGTGTAGATGTCAGGAGTGAAGGACTTGAAGGGGCGGGACGTCTAATCAGCCCGCTAGCGCGAAATCTTCTGTGTGTGAGTGCTCACCGAGCCAATGTCGTCAATGACCTTGAACTCAACCTGCGCATCGGCACCCGGCAGCGACTTAAGATCTGGCAGGGCGAATAGATTGCTCGCGCCTGGGCCGACCATATTGTCCGAACTCACCTGCCCTTCGGGTTTGACGTATCGCTTGTCGGCTGCCACCAGCACCACTGAATCGAAATTCACGTTGTAGGGCGTAGGGTTATGCACTTGCAAAGCGGGGCCTTGTTCGCGGTTCACCAGTTGCCAACGCAACTTGCCCGGTGCCTGACCAACGTCATAGGGTAGGCCTTCAGGGCGAAAGAACAGTTTCAGACGACTGCGAAAAGCAAATTGCAGCTGGTTTTCGGCTTCATTACTCTGTGCTTTCGGAGGAACTTCCAACACGTTGAACCAGAACAGGCTCTCCTTATCGCTCGGTAACGCCTCGCCGGTATATACCAAGCGGACTACCTGCTGCTTGTTGGGCTCCAGACGAAAAATCGGCGGCATCGCGACAAAAGGCACCCGAGCGTTTTCCGGAGACGCATTCTCGTCCCCTCCGTCCATCCAGATTTGCACCAACGCTGGCTTGTCATTGTTGTTTTTGAGCCAGATGCTCACGTCTTTCTGATTGGCTTTGTAGACAACCCGGGTGCCGCTGACGACAACGCCAGCGTGGGTAGGCAAAGCGATGGCCACGCTCAGGAAAGCCATTAGCAGAGGCAAAATGACCGACGCACAGGTACGGTTCACTGCAGAGCCATTCATAATTCGCACTCCTCCCTTGACTTCAAGATTGCAGGTCGATCGAATGTTTGATCTTTGCGCCAAAGTCATTCGTTTCGGTGAACTCGACCCTCAGGGGCCCGGAGGGTTTGCTCTGTAAGCCTGGCAGCATGAATCGCTTGATATCTCCCGATGGTAATAACAAGTTGTCATTGGGCTGTAAGGGCTTCGCTATTCGATACTTTTGCTTGCTTTCAGTCAGCAGTTCGACCGAGGACATCGGAAGGTGATAAGGCGTGCGGTTCAACACCTCAAGCGCATACCCGCCCTGATAGGCCACTAATGTCCAGGACAGTTTCTTCGCGGCATCGCTACGCGCATAGGGCAGCCCAGAGGGGCGGAAGTAAACCCGTAACCGTGTGCGAAAAGACAGTTCGATAAGATTTCTACCATCAGCCCCGACAGTCTTGGGCTGAATCTCCATCACATTCAACCAGTACAGGCTTTCGCGATCGGCGGGTAATGGTTCCCCCGTGTACCGCAAGCGTAGTGCCTGTTGCGTTTTGGGCTCAATGCGGAAAATCGGCGGCACCACACTGAACGGTGCTTGCGCGGTGGTCGGCGTCACAGATTTATCGCCGTCATCCAGCCAAGCCTGGATAAGTGAGGGGCGTGCCCCTTTGCTTTCCAGGCGCACTACCACTTCCTGCTGCTCGGCCGGATAAATCACTCGGGTCCCCTGAATGATCACCGAGGCATAGCTAACCGTGGCATGCAAAGAAGCCGTGGCGCAGACGCTGATAACGAGGAAAAAACGGACTAGATTGTTCATGGAAGGTAACTCTTGCGTGGAGAACGGACCCACGATGGTGCTGTGGGTCCGACGGAGGGTGCATTGGCGCCCCCGTAACAGCCTTATTCGGTATATTCGACGACAAAGCCCACACGGGAAGCGATGGCACCCTGGGTCGCAGCGCCCGTTGCGTAGTACTGGGCCGCCAACGGGATGATGGCTTGGTTATCAGCGATCACCACACCATCGGACTTTTCGCTGTAAACGTTAATCGGTGTGCCATCCTGCTTAGTCACTTCAATTTGTACGTTCTTGGCGTTGGTGGTATCGGCCGGGTCATCCCAACCGTCGACATTCAAGCGACCGGTTGCGACATCAATCGCCGGGCTCGTCGGGTCGAACGCTACGAGTGCAGTACGACCGTTGGTGCATGCCGCCTCACCAGGAGCACCAACACGAATGGTGAAACCGGTGAGGTTGGCACGGTCACCTGCCGCCGCCAGACGCGAAGCGGCAATGCCGTCGAGTTCGACATCCTTCACGACAGCGCCACTACCCGGGGCAACACCTTCAATCGTGCAAGTCACATCGGTCACCAGACCGCTGAAGTTAATAACACCGTCGGTGGCGGATGCCGGCAAAGCAACAATGGCGGAGAATGCAACGGCAATGGCAGCGGATAGAGTACTTTTTTTCATATAACACCTTGAACAATGCGAGTAAATTTCCGGCGTGCACCATGCAGCCGGGAGCACAAGGCCGGGCACTTGCCTGACCTGCCTGCGGAAATACTTTGTCGCAATGCCCACCTGACGAACATCGAGAATTCTCTAAGTTTTTAGGAATAGAGATTTCTCTAGACGCGCATACGATAGAGTTTAAGGGATGGACATTCAGGTGGGCTTACCGTGCTCTATCACCTGTTCACACTGCACTGGAAGCACTGAGATGATTCACCGACATATGCATGGAGCTTCGATGATCAGTAATCGATTCCCACCCTATACCGTGATGCTGGTAGATGACCACAAAATTGTCCGGTATGGGATAACGGCCTGGCTGGAGTCAGAACCTGATATTCGAGTAATCGGCAGCTTTGATTCGAGCAAGGAATTGTTGGCAGCCATGGCGATGCAGCCGGTTGATGTCGTGCTCATCGACTTCAACTTGGGCGAGACGGACATTGATGGGATCAATTTGATCAGAATGATCAAGTTACGCCATACCGCGTGTAAGGTTCTGGTACTTTCCTCGCACTACACGCCTGCAACTGTGGCGCTGGCCATGCAGAACGGGAGTTCGGGATTTTATGGAAAAAGTCAGGAACTGGACGAACTCGCGATGGCTATCCGCAAAGTTGCAAAGGGCCAAAGCTATCTGCATACCTCCATGGCTGTCGAAGTAGCGAACTACTTGGGTTCACGGCCTGTAAGCGCTTCAATACATAGGGAGAACAAAGTCAGTCTCATTCAACACACCTCACTGTCCCCCAAAGAGCAAGAGGTACTTCGCTGCTTCCTCAACGGTTTATCCGTCAATGACATTGCTGATAAGTTCTCCCGTAGCGCCAACACCATTAGTACGCAAAAGCAATCGGCGTACCGCAAGCTGGGCATCAAAACAGATAGCGAGCTGTTTAAGTTATTCAACACAATCCGTGACCAGTAACGGGCTTCGGCTATAACGGCACAGATAGAAAGGCGAGTCACTTCCTTGTATTACGCGCAACTTCAAATGAACCCAATGAATTGCACTAGCCAACGTTCAGGTGATGGACTAGATATGCTGTAAAAAACTCCACCGACCCTGATTTTAGCAGTCATTTTGCGTCCCCAAACGCGACCTCAGGGTTATCGCTAACGCGGTCATTTCCTTCTTCAAGCTAGAGATTGACGCTTCCAACATGACGGTAGGATGGCCAACCTGAAAAGCCAACTCAACATGCTCACACGCTGATATCAAGCCCTGAGCCTTGATAATTCGCGCGCCTCCTTTCACACGGTGTGCCAACGCCATAATGGCTTCGATGTCAAACATAACTGACAGTTTAGCCAGCCCGGTCAAGTCTTGAAGGTTACTGCTAATCAGATCATTGAGCAGGCTTTTCATTGCCTGCGCATCATTTCCAGTCACGAGTTCAAGACTACTTAGATCAATATCTGCGCCGCGAGAAACCTTATATTCCCGTAGATGAGCGTTATTTTCGAATAGCCGTACGCCTGCCAGGCGCTGGGTCAAGTCCACCAAACTGACGGGCTTGAACAAACAGCCATCCATACCAGCGTCAAAGCAGCGATCGTTTTCATATAATTGAGCATTGGCGGTGACGCCGAGAATGAGACAGGGTTTAGCGCCCCGCCGTTGCTCTTCACTTCGAATCGTTCGAGTCAATGTATATCCATCTATGATTGGAAGATTGCAGTCACTAATAACCACGTCTACTTGATGAGCCCGCCAAGCTTTCAAACCAAGGGCGCCATCTTCCGCGACGATTACTTTATGGCCGAGATAATCCAATTGCCTAGACAACAGAAAACGACTGGCCGAATGATCATCAATGATCAGAATTGTTAATTTCTTATTCTTCAATTTTGGCTTGATCATAAGCACACGGGAACTGACGCCGTTCATAACAAACAAGCAATATTCGCCAAAACGCGCCGTGAGGATCGGTTACACACCATTACTAATGCGGACACTTACACTACGTTATTACGCCTTGCCAAATCCGCAAGGTGAATCAGGGAGCTGATTTTCATATAACACCTTGAACAATGCGAGTAAATTTCCGGCGTGCACCATGCAGCCGGGAGCACAAAGCCGGGCACTTGCCTGACCAGCCTGCGGAAATACTTTGTCGCAATGCCCACCTGACGAACATCGAGAATTCTCTAAGTTTTTAGGAATAGAGATTTCTCTAGACGCGCATACGATAGAGTTAAAGGGATAGACATTCAGGGGGGCTTACCGTGCTCTATCACCTGTTCACACTGCACTGGAAGCACTGAGATGATTCACCGACATATGCATGGAGCTTCGATGATCAGTAATCGATTCCCACCCTATACCGTGATGCTGGTAGATGACCACAAAATTGTCCGGTATGGGATAACGGCCTGGCTGGAGTCAGAACCTGATATTCGAGTAATCGGCAGCTTTGATTCGAGCAAGGAATTGTTGGCAGCCATGGCGATGCAGCCGGTTGATGTCGTGCTCATCGACTTCAACTTGGGCGAGACGGACATTGATGGGATCAATTTGATCAGAATGATCAAGTTACGCCATACCGAGTGTAAGGTTCTGGTACTTTCCTCGCACTACACGCCTGCAACTGTGGCGCTGGCCATGCAGAACGGGAGTTCGGGATTTTATGGAAAAAGTCAGGAACTGGACGAACTCGCGATGGCTATCCGCAAAGTTGCAAAGGGCCAAAGCTATCTGCATACCTCCATGGCTGTCGAAGTAGCGAACTACTTGGGTTCACGGCCTGTAAGCGCTTCAATACATAGGGAGAACAAAGTCAGTCTCATTCAACACACCTCACTGTCCCCCAAAGAACAAGAGGTACTTCGCTGCTTCCTCAACGGTTTATCCGTCAATGACATTGCTCACAAGTTCTCCCGCAGTGCCAACACCATTAGTACGCAAAAGCAATCGGCGTACCGCAAGCTGGGCATCAAAACAGATAGCGAGCTGTTTAAGTTATTCAACACAATCCGTGACCAGTAACGGGCTTCGGCTATAACGGCACAGATAGAAAGGCGAGTCACTTCCTTGTATTACGCGCAACTTCAAATGAACCCAATGAATTGCACTAGCCAACGTTCAGGTGATGGACTAGATATGCTGTAAAAAACTCCACCGACCCTGATTTTAGCAGTCATTTTGCGTCCCCAAACGCGACCTCAGGGTTATCGCTAACGCGGTCATTTCCTTCTTCAAGCTAGAGATTGACGCTTCCAACATGACGGTAGGATGGCCAACCTGAAAAGCCAACTCAACATGCTCACACGCTGATATCAAGCCCTGAGCCTTGATAATTCGCGCGCCTCCTTTCACACGGTGTGCCAACGCCATAATGGCTTCGATGTCAAACATAACTGACAGTTTAGCCAGCCCGGTCAAGTCTTGGAGGTTACTGCTAATCAGATCATTGAGCAGGCTTTTCATTGCCTGCGCATCATTTCCAGTCACGAGTTCAAGACTACTTAGATCAATATCTGCGCCGCGAGAAACCTTATATTCCCGTAGATGAGCGTTATTTTCGAATAGCCGTACGCCTGCCAGGCGCTGGGTCAAGTCCACCAAACTGACGGGCTTGAACAAACAGCCATCCATACCAGCGTCAAAGCAGCGATCGTTTTCATATAATTGAGCATTGGCGGTGACGCCGAGAACGAGACAGGGTTTAGCGCCCCGCCGTTGCTCTTCACTTCGAATCGTTCGAGTCAATGTATATCCATCTATGATTGGAAGATTGCAGTCACTAATAACCACGTCTACTTGATGAGCCCGCCAAGCTTTCAAACCAAGGGCGCCATCTTCCGCGACGATTACTTTATGGCCGAGATAATCCAATTGCCTAGACAACAGAAAACGACTGGCCGAATGATCATCAATGATCAGAATTGTTAATTTCTTATTCTTCAATTTTGGCTTGATCATAAGCACACGGGAACTGACGCCGTTCATAACAAACAAGCAATATTCGCCAAAACGCGCCGTGAGGATCGGTTACACACCATTACTAATGCGGACACTTACACTACGTTATTGCGCCTTGCCAAATCCGCAAGGTGAATCAGGGAGCTGACGCTCAATTTCTCAACGACGCGAGACTTATAAGTACTAATGGTCTTGCTACTTAACAGCATTTCCTCGCCAATTTGTTTATTACTCAACCCTTTTGCCAACTGCTGAAAAATGGTTAGCTCACGATCTGACAGACTATTAATCAGTTTCTGCTCTGAGGCTTGTACATCATTTCTACGCCCTGATTTAAGGGCTAGATTAGGAAAAAATGTGTAGCCAGACATCACCGTACCAATGGCTTTTACCAGTTCCGTAAGATCATCTGTTTTTGACACGTAACCGGCCGCGCCGGCCTTCATGCAACGCATTGAAAAAAACGCTGACGACAGCGAGGTTAACACTAATACTTTTACTGGCAGCTCCAAGTCCGAGATGCGGTTGAGTACGCCCAAGCCGTCCATCTTGGGCATTGATATATCCAGCAAGACCAAATCTGGCAGGTGCTCTCGAATAAGCTGTAACCCATCCCATCCGTTATCCGCTTCCGCAACCACCTCAAAATTTTCCTGCTTAAGGATCATTTTCACGGTTGATCGAATAAACGGATGATCGTCAACAACCATAGCTCTGTGCATGTTTAACTCCTATAAAAAAGACACTATCCATCTTGAATAGTAGCTGGCTCTATTCCTCAACACGCACCTCCCGCAACTCATCTTCAAGCGCACGGAGGCAAGCCTGTATCTGCTCGATCTGAACCTGATAAGGCGAATCAACCTCTTCCATAACCAGCCGCTCAAGCTCGACGCATGCCTGGCCCAGCACGAGATCGCCGGTCAGCGTTGCACCACCACGTATCTTATGGGCGATTCTGGCGAGACCAGGCCTGTCATCCGCCTGTACCAGAAGTTCCAGACTTAGACTGTCCTCTTGAAGAGAAAGCAGAATCTGCTCAACCAGTGGCGCATAAGACTCAGGGCTCAACAATCTGATTTTTTCCAGCTCTCCGCCCTTCGTAACCGCCGCCGCTTGCGAGCGTCGCGCACAACTTTGGGCCACTTCAGCAATCGTGGACGCCAGCGTTTCGATACTGACCGGTTTAAACAAACATTGATTCATGCCTGCGGCGAGGCACAACTCGCTCGCTTCCGCTTGAGCGTTTGCGGTCAGTCCAAAAATCGGGTGCTGGCGCACAGCTCTTTGATGCTCGTCCTCGCGCATATTTCGCGCCAGCTCATATCCGTTCATGCGCGGCATATTGCAATCGGTGATGGTCAGGTCGAAGGCGGACTCCGCGCTCATCCACAGCGCCAATGCGGTTTCACCATCATCGCAGGGAACCGCCTCATGCCCGAGAAACTCCAGCTGCCGGCAGAGCAATGTGCGATTTGGTGCGTGATCCTCCACCACCAGAATTCTGAGCTTGTGGCCCGATTGCAGGTTCATATCGGAGGTATTGACGTCCTTGGCAATATCGACCGGCTCAGCCTCGAACAAGACCGTGAAACACGACCCCAGTCCAGGCTGGCTGTCCACACTCAACTTCGCGTCGAGTAGATTGGCCAGACTGGCGCAAATGCTCAAACCTAATCCGGTGCCTGCCGCACGATGGGCTTGCGGATCGGCTTGAACGAAAGGTTCAAACACTTCCTTACGCTGGGCATCGTTCAGGCCTTTGCCCGTGTCTGTCACTTGAATAGCAAAACGCGCACGCCCCTCGTCCTCGATACCGGGTAACTCACGCAATAACAACTGAACATAGCCCTTCTCGGTAAACTTGATCGCGTTACTGATGAGATTGGATATCACCTGATTAAGCATCAGCGCATCAATCATCACGCAGTTATGCTGAACCTCGTTGACCAGACGGAGCTCGATATTCTTTTTACTCGCACTGGTCTCGAACAAGCGATAAATCGATTGGGTCAACTCGACCAGTTGGGTAGGGCGTGGCGAAGGCGCCATCGCGCCTGCCTCGATTTTTGACAGGTCGAGAATGTCGCCAATCAACGACAGCAGCGACTGAGCCGATTGATGGGCAACTTCAAGGCTTTCTTCGATCTCCACAGCGGTACCACCACGTACACGCAACAACTCAATAAGGCCGATCAACGCGCTAATGGGAGTACGAATCTCATGACTCATGCTGGCCAGGAAAACTGATTTAGAGCGATTGGCGTCGTTGGCGTCTTCTTTGGCCTGGCGTAATTGCTCTATCAACTGCGAACGCTCGGTAATATCCAGCCAACCACCAATCACCCCCGTGTATTGGCCAGCGCCGTTCAGATACGGCAGTATCCAGTGGTACACACGGAACTGCTGCCCGCGCAGTTCAAAGTCCATATCATCAAAGGTCGCTTGCCCGTGCCGCAACGCATCCATGTAGATCTGGTGGTAGCGCGCGCTCACCTCGATACCCGCCACGTCGCTCTGGATTAACGTTCGTCCGATCACCGTCTCTCGTGTAATGCCGAAAAAGTCCAGGTAGGCGCGATTGCAGTCCACCAAGCGACCTTCGCGGTCGCGGACATACAGCGCCACCGGTGCCCCATCGATCAGCGTCCGGGTGAACTGCAACTGATCTTCCAACGCATGTTCTGCTTTTTTACGTTTGTTGATCTGGACCTGCAAATAGTAGTTCCAGACCAAAAACACAAGACCGAATAGAATCGCAGCGGCGATGACGGTATACACAACTTCCTTGTAAGTGCTCCAGGAACTGGCGACCGCCGGAGATTCATGTACGCGCCAACGGTCGACCATCATCTTGAACTCGTCCGGTCGGATTTCCAGCAACGCGGCATTGATAATGTCCTTGAGCACCTGGTGATCAGGTCCGACTGCCATACCGACCCTGGCAGGATGCGTGCCGACCACTGACGCAATATGCAAGTCTTCCTGAAAGTGGTGCTTGATAAAGTAGTCCGCACCGTATTGGGTATGAACCGAACCCTCAACCTCACCTGCCGCCAACATTTCAAGGCCCTGCGTCGCATTTTGCGCTGTCACCTGAGTGATGTGAGGGAACTGATTGTGCACCGTCAATGACACCGGGCTGCCCCAAGGTAACGCCAGCCGTAAACCGCTTAACTCTTCCAGACTTTGGATCCCGGCCTCGGCACGACGGGTGACCACGACGAATGGGCTGATCATATACGGCCGGGTGTATTGCTCCGGCTCCAGACGAAACTCCCCAATACTCAATGCCGCTATCACGTCCACTTTACCGTCCTGCAAGCGACTTACCATGTCGCTCACACTGTCGCTGCGGACAATCTCAAACTCCAAACCGGTTAAGCGAGCGATTAACTTGAGCATATCGGCGCTCAGCCCATTGAGCTGGTTCTTATCATCAAAGAACGTCAAGGGTGCATAGGCGTCAGCGACCACCACCTTGAGTTTGGGGTGCGCCGCTATCCACGCGCTTTGCTCAGGAGTGAGATTGAGGGATTTAGGTGCGATCACAAAGTTATTGTTGAGTGCCCAATTGGAGGTAATCCTCAACATATCAGCCACAGGAATCGCCGCCAGTGATGCGTTGACGGCTTCCAGCAAGTGCGGCTGACGAGCACTGATTGCGAAGTTGATGTCCGCTGCCGTCCGCGCATTTGCATCGGCGGCAATATACAAATCGTTGCGGTAGAAGCTTGACAAGAGAAACTCGGCCGTCACCGCATTGGTACGAACCGCATCAACCTGGTCATACGCTAATGCTGCGAAAGCATTCAGATGGTTCACATAAGGCAACAGTGTACTTTTAGGGTGCTGATCTTGAATGCGCTTGATGTGTGAGTCAGTTGCGCCAATATAGGCCAGTCGCTCGACTGTAGCCGCGGTGCCGGATTTAACCGGGTCGTTGATACGACGAATGATGACCTTGTGATTCAAAAGATAAGGCTTGCTGGACTTGAAAACAGGGTTGTCATCGTCTGTCACATCGTTCAATGCCAACATATCGACTTCACCTCGTGCCATTGCTTGCAACGCGTGAGGCCGGTCCTCAAACCGTAGCATGCGCATGCTCACCCCTAAGGTATGCTGGAGCAGCCCCAATACGTCGGCCGTCACCCCCTCAAAGCTGTTCGGGTCGAATCCTATGTGCATTGGCGGGCGCGCCCCCCCCCAAAAACCCACACGGATTGTTGACCTACGGTCCAGCCACGCCTGGGTTTTACTGTCAAAGGTGACATGGGGAGCGGTTAATGGCGTGTGCACAAGGAGCTTTACTCCATTTTCACCAAAAGCCAACTGAGCGATCGACGAGAGCCACAGCAGGCAGATGAACGTAATCCAACGATTGGCAGATAGTGTTTTCAAGATGCACAACATCCATTAATGGTGCAGGAGGCTCTGTCTAAGCAATTGCGACAGGAGAGCTTGGTGTGCTCAACAGTCTATACCGACTCATCACCCATCCTACAAAAGTTCCAACCACATCCTGCGCAAACTTTTGTACCCATCATCGTGTGCCTGGAGCATGGACATCAGAGTGACAAACTTGCCGCCAACTGAGAACGAGACCTGTCTCAAACCGAAACGAGCACGCATGCCATTAGCCGTCTAAACGCAATAAAAACCCTGGACGTTGAAGCGAGTGATTTATTTGAGTGCCCGCTTGAGCTAATGTAGCGACGCGGTGAGATAATGCAGAGTCGTCTATGATGCCTGCCCCTGAGCTACGCGCTGGAGTGCGACACCATGAAGTGGTCAGTCATGTCACCCTTACGAATTATCCTGATGGATGACCATGCCCTGATTCGTGAAGCCTTAAAGATTCGCCTGACCGTGGAAGCCGACTTTAAGGTACTGGGCGCTTACGCCAGAAGTAGCGAACTCATTGAAGCGCTGCGTCAGCAGAACGCGGACCTGGTGATACTCGACTATCAGTTAACGGATGGTGAGCTGGATGGCATCAGGCTGATTCAATTGGTCCGTAATCACTATCCGGATTTGCATATTCTGATTTATTCCTCCTTGGAAAGACCGGCGACTGTCAACCTGAGTATTCGCGCTGGCGCCAATGGATTCGTGGGGAAGTCTCAAGAAACAAACGAGCTGATAAAGGCCATTCGAATGGTCGCGATGGGTCGAATGTACCTGGCGCCGAGCATGCTGACTGAACACGACAAACCGCCGGCTTCGCAGGGCACAGACGAGAACAGCCTCAGCACGGATAAGGCCCTGCTCGATCACCCTGAGCTGTCGCCAAAAGAGCGCGAAGTGCTGCGCTGCTGCCTGGAAGGCCTCTCGGTCATTCAGGTTGCGACCAAATTTTCTCGTAGCAGAAAGACTATCAGCGGGCAAAAACAAGCGGCATTTAGAAAGCTGGGAATCAAAACCGATACCGAGCTGTTCAAACTACAGTCCCAATTAAAAGAAGTCTGAGTTCATTCCGCTAGCCCCCTCCCCCAGCCAGTCTTGGGGTTTTCTGTAGCGCCCATCCACATAACGGAATGGGCCCTGCACAGATGAGCTCATGACACACCATTTCGCCCGCCAACGCCGGGCACAATCATTGCTGAGTCCACTCGCATCGCCACCCTGCGGCTTTTTTGAGACAAGCCTTAAATGCATTGCTCGTGTCTTCAGGCAACCTTAAAGGCCTCAAATGCCTTCTATAAGGCCAGCCACTGAAGGAACGGAAAATGCTTGATAAAAATCTGAGAGTTTTGATCGTTGAGCCTAACGAAATCCAAGCCATCTGCGTTGATAAAATGCTCAATCGCATGGGCTATTACTGCGTTGCTACCACCCACACGCTGATTGACGGCTTGATACTCAACAGTTACGGCCAGAAAAAATTTGATGTGCTGATCGTACCTGAACATATGATCAACCCTAAAGCCGAGTCAGCCCCGTCTGGCTTTCTGTTCAACATTGACAGTCTGTATATTTATGCGTGCGACCCTCAATCCGCAATAGCGGCTCCGCGTAACAGAGGCGCGCTGCGCACTCAGGTTGGACTGCCAGAATACTCGGCACTTGAAGATTTTATGGACCGCGTAGTTCGGGCGCGCTCACAAGGCTTGGCCAAATCGGCATGACGAGTCACTGGACGGTCTCTTACTGAACCCTGTTAAAGAGTTCGGGGAGGCCTGGTCCCCATACAGACCCAGCAGTCACAACCAGCATCACCAGTCAAAACTTACAACGCAGTAATTTTTTCAACTTAATTTCGAAAGCGCGGATAAATACAAGTCCCCTATCAATAATGACTAACAAACTGACAGGTGATAATCTCCGGCGGCTTCCGACCCAAGGATATTATGATGCGGCGCCTGTTAGCCCTAATAGCAATCGTGTTTTCTGGACTGACTCATGCGGGATTGAGTCCATTCGATGTCGAGCCACAATTTCTCTCTGCTGAAAAAGCATTCAGCTTTAGCTCCGAACGCCTGCCCACAGGAGAAACCCAACTCTATTGGCAAATAGCGGATGGGTATTACCTCTATCAGCAACGACTAACATTTGACGGTCTGCCGGTCGAGCACGTGCCCGCCTTCCCTGAGGGCGAAACCCACAGCGATGAATTTTTCGGCACTCAGCAGGTTTATCGACAGGGGCTGGAACTCAAAATACCCGCAAACGCCACCGGCAAGTTCACGCTTGGCTGGCAAGGATGCGCGGATGCGGGGCTATGCTACCCACCGCAATCTTTGACCCTAGACCTGGGCGGCGCCCCAGCTGTCAGCGTTGAACAGGAAGCTGCAGACCAGGCACTCGCCAGCGGGTTGCAGCAGCGCTCACTGGGTTGGAGCTTGCTGATTTTCTTTGGCCTGGGCCTGCTCTTGGCGTTTGCCCCGTGCTCGCTGCCGATGCTGCCGATTCTCGCCGGCCTGGTCGTCGGGAGTGGCGCAAGTGCGCGTCGCGGCTTTGCACTGGCGGGCAGCTACGTAATCTGTATGGCGCTGGTCTATGCCGCTATGGGCGTGCTCGCCGCGATGCTGGGTGCAAATCTGCAAGCAATGTTGCAACAACCTTGGGTTCTGGGCAGCTTTGCGGCGGTGTTTATTGTGCTATCGCTGCCCATGTTCGGTTTTTTTGAGCTGCAACTGCCGACCTTTGTCCGCGACCGTTTGGAAAACGTCAGCCGTCAGCGCAATGGAGGAAGCCTGGTCGGTGCCGGTGTACTCGGCGCGCTTTCGGGATTACTGGTCGGACCCTGCATGACAGCGCCGTTAGCAGGTGCGCTGCTGTACATCGCACAAAGCGGAAACGCGCTGCATGGTGGTCTTGTGTTGTTCGCCATGGGCCTGGGTATCGGCCTACCGTTGCTGTTACTGGTGACCGTTGGCAATCGTTTCCTACCCAAACCAGGCGCATGGATGAACCTGCTCAAGGGCGCGTTCGGTTTCCTGTTTCTGGCCACGGCCGTGTATATGCTGCGTCCGGTGCTGGATGAGTCACTCTGGATCGGAATCTGGGGCCTTCTCTTGCTGGCACTGGCCTACACACTGTGGCATCAACGTCAGCCCCATCATGTCGTAGGGATCGCCTCGTTGATGCTCGGTCTGTGGGGCAGCCTGCTGGTCGTCGGTGCAGCGGCTGGAGCTGACGATGTGTGGCGCCCCTTGAAGGGCTTTACAGCGTCGTCAGCGACAGTAGCTCCGCAAGCCGCCGGTTCCGAAGCGTTCCTGAAGTTAAAGTCGCCCCTTCAACTGCAAGCCGAGCTGGACTCGGCGAAGGCTGCTGGCCAATGGGTGTTGTTGGATTTCTATGCCGACTGGTGCGTGTCTTGTCGGGTGATGGAGAAGGAGGTGTTTGGTTCGAGTGAAGTCATGGCGGCATTGAAGAACGTGCGCCTGTTGAAACTTGATGTGACTGCCAATAACGCAGACAGCGGTACACTGCTGAACCGTTACAAAGTACCAGGACCGCCAAGCTTCCTGTGGATCGGCCCCGATGGAGAAGAACGCCGCAGCCAACGCATAACCGGGCAAGTGGATGCCGAACAATTTCTAAAGCGCTGGAACCAGACGAAAGAGAGCAATTGATGCTGACGTTGAACATCGGAAGTTTTGTTATCTCCTTGAGCCACCTGCTGCTCTTCGTGGCCCTGCTCGCCGCTACCCTTATAGGGCGTCGAGTCGCCACGCAAGATAAGCAGCGCCTGGACTCGTTGTTGTTCTGGCTGTTTATGCTGGGCCTGCTGGTGGCCCGATTAAGCTTTGTGCTGATGTATCACGAGCAGTATGGGAACGATCCATGGCGCATCATCGACATACGCGACGGTGGCTTTCACGCGCCGTCAGGGGCCATAGCCATGGTTCTCCTGGCATTGGTCTGGGGCTGGAAAAATGCTCACTTGCGTCGTCCTCTGGCCGCATCAGTGATCAGCGGTATGCTTGTATGGGGGCTGGGCACACTGTCGTTGAACGTCTACGAGCAGGGTACTCGATTGCCGGAAATCCCGGTGCGCACCCTCGACGGCCAAACCGTTGACCTCACCCAGTTCCAGGGGCGTCCATTGGTAATCAACCTATGGGCGACCTGGTGCCCACCTTGTCGTCGTGAAATGCCGGTGCTGCAGAAGGCACAGGCGCAGAATCCACATGTAACGTTTTTGTTCGTGAACCAAGGCGAAGGAGCGGAGATCGTTAACCAGTTTCTGTCCGGTCAAAACCTACACCTGGACAACATCCTGTTCGACGGCGGCGGACGTCTCGGCCAGGTCGTGGGTTCGATGGCGCTGCCGACCACATTGTTCTACAGCGCAGACGGGCGACTGGTCAGAAGCCATCTGGGTGAATTATCAGACGCAAGCCTGGCACATGTGCTGGAACAATTTGACAAGCCCTGATAGGCCCTGGCCCCATTCGGGATCGAATCTACAGCTTGTCGATACAGAACACTGGCAGATCAAATGTTGAGTCAGCTGTACATCGGGGCCGTACAGTAGCCTTCCAACTGATTAAGCGCACACTCGATTTTCAGTCGTTAGAGATGCTGCTCATCGATAATAAGGAATCCCAGTTCTTTATTTGGCATGTTTATTTTCGTGCTTGAATTGAGCCCACGTCCTCATATGTATCTGCAAAGCTGCCCTCATCTGGGATATCGGCAGTGCTTCAGGACCAACCACGCCACCCCAATAGGTGGCGGGTGTTCTGATGGAGGACCTCAGCGACGGTTATCCACCCGCGAGGAATCATTGGAGACAATCACCTCAACCCGTCGATTGAGCTGCCGACCGTTGGCACTGCCATTGTCGGCAATCGGGTAGTCCTTGCCATACCCCTGAGTGAAGATCCGCCCTGGATCGACACCCAATTGCGCAAGCGCCTCAGCAACGGAAGCGGCCCGACGTTCGGACAGACGCTGATTGAACGCATCATTGCCTACCGTGTCGGTAAAACCTTCCACTCGTACTTTACGCTCAGGATTGGCATTCAAAAAACTGGCCAGTTGCTCGAAATTGCGCCGGCTGCCGTATTTCAAGTCAGCCTTACCTGTGTCAAACAAGACGTCGTTAAACGTAATCATCTGCCCTCTGTCGGTCTGTTTCGCATTCATGGCTTGCAACGCCTTGAGCTGCTGGGTGCGCACGTCCAACTGCACTTGAACGGTGTCAGCCATGATGTGTTGCAGATCCGCCTGGGCCTTCCGACCGAGGATGGTTTGTTCGGCCAGGGCGATTTTTTGGTTGGCCAAGTACGCCAGTTGACCGACGGCCGGATCGAGGCGATCCTCGTTAGAGGCCAGGTCCGCCTTGTTCAACGCATTGAAGGCGTCCTTGGTTTCCAACGGCGCCAAGGTGTTGGACTGCGGGTTATTCTGCAGCGCGCTGAAGCGCTCGTGGGCCTGCTGCAACTGGCTGTTGAGCGCAGGCGCAGCGCAACCGGCGACCAACAGCGCAAGAAGGGATACAGCCGGCAGCTTGATTGAGTAATGCATAGCGACTTCCTTTATTCAGCGGCATCCGCGGCTGGCATAAACCCAGTGACAGGAGCCTGAAGCATTTCTTGTTTGAGAACCTGAATGCCAGCTTGAGACTGCTGCAATTGGTGCTGCCACTTCGCAGTCTGAGCCTTTCGCTCGGCGAGATTGGCATCGACTTCAATTTGCTCGGCCAAGGTGCGAGCCTGAATGTAATCTCGCTCGCCCATGGCTCGCTCCATCAGAAACATCTTGTCCTGTGCAGCGTTCATTTCTACTGGTGCGTATTGTGTGGCATCGGCCGAGATCGCCCGCGCGACGGCGTTTTGCGAGAGTGCAATCTGATCATTCGGTTCGGGCACGCTGGCACAGGCAGCCAGGGCCCCGGTCATTGCAACCAATAATGCGACCTTACGGGTACGGACAAACACAAGCTCATTAGTCATAGAACGCTCCAGAGCATTTCAACGGATAGAGTCCAGGCGTAACAACCCGAATGACTCAAGGGACTGGCGCGTACGCGCCCTTTTAGTGATAGCGGATGACCTCCACCTTCCTTGCCCTGAACATCAGAGCGAACACAGCAATAGGGAATCTATAGGGATCAACAGGAATCTGCGGTGAGCACATCGAAAGCGGGATCGATTAAAGAAAGAAAGTCCACCAATTGCCGACGATCGATCTTATGAATCAAACGGACTTGCTGGCTGGCACGCTCGTTGAACGTCCGCGAAAAGCGTCGCTGGAGGTTGGCGTCATAGATCAGTGCATGACGCAAGCGCGCATTCTCCAGACAAAAATCCAGTGCCTTCACGCCCACCGCAGACATCAATTGAGCATTGATGACGACCAGATCGAAACGCTCGAATGGGTTAGGGCTGTAGTGAGTGAGCGTTAACAAATCGCTGAAACAACTCACGGGAGCGACCCGGTAGTAACCGAGGCCATTTAGGTCTTTTTCAATCTGTGCGCGTCGGGAGCATTCCTGATCGGCGACCAGGACTCGTAGAAATTTGCCTGACGGGGATTGAGGAGTCATCGTGAACACTCAGATGGGGCGTGTTCAGCAAATTATCCGAAGCGCTTCGCCTGCTATACAGGACATGTCTCAAAGACCATAAGCCGAGCGGCCAGCCCCACCTCCGCTCAGCCCCCCACTGCACCGCGTGTTTGGTCAGTTTCTCAACGCACAAACCAGCGCGGCGGACGCCCTGTAAAGCGGAACATACCCACGCATCAAGATTTGTGTACTGCGTCGATAGGCAACGCTTTGAATCGCGACCGTGCCGCCGCTGTACTGAGCAACCACTGTCGCATCCAATCTACCCGCAGGGTTCTCAATACCGACCTCGATATCCAAAAATGCCTCTGTCGGCTGACTAATTCCCTGGGCCAATCGGTGGGCAACCGTGCCAGGAATGAGACAGGCAGCAGCCAGGCAGCAGCCCCCCGAAACGGCCATCGAAGCATGGCCTGCCTGTGGGGTGAAATAGCGCGCAGCAATACTTCCCCCCTGACGTGCCGCGCCGACGATGCAGACCTTTGGAATGGTTTCGCTTTTTTCAAGATCAGCACGACTCATGAGTTCGCCATCGCGGCGACGCAGCCCCATCTTCAGCCCCGCCTCAATCCATACCTGCCTCAAGGCGGCCATAAACGCAGCATCGGCCTCGAGCTCTGCAATGGGTTCATGAGCGGTTTTACCAAAGCTCTTGGCATCTGCGATCACCATGGGGACAGCCACATCGACACACGACACATCATGCCCGCCGATGGTGTCGACGACTGCGCCGGTTGGTAACAGCGCACCCGTCTTGCTACCCACCGGCGACTGAAGAAACAAATCAACTCGTGGATAAGCGCCATTGACGCCAGGAATCTCGGCGCTCGCCAGCCGGCCATAGGCATCCCGTAGCATGCGCGTGATCGTAATGACCTGGGTGTTGGTATTTCTGATCGTGATCTCTATCTCACCCGTCACTGGCGCCTGGAACAACCCCGTATCGATGGCCCAGAGAGGCAACGCACAGGACATATTTCCGCAATTCACGCTCCAGTCTATTTCACCATGACCACTGGCCAATTGCGCCAGCGTGCTCACCAGTTGGCGCCCGTTCGGGGTTTGTTCAACGCTGGCCAGGAATACCTTGTTGCTTGTGGCCACGCCGCGACCGAGTCCGGTGATTTGCCGATTACCGGGCTGATGGCCCGACAGAGGCGCCCCCATCAAATGCAACAGGAGTTCAGTGCGCAGCGACTCGTCCTGAGGCACCCAATGGTCCGCGATCACCACACCGGTAGAGGTGCCCCCCCTCATGTAATGCACCGGTACTTCCATAATGCCTAAGTGATTTTGAATTGGTACTTGGCGATGCTCGCTATCAGACATTGGCGACCCCTCAACTCATCGACTTATTAGAGATACAGCTCATTCACGCCAGCCATTGCTCAGTAATGGCCGGCAGGTTTTCACTTATGACGAAAGCGAACCAGCTTCATCACGAGCACAAAGAATACCGGAACAAACACAACAGCCAGTGTGGCGCTGATCATTCCTCCGATGACCCCAGTCCCGATCGCCTGTTGACTAGAGGAACTGGCGCCCGTGGCCATCGCCAGAGGCACCACGCCGAGAATGAACGCCAAAGAGGTCATGACAATCGGCCGCAAACGCAAGCGCGCCGCTTGCACGGTGGCGGTAATCAGGTCGTGACCCTCTTCATGCAGTCGCTTGGCAAACTCGATGATCAAAATTGCATTTTTCGCCGACAGACCAATGATGGTCACCAGGCCGACCTTGAAAAACACATCGTTGGGCATGTCGCGCAGAGTAACAGCCAATACTGCGCCGAGTACCCCAAGCGGTACGACGAGCAAGACGGACGTCGGTATCGACCAGCTTTCATAAAGCGCAGCCAGACACAGGAACACAATCAACAGCGACAATCCTAGCAACAGCGGCGCCTGGCTACCGGACAAGCGCTCTTGCAGCGACAGCCCCGTCCACTCCTGCCCAAGTCCCGCGGGGCCTTGGGCCACCAAGCGTTCGATTTCGGCCATGGCTTCCCCAGAACTGTAACCTGCCGCGGGCTCACCGGAAATGCTGACAGCCGGGTAGCCGTTGTATCGCGTCAGTTGGGTCGGCCCCAGCGTCCATTTGGCGGTGACGAATGCAGCCAGCGGTACCATGTTCCCGCTGGCATTGCGTACATGCATTTTCAGCAGGTCATCAACCTGACTGCGCTGATCGCCTTCAGCTTGAACCACCACGCGCTGCATACGGCCCTGGTTAGGGAAATCGTTGATGTAGGCCGAACCCACCGCAGTGGACAACACGCTGCTGATGTCGGTAAAGGAAACGCCCATGGCTTTGGCTTGCGCGCGATCAATCACCAGCTTCACCTGCGGCGCTTCGGCCAAGGCACTTTCACGAACGTTGATCAGCACCGGGCTTTTCTCTGCGGCAGTAAGCAACGCCGTTCGCGCCTGCATCAGCGTGGCATGCCCTAGCCCGCCGCGATCCTGCAAACGAAACTCGAAACCACTGGAATCCCCAAGTCCATCGACCGGCGCCGGCAGCACGGAATAGGCCACGGCGTCCTTGATTTGACCAAAGGCCTGACTGGCCCGATCAGCGATGGAGGCTGCCGAGTCATCGGAACCGCGTTCGGACCAGTCTTTGAGCGTGCTGAACGCAAGCGCTGCATTCTGACCACTGCCGGAAAAGCTGAACCCCAAAATGATCGTGCTGTTCGCAATGGCAGGCTCCGTCGCGTTGTGTGCTTCGATCTGCTCGACCACTTGCACCGTGCGCTGCCGGCTCGCTCCCGGCGGCAGTTGGATATCGGTGATGGTGTAGCCCTGGTCTTCGACAGGGAGGAACGAGGTGGGCAGCCGATTGAAGCACACCACCAGGCCGACGAGCAGCACGCCATAGATCAGCATATAGCGGCCGCTGCGCTTGAGCGCGTGCACGACCCAACCTTCGTAGCGGACAGTCAGTTGCTCGAAGCGCTTATTGAACCCGCCTAAGAACCCCGTCCTAACGTGCTGCTCACCTTTGGCCACGGGTTTGAGCAGCGTGGCACACAACGCCGGTGTCAGGGTCAGCGCAAGAAATGCCGAGAATAGAATCGAGGTGGCCATCGACAACGAGAACTGCTGGTAGATCACGCCAACCGTGCCGGGCATGAATGCCATCGGGATAAACACCGCTACCAGTACAAGGGTAATACCGACAATCGCACCAGTGATCTGATGCATCGCCTTGCGTGTCGCCTCGATGGGCGACAGCCCTTCATTCACCATGATCCGCTCGACATTTTCGACCACGACAATGGCATCGTCCACCAAGATCCCAATCGCCAGTACCATGCCGAACATAGTCAGCACATTGATCGAGAACCCCAACGCCAACAACGTGGCCAAGGTGCCCATCAGCGCCACCGGCACCACCAACGTTGGAATCAGGGTATAGCGGATATTCTGCAGAAACAGATACATTACCGCGAACACCAGCACCATCGCTTCAAGCAAGGTGTAAAAAACCTTGGTGATCGAGACTTTGACGAAGGGTGAGGTATCGAATGGCAACTGGTATTCCACACCGGCCGGGAAATAGCGCGACAGCTCATCCATCTTTGCCTTGATAAGCCCGGCCGTTTCCAGCGCGTTCCCACCTGGGGCCAACTGCACGCTAATTGCAGTAGAGGGCTTGCCATTTAGACGGGTGGAAAACTGGTACTCCTGGCTGCCGATCTCAACGCGGGCGACATCCCCAATGCGCACTTCAGAGCCATCCGGGTTCGCACGCAACACGATATCGGCGAACGCTTCGGGAGTCGTCAACTGGCCGTCAACCAACACGCTTGCGGTGATCTCCTGGGTGCTCGCGTTCGGCAAATCACCGATGCTACCGGCCGCGACTTGGGCGTTCTGTTCGGCAATTGCGGCACTGATATCAGCGGGGGTCAGGTTAAAACCCACCAGTTTCTGCGGATCAATCCAGATCCGCATGGCCCGTTCGGCGCCATAGAGTGAGGCCTTTCCGACCCCCTCCAGTCGCTTGATTTCGTTCATGACATTGCGCGCGAGATAATCGCTGAGCGTCACGTTATCCAGCGAACCGTCTATCGACGTTAAGGTGATAAGCAGTAGAAAACTGGTCGAGACCTTTTCCACCTGTAATCCCTGCTGGATGACTGCTTGGGGCAAGCGCGACTCGACGGCCTTGAGTCGATTTTGCACATCGACCTGCGCCAGATCAGGGTCGGTTCCCGGTTTGAAGGTCGCGGTGATCGTGGCGCTGCCAAGGCTGCTTTTCGATTCGAAATACAGTAGGTGATGGGCGCCGTTGAGCCCCTCTTCGATCAGACTGACCACGCTGTCGTCGACGGTTTTGGCAGAAGCACCCGGGTACGAAGCCTGGATCTCGACTTTGGGCGGCGCCACGTTCGGGTACTGTGCGACTGGGAGTTGCGGAATGGCCAGGGCACCCGCCAAGAGGATGAACAGCGCGACCACCCAGGCGAATACGGGGCGTTCGATAAAGAACTGCGGCATAAAGGGGATATCCGTCCTACTGCTCAATTACCTGGGCATGGGGTGAGGGAGTATCGTCGACCAGCACTTTTTCGCCGGGACGGGCATGCTGCAGGCCTTCAATGATGATGCGGTCGCCCGGCTGTAATCCGCCAGTGACTACCCAGCGGTTGTTCACGACCTTGCCCAACTGCACAGGCCGCTGCACCACACGGTCATTGACATCAAGCAGCAGCACCTGTGCTATACCGGCGCTGTCGCGCTGAACGGCACGTTGCACAACACTTATCCCTTGCTGATTGACTGCTTGTTCCAGCCGTACACGAACAAAGCTACCGGGAAGCAGGTCCAGATCCGGGTTGGGAAACTCGCTACGCACAGTGATCTGGCCGGTGCCTGGATCAACACTGATGTCGGAAAACAGCAGCTTGCCCGATAGAGGGTAAAGGCTGCCGTCATCCTGAATAAGTGTTGCCTTGACCTGTTCATGCCCCACCTGCTGCATTTGGCCGGTACGGAACGCCTTACGCAACTCGCTGAGTTCCCGCGTTGATTGTGTGAGGTCGGCATGGATGGGGTTGAGTTGCTGGATAAGCGCTAGTGGCGTGCTCTCGTTCTGCCCGACCAGCGCCCCTTCGGTGACCAGTGCACGACCAACTCGACCGGAAATCGGCGCCGTGACGGTGGCGTAACCCAGATTCAGTGTTGCCTGGGCCACGGCGGCCTCACTGGCCGCTACCTCAGCGCTGGTCTGTTCAGCAGCACTGATGGCATTGTCATGCTCTTGCCGACTGATGGCATTGGCGTCGATCAACTGGGCGTAACGTCGAGCGTGCAAACGGGCCTGCATGGCATTAGCTTGCGCTTTGCGCAGCTTGGCTTGGGCGCTGTCCAATTCGGCCTGCAAGGGCGCGGGATCAATCCGAAAAAGAACCTCGCCCTTTTTTACGTCACTGCCTTCGCGAAATGTCCGCTCCAGCACCACACCCGCTACGCGAGCACGTACTTGCGCACTGCGCGGGGCAGTGATGCGTCCGGTGAGTTCGCTGTGAATCGACAGCGTTTGCGTTTGAACGGTTTCAATGCGGACGGTGGCTAGCGGTGTCGTTTCCTGCTGAGAGGGTGGCTTACCGCATGCCGCCAGCATGACCGATAAAGCAAACAGAGTTATCCCAGCGAACAATTTTTTTTGCACGTAATGACCTCGGCAGCGCCCTACGCATTAACTTCGTGCGCAATGAGATTCTGCAATTATTGACCTTGATAAATTTGCCTGACAAGGCCGATTACTTAACTTTCTTCTTCATTTTCCTGGGTATTTTGTTCAACGAAAGACTGCGCTTCTTCAGCTTTTTTGGCTGATTCAACAGCTTTGGCCTCTAGCATATTTTTATAGTATGAATTGACACGTTCCCCACCCCCTTCTGCTTGAGAAACGAGGGGCAGCATACACAGGATAGCCAGTGAGACAACTCTAACAGGAGACATACAAAACCTTAATCTTCAAGTACGCAGCAAAATGACTGCCAATAAACTCTCACACCGTTTCATTAAGTGAGAGTTAAAACTTCTCAACTATCAATCCGAGCCACTGCAGGCAAGCTTTCCAGATAAAAAAGGCGTAACTAAAGCACCCCCAAGCAACTGACAAATCCTAAAACAGCCTCGTATATAAAGGATTTGCCAGCCATATCGGGACACATCTTGCCAAACGACTGCGGTTTCACGGACGCAAAGCAAGCTCGCCCTTACTACTTGTACCAGGCATCAGCGTCAGAATCGATAAGTCGCCCCGACACCCAATGCATGCGCCCAGTTTTCGTATTGAGCGCTGTAATGCTGACCGTGTCTGCTGTTATTTACGCTGACGGCTTCTTCCTGTAAGTAGGCATAAGCCACATCAATCGTCAGATCATCAGTGAGGGTCCAACCGGCACCAAAACTGAAGATAGTGCGGTCGCCGCTGGGTATTCTTGGGGAGCGGTCAATATTGTTTACTGGCGATTGGTCCAAGGACAAACCGGCGCGCAATACCCATTGCTTATTAAGCTGATACGAGGCGCCGACGGCGTAAGCCCAAGTGTCGTGCCAGTTCTGCTCTTCGGTGATTTGGCCAAACTGGCCAGCCAGCGCACCCGGCACACCTGAGTTCTCGACGGTAATGTCCTTGAGTCGACTCCAGCGCGTCCAGGTTGTGCCTGCATACAACGTCCATTGATCGTTGATGTTGTGGGTGACCGAAAGGTCGACGGATTCCGGGGTCGTCAGGTCGAGAGAGGCATCAAATTTCTGTTTTTTGCCCAGGCCAGGTACAGCAAACAGAGCGTAATCGACCTGAGTATCACCCTTGAGCGTGTAATCCACTTTTGAATGGTAAGTCAGACCAATACGCGTGCTATCTGTCAACTGTGCCAATACACCGATGTTAAAGCCAAGCGCGATATCGTCCCCTTTGATACGAACGCTACCGTCCGGCATCGCAGGCGTCAGCGACAGATCCGACTCCAGCGTGCCTACAATGCGGTTAATGGTCGGGCCGAAACCAACTGACACGCGTTCATTGATCGCATAGGACACAGTGGGCTGGAAGGTGACCACTTCAACCTCGCTCGTGGTCCCAAAGTAGCGCCCGGCAAAACTGTTCTCGTAGTCGGTAGCCATGCCAAAAGGCGCGTAAACCCCTACACCGACCGTCCATTGCTCATTGAGCGGTTTTACGTAGTAACCCATGGGAATGCCAATAAAGGGCACCATATCGCCGTCATTGGTACCGCCATTAGGAAAAGTATTGGCATCACTAATATCGGTACGAGCATTGATTACAGTGACACCGCCGGTGATCTGTTCGTGTTTGAGGCGCGACATACCCGCAGGGTTGCCATAAACCGTGCTGCCATCCTCAGCGGCCGAAGAGCGCCCTGCGAAGCCGGTGCCCATTCCGCTGATACTTTGCTCGTTGATGGCAAAGCCCGACGCAAAAATAGAAGTTGATGCCAGCGTAACAGCGAGTCCTATCGCTGTTTTAAACATAATGCCACTCATTCGCCAACCCCTTAACAGTAAAAAATAGTCATTAAAAAGCTATATACCCTGGACTCTGAAGTAGGCATTCGCGTTCAGCTGCCACTTGCTTTAAAGGCTTCAAACAAATTAACAGTACGAAATTCTATACTTACATTAGCAAAGCCAAAAAAAGCAACGCATGCTCATGAAGCGATATCGACCTACACTTCCTTCAAACCCGACCAGATTTTTCGATTCATTCATTAACTAAACACACTAACAAAAATTGAGCCACCAGAGCCATGAGACTTGTCTCAAAAATCCAAGCAACCACCTCCCCTCAAGTCTCCCTTGTTCGACAGCGTTAATCCTCTCTTAATCATTTCACGATCTTATTTGAGCATCTTTACAACGACACCCTCCCATGCACATTTCACTAAGCACTGTATACACTGCCAATTACACTACTCACTCCGTATTTTTTGCTCAACTAACGCGACACCCCCTAACGAATTGAGCGTTACATGACGCCATCCGGATCGTAAAAAACCAAAACATTTCATCGCATGTCTTCGATGAGCATAAAATTTGGCCAGCCAATGTCGGTCGCCAGTCTCCCAACATCAATTGGGAAAGATAAAACTTGCCCGCATCCAGTGGTGTGACACAGGAAACGTCCGCCCCCCCTGACTAACTACTGAGGAATTTCCCATTGGTTCAACTTGATTTCTATGGAACCCTGGTGGCCGCATCTATGGTGCTGTTACTGGGACGAGGCCTTGTAGCTCGTGTTGGATTTTTACGCACCTACAACATTCCAGAGCCCGTCGCAGGGGGCTTACTCGCAGCCCTGTTACTTTTGGCATTGCGCGGCTTCGCGAACATTGAGATACGATTTGATACGTCGCTCCAAGCACCTTTGATGTTGGCATTTTTTGCCACCATCGGTCTGAGTGCAGACTTTGCCAGCCTGAAAAAGGGCGGACGGGCGCTGGGCATCTTTCTGCTAGTGGTGACCGCGCTCCTGATTGTCCAAAATGCGATGGGAATAGGCCTGGCAACGGCTCTAGGATTAGACCCTTTGATGGGATTGCTGGCCGGCTCAATCACCTTGTCAGGAGGTCACGGTACCGGCGCAGCGTGGGGTTCGGTATTCAGCGAGAAGTATGGGCTGGCTTCTGCATCGGAACTTGCGATAGCGTCCGCTACTTTCGGCTTGGTGTTGGGCGGACTGATCGGTGGACCAGTTGCTCGCCTGTTGATCAAGCGCGTGCAAACGCCCGGCGTGGGACAAGGCGAACAGTGCTTGCCAAAAGGGTTCGAGCAGCCCAATCAACAGCGACAGATCACTCCGTTTACCTTCATTGAAACCTTGGCCTTGCTAGCGATCAGCTTGCAGACAGGCACATTCCTGAGCAACTGCATACAGGACACGGCGTTCGAGTTGCCAACGTTTGTCTGCGTCTTGTTCATGGGTGTGGTACTGCGCAATGGCTTATCGGCCTTGGGTTGGCACAAAGTGTTCGAGCATGAAGTCTCGGTGCTCGGCAACGTAAGCTTGTCATTGTTCCTGGCTATTGCACTAATGTCCCTCAAACTGTGGGACTTGGCGTCACTGGCTTTGCCAATATTCATTCTGCTGACGGCACAGACCCTGATGATGGCGCTGTTCGCCATTTTCGTGACCTTTCGCGTCATGGGCAAAAACTACGACGCAGCGGTGCTCGCTGCCGGACACTGTGGTTTTGGTCTCGGTGCAACACCGACCGCCATCGCCAACATGCAAGCTGTGACGCAACGTTACGGCCCTTCGCAGATGGCGTTCCTGGTCGTGCCCATGGTGGGCGCATTCTTTATCGACATCACGAATGCAATCGTCATCAAACTTTACTTGGCGCTGCCGTTTTTGTGACATACCGAGTACAGCCCGCAAAGGGGGCTGATGACTATTGCCGCATGAAAATAAAGGAAAAGCTAGCTTAAAGAACGCCCCGACTATTCGGGGCGTTTGTCTGTAAACGCTGCCTTGGCTAAGCCTAGCCCATCACTCAAACCACTATCGACTGAACGTTGACAGCGTTCAGAGCGACACGTCGCGCCCCTCGATAGAGACGCCCATTGCACGGCTGATCAAGATCAGGGCTCGTTCACTAGCAGGGGCTTTAGCGGTGCACGGGGAAACTCGCAGACAGTTTATAGGGGGGGGTAAGCTAGTGTGAACAATGGCGATGAGAGCCTGGTAATCCTGAACAAAGTGGCCATGTCGATCATCGACAATCAGTGCGGCTTGCACAGAGACTTGGTGTTCCCACACGGGCAGCCAGATCAATTCGGGCCAACAGCATGACTCTGCCTGGAGAACGCCGGGGTGCACGCAGTGTACAAGCGGGAGCGGGAGAAGTTCGATCAGGCGCCGGCACATCCTGGGTTTAGATCGTTCAGGACTAACGACCTGAAACACACCTTACGCAGAAGCTTGATGGCACGTTGCCGAGGCTGACCCGCCCCCTAGCTTAGGGGATTCATTAAATGATAAGCGTAAGCCCATTGGAGTGCTTTGCCCTATCAGTTCATCTATATCTCGGTAAGCTTTGTTTTCATCAGTTTCAAAGTAGCAACGACAATTTTTTTACACATGGTTGTTCCTCCCTGGAGTCGTTTGCAGGCGGATAGATCTCCGGTTCTTCGTTTATCAGTGATGTTTCTATACCCCCAGTGCGATTAATTTCGGCTCCTTCATCGAGCCGTTCCCCCAACCTCCACGCTGGACACCCCGCAAACACCTGCTTGCGGCACCAGGCGGATGTCTACCCGACGATTGATCGCTCGCCCCGAGGCGGTGTCGTTACCGACAATCGGTTGAGTACCGGCAGCACCCTGCACAGCGAAACAGTTATCGGGAATATCGCCCATGCGCTGCATCCAGTCGCGCACCGCCCGAGCACGCGCGTATGACAACTGAAGGTTTTGCTCGGCATCGCCCGTGGTATCGGAGTGCCCAACGATTACGATCAGCCAGCCCGGCTGAGCCTTGATGTTGACCAGCGCGTTGATCAGCACTTTGGCCGAGCTGGGTTTGAGTTCGCTGCTGCCGGCATCGAACAGCGACAAACTGTCCAGACGCACCGGCTCTGGTACTACCGGCGGCGGTTGATTGGCGACTACTTGGTGCCACCACAAGGCCCCACACGCCAAGGCAACGACGGCAATCAGCGCAAGCAGCCATAGCCCAATACGGCGCTTGCGTTTCGACGCATCAGGTAGCACTTCAGGCATTGGGTGCGTTGGCAGGATGACCACCGGCATCACAAAAGCCGGTTCCGGGATTCTGGTTGATACCGGTAACTTGTCACCCGAAGCGCCGTTGCGCTCCAGCCGGTGCATCAATCCGCCGATCTGATGGCGAAACGCCTGTAGCGTGACCAGAGGCACTTGCCCCTGGCGCGCCAACTGCGTGGCCAGCCGCTCCAGCTCACTGTCTAAACGCACCAGCGCGGGCAATGTCCAGGTACCGATATCCAGGCTTCGCAGCAATGGCGATAATTGGGCGAACAACCAGGAGAGGATGTCGAGGCGTACCGACGCCATGGGCGGCCACACGCTGGACCATTCGCTGCACAATGCCTCGATCACTGTCACGCCTTGCGCCATGCCTTCCAGGCCGTGGCGTTGGCTGCGGGCCAGGGTAAACGACGCAGCGGTTTGCAGGTCGGCGCCGTTGTTATGGAACAACGTCAGGCACAACTGCTCGACCTGAGCCCAATCGATATCCGGGCACGCCGGATGGCTCAGCTTGGCCAGCTCATCACGTAGCGCAGTAAATTCGCCGAAGCCACGCGGGTCACCGCCGACTCGGATTCGCATTTCAAATAACGCCGTCATCCAGCTACCTTTCCGTTATAGGTTTACGGCTTGGACAGATAGTTCTGCCGCCTCAGGTGGCGCACTAACACCTTGCCTTCCGGCGCCAGAGTGGCGCCGAAGGTTACCTGCTCGCCTTCTTTGAGTTGCATGTCCAGGGCGTATTCCAGATGTCCGGGTTGAGTCTGCGGCAGCAGTTCAATGTTGATGGTCGCCAACCGCGGCTCGTACTTGAGCAAGGTATTGGCCAGCGTGCTCATCAACCCGTGCGCGGCGGCGGGTAAGCCTTGCAGGATCAAGCCCATGTCCGGGAGCCCGTAGTCCGGTAAATGACTGATCGATCCCGCACGGCTGTTGAGAATACGTTGCACATTGTCAAGCACCGAGAGGATGTGCTGGTCCTCTTCCCGAACGCGATACAGGTCCAACTCGCCGTCAAAATTTTGCAGGAGCATCTCGTACAGCGAAGGGTTCAGCTCGCTCACGGTTTACTCCTTCGCCAACGGTTGCAGGGTCAGTTGGTTGTTTCCCAGTTCAATGACCCGAGCGCGGTCCGGGTCCAGGTCATCGCGAGTCAATGTAAGGCGCCAGGTGTTTTTCTGCGTGTCGGGCGTACGGAACAACGCCACCACCGTGACGAACTGAGCGTCCTTGTTCAGTGGCACGTCCAGTTGGGCACCTTCTCCGGGTTTGACTATCGTGGCTTGCTGGTCCAACAGATCAGTGCGCAACAGGTTGTCAGCATCGTTCAGCACATTGTCATAGGTTGCCTTGTCCACGATTTTGCTGTCGCGCAATTGATACACCCGCACGACGGTGGGCACCGACAAACCCGTCATGTCTGTCATGTCCGTGTTCAGCGCCGGTCTGCCGGTAAAGTCCAGGTGCAGGGTTTTGACTTGCTTGTAGAAAATCGCCTTGGCCGTGGACGTGGTGGCGTCGGTCACGGTCTGGGTCAGCCCACACCCGCTTAGCAGAGCACCCAGCGCTGCCACCTTGCATAGATTAAAAACGGTACGCGACATGCTGTGCCTCTCTGTACTGGGGGTTGCCGTGCAGGCCCTGGTATCGGCCCAGGTTTATCGTGATGGTGTCGTCTGCGCCAACCTGCCAGGCCTCGCTGCCCAGGCCCAACACACCGGTCATGCCCAAGAGCACTGGTGCGCCGCCGAGCACGGGTTTGGGCAGGCTGTGTATTGGCAGCGACAACTGCAGTTTTGCAGTGCAGCGCCAGCCGAGGTACACCCGCAACAGCACCAATAGATCGTTGTGCAACTGGTTGCCCGGGAGCCAGCCACGTGCTTCGTCCGGGTTCTCGGTGAACAGCGCGAGGCGCAACTGACTGTTAGCATCAAAGCCGACGCTGCCCAATGGCGTACCCTGGGACAAGCTCACCGGATGAGTCATGGACAAACTGGCCGGTTGCGCCAGAGGTACTTTCTGCGGCCAGTGCGGCGTCACCTGAGCCTGCGTATTGGGGGCCAGCAGTTTGACCAGCGCGGTGATGCCTTCGGCATTGCGTGTCGGCAGGCGCATCACGCTGAGTAATGCCAGGAAACGCGATATAGGCGTAGCGATCTGCTGGGCCGTGCCGGGAATGCCCAGACCGATCAGCCCCAGCAGGCATTGTGAGGTGGCATCGTTACCACCGGCCTCAAACGTTGCCGGATAGGAGTACTTGCGCCAAATGCGATAGAACTGCGTGAAGATCCGATGATTGAATATATCCAGGAACGCTTCCAGCGCCTCATGCCCCTCGCGGCGCTGGGCGATATCGTCCAAGAAGGTGGTCGGCATCGGCGAATCGACGCCATATAGGCCGAGCAACCGGGTGCGTACCGTGGCCGGACGTTCAGGATGGTCCTCGTCCGTTTCGATGGCCTTCAACTCCCCCACAGGAAACCCCATGCCAGGGTCGGGCCGAAAGCGCACTGGGTCATCCGCCGGGTGCGCGGTGCTACCCAAGGGAGGGTGATTGGGCAAGGCCTGTTCCAGCAACTGACAGAAACGGTAGAGGTTGGCCTCGGCAACCCGCCCATCCAGCGCTTGGAGTAAACCAGCGGCTTTCAGCCGGGAATACGCTGACTGTGGTTCTCGTTCCATCGCAGGCACTTTCCAGTAGGTTGCAGGATCAGCGTGAGCTGGTTGAACAAATGAATGTCGGCATACAAGCCAAAGAAGCGATGGAGCATCTCGCCAAACAGGCTGATATCGCCCTCCCCTGAAAAGCCACTGGCATCCAGGGTGATTTCGATATCCACGCCACGCAGCAAGAAGCCTTTTTCGAAGCGCTGAACCAGATGATGGCGAACCTCGACAATCGCCTCCAGGCGACGTCGATTCAGTTCGCTTGCGGTCCAGTCATACAGCGCCAAGGTGCCGCGTAGCACTTCCGCGCTGTCGAGCATCGGCAAAAAGTTCGAACCCAAATGGCTGAGCACCCGCCAATGAAAACGATCACGGTTCGGCGGGTACTGCGGCAAACTCGGCGCGCACAGGTTGCGCACGCGTAAACCGGCTTGGGTGGATTGCACCACGGTATCGAGCAAGGTGCTTTGCAGCGCTTTACGCGGTAGCAAGCCATTAGTACCGGTCAGGCGCAGTGATAGGCTTTCGCTGTCGCGCAACCGGTCCTTGTCAAAGCCGTCGCCCCCCAGAATCAGCCAGGTGTCATGCAAACCCTTGGCAGAGCGCTTCAAACGGGTGTGGAAATACCGCTCCGGCGCGTCGTCGCGCAGCATGCCGCCCTTGTGACGAAAACTGGTGAACGGCACATAGTCCTGGCGCACGGCGTTTTTGGACGAGGTGACTTGGTCGACCGAGTAGATCTCGGTGTGGCCATCCTGCAAACGCATGGGCCGCAGCAGGTAGTCGGTTTGCAACGGCGCCAGGGTCAGCGGGTCGGCCTCCAGCGGGAACAGGTTGATCACAGGCACCGTATGCAGACGGATGTGTTCGCTGCTCAAGCTGAATTCGTGCGGCCATGCTTCGCGCAATACCACATCCAGTTCGAACCAGGGTGTACCCGAGGTGAGGCTCAGTTGCTCCAGGCCACAGAGGGTCACAAACATAAATTTTTCGCGAAAGGTGAAGTACTCCAACAGCAACTGATAGCCGCTGAATGCACTGTCACCCTTGGGCCACAAACGATCTTCGTCGGCGAAACCCTTGGGGGCGAAATGGCCCTCCAACGTCTGGCTCTGCTGCTGTCCCGGCAAGCGTACGTACAGTGCCTGAGTGTTGAGGGTCAGCGCTTGGTGCAAGGCACTGGCCAGCGGCGCGTCGGCATTGAGGTACAACGGCAAACGGCTGAGGTCGATCTGGCTCCAGTCCGTCAACGCGCCACAAGCGAAACGCAGGCGCAGCAGCGAGCGCCCATCCGGCTCGTAGGCGAGCCGCACCGACTCCAGGGCCAGCGGCTGCAGCGTCAGGTCTTGGGTGGTGGTGTAGCGGCAGCGGGTGCGCTGCGGGCCGATGGGTTGGGACAGCACCTCAAAGCCCTTGGCGATGGCTTCGCTGCGCTTCATCTGCGCAAGCTCGGGCACCAGTTCGATGATCGACAGCGAGGGAATCGTGCGTAAGTAATGCGGCCATAGCAGGCTGACCAAGCCTTCGGTCAGCTCCGGCAGGTCATCGTCGAGCTTCTCGCGCAGCCGGCCCATCAAGAAGGCAAACCCCTCAAACAAGCGCTCCACATACGGGTCTTGCGCGCCTGGCTTGTCCAGGTTGAGCTGGGCGGCGCGATCCGGAAAGGCTTCGGCGAACTCCTTGCCGGCTTCGCGCAGGTAACGCATTTCGGCGTCAAAGTAGCGCAGTGTTAAATTGTCCAAGCTCACAGATAGATTCCTGATGAATGAGGGTTAACCGCAGAGCACGGCGGCGCGTACCGGATCAATCGCCACCAACGCCGCCAGCAATGCCTCGTTGCGTCGCGCCAAAGTGGGTTTGTCGGCATCGTTGCGCTGTGCTTTCAAACGCAACAGCTTGAGCAGGCGAGCCTTGACCTCGAAGTTCAATTCCGGCTCCCACATTGCCAAGGCGTGCAGTTGCGCAGTCGTGTCCAGCTCGCCCAGCAAGTGCACGGCCAGGTCGCTCTTGCCGTACTGCTCGGCGACTCGCGCCATCAGCAAACGCAACAGCCAGCGCTGACGCCCGCTGTGCACGCCCGGCCGCGCCGCCAACCAGGCCAGCGCGACTTCCACGCCATCACTGTCGGCCTGGGCCAGGGCTTCGCCTTCCAGCGACAGAATCTCGGCATCACCGGTGGTCAGCACCGCCTTGGGTGCCGGCAGCCATTGCTGCGCACGATTGCCGCTGACGTGCTGGGTGATCCAGTCACGGGTGGTCTCATCGGCGAAGGGGCTGCCGTCGCTCCAATGCAACAATTCCAGGCCCGGCAAGCGTTCAAGAAACATGCCCAGGTCACGCTTGACGATGTCGGCCCAACCGTCTTGCGGCGCCGGTTGTTTACTCAGTGCCTGGTAGAGGTACCACTGCAAATCCAGCCAGAAATGGTTCACCCCTTCGGCGTACACCCGCTCGACCTGATCGAGCAATTCGGTCCAGCTCTGTTGCAAGTACAGGCGCTTGAGTTGTGCCCGATAATCGCCACGGGGCGAGGCCAGGCGCGTGTTGCCGCTGGCTTCCTCGGGCGGTGCCTGGTGCACGGTGTCCCAGCGCAAACTCTTCATCAGCCGATGAGCCGCCAGCCAGCCTTGGGGCTGTTCACGCAAATAGCTCGCCAGCGCCCGGCCGTTGTCCAGCAGGTCGCGCCCGGACTTGATCGCCGTGGCAGTGGGCGCCGCCTGCACGTTTGCGTCGTGACTGGCACTGTGCTGCAGCACCAGCGCATCTACGCCGCCAGACTGCGTCAACCGAGCGGACAACGCGCCATACAGCGCCCCCAGCGCCGGGCGTTGGTCCTGCGCCCAGGCTTCAAGCCCGCGCTCCAGCCAAGCCAGCGCGGCGACTGTGCGCTCCGCTTCGCTGCGCACCACTTCCGGGTACAGCGACAAGCTGTCCAGCACCTTGCTGCTGGCCAGCCACTCCAAGGCCATCTTGCGGCTATTGGGCCGGGCCGGCAGGATGTCGACGGCGTAACGCTCCACCAGCGCGGCCAACAACGTCAGCCCATCGGCCAGCCCTGCCTCACCGTCCATCTGCAAACGCGCCCACAAGTAATACGTGGCCACGCGCAAATCCTTGCAGGTGTGGGTCAGCAGTTTTTCTGCCATCTGCACCACCCGCTCGGCATCCGCCCCAGACAGTTTGTTGACCTCCTCGCGCATGCGCTGAAAGTCATCGTCATAACCTGGGTCTTCGCCCACGGGAGAATCTGTGCTGATCGGTTGCAGCCACGGTTGCCAGCGCTCGGCCTGGCTGCGGCCCAGGGTCAGGGCGTCGCGCTTGCCCAGGCAATTATTGATTAAGGTGCGCAGGCTCATTCGAAACTCCCGTTTTTTGCATAGGGCTCGTCTGCGGCGCCCTCCCCCAGAAATATCTGCTGCGGCAAGGTGAAGTCGCGCAGTTGCAGCAACGCCAACGGCCCCGCGCCCAGTTCGGTGCGCAGGTTCCAGGTCAGGTTCGCGCCATCGGGCGCCTTGAGGACCATGCGGTAGTGGCTGTCGCCATCATCCAGCGGCGTGATTTGGGCTTTTTCCAGCAGGCGGATCAGGCCCCAAGTGCCCTGGAAGTCACCGAACAAACGCTCGCCCGTGTTGATGCTGGTCCAGCTCAGGCTGGCGCCCGGGTGGTCGCTGCGGCCCGGCCAGTTGAAGCGCTGCCAGATTTCACGCTGGTTGAAATACTGGTGCTGTTCGCCATTGAGCACGAAGGTAGTTTGCACCACATCACGCACCGGTTTGCCTTGCAGCTCAAAACTCAAGCCCATGCCGCCGTCGGTGTAGATCACATCGGCCAACTGGCTGAGTTGGTTGATGGCCGCCAGGAACTGCGGGTTGAAACGCAACCCCTGGCTGTGACGCGGATCGGCCACCCAGCGGCTGCCTTCCTTGCGCAATACGCCGCTCAGTTGGCGTTGCAAAAACTGCTCGATGCGCCCGGAGTCGGCGCGGATCATCTGCCCCAGCATCGGCAACGAGGCGTCGCTGGCGGTGTCTGAAAACGGGTAACGACCGGCGAAGGCTCCTTGCCAGTCGGTGACCACTGCCCGCTGCCATTGATTGTTGAGCCCCGCCGCTGACGGTTGCAGCACCCGTTGCCAGGCTTGCTGCAGCGGCTGCACGAACAGCGTCTGGCCGACGCCCCCCCACTCCGCGCCCAGGCTGGCGGCAATCAGGCTGCCGTAAGACTGGGTGTCTGTCAGGTCTACGCTTTTGCCCTGGAATACGGTCTGCGCCAGGGCCTGGGTCATTTCTTGCGGGTCGGGGGCATTGCTCACTTGCTGCAATTTCAACCGTACCCGCGTGACCCGAGTGAGAAACGCTTGCAGGCTCAACCGGTCGTTATCAGCCTTGCCCTCCGGGTCTTTGCCCAGCAACGTCAACAGTGGACCGAAAGTGGCATCCAGCGGGCTGCGCGGCGCGTGGGTTTGCTGGTCGATCACCGGCACCTTGTCCTGGTCGATCAGCTTTTGCGCGGACTTGATCAGCGAGTCGGCCAATGCCTGCGTGCGCGTGCCGGCTTGGCCCTGATAGGCCAGGGTGTTCATCAGTGCGATCAACGGCGACTGGCGCACATCAGTCATCAGGGTCAACTGGTCGATCACATCGGGCAGGCTGTCGGTCTGATACCAGCGCAAGGTGTTGAGAAAATCCAGCCAGGCATTGGCGTAGTCCAGAAAGTAGCGCTCGGTGAGACGCTCCTTGAGCACCTCCGGCGTCAACTCGGCGGCGATGTCGGTTTGCTTGTCGCTGAGCACCCAGTCGATTTCTTCGCGACGCGCCTCGGCGATGTCGTCGATGGCCTGGCGCACCTGGCCTTCCCACGCTTGGCGGGTGAACACGCCCGGCACGCTGGCTTCGGTGTAGAACAGTGACAAAGCGTCGGTTTCACCGACCATGTTTTGCACACCCATGTCGGGGTATTGGTTAGCGGCCAGGTCGAGGACTTGCTGGTACAGGCTGGTCTCGGCATTACGCTGGCCCAACTGACCGAGCAGCACTTGCCGGGTCAGCGCCACCAGCGTCGGATCAGCCTTGATGGCCCAGTCCGGATGCGCCGCCAGGTGCTCGCCATAGAACTGCCACAACGTTGGCGACAAGCCTTGCCACAGCCCCGGCGATACGCCTGCGCGCGACGGTTCGGCGTTGGTCAAGGCTTTGGTAAGAAAGTCCGCATTGACTTTTTGCGGGCGCGCCAGCATCAGGTAAGCCTTCAATTGCTCGTAGGCACTCTGAGCGCGCTCGGCCCGTTGCTCGCTGCCCGGTGGCAGGCTGATCAAAGCGTTGAGCTGGCGCTGCAAATTGGCCGCCGCCGGGTCACGTATCAAGCGGTTGTTGGCTTCGACATAACGCGGCCACACCACATCGAGCAAGTCCGGGTTCTGGTTCAAACCGAAACGCTGATACCAAGGCACGCCGTGCTCGGCGCGATAATCCAGGCGCGCGAGTTCACGCACCAGATCATTGAGTGCATTGAGTTGCACATCGCCGTTACCCGGTTGCTCCAAAGCCGCCAACGAGGCCTGCACCTGGGCAATCTGCACCCGGTTGCTGACAAACGACAGCAACAAACCGGCGCCCCACAGCGTCGCCAGCCCCAGCATTAAGACATAGGCGACACGCGGAACACTCCAGCCCAACCGACGGCCACTGGCTTTATCGTCAAGCACGCCATGCCACACCGGGGCGGCCGGCCAAACATGGTTAGCATCACCCTGAGCCCCCTGCACCGGCAGGCTGAACCACAACCCGCGCAACGGCACGCCACGGGAAAACTCACCGGCCAGAGGGGCCAGCGTGTGACGCCAAAGAGCAATGCCCTCACCCTTTAAATCCCGCGACAGGCGCAGCAGGAAGTCATGGCTCATCGCACCATTCATCTGCGCCAGGCCCTCACGGCGCAACGGCTCCAGCAAACGCGACAGAGAGGTTTCCAACGCCGCCGCCGTTAACCGTGCAGGCAACAAGCAGCCGACCGGCCGTGCCTTGCGAGTGGCCTGAGACCATGTGCTGTCGCAGACCTGCCACAGGTGCAACGGCAACTGCCAGCTCAGGCTGCGGGCCAGGCGCTGCAACTGACGAATACCCGCCGCTATGGCGGCATCATCGGCGGCCTGGGTGTTGTTCAGCGCCCAGACCACGCCGTCCAATGCACGCCAGCGGCTTAGGCCAGCCCATTGTGTAGGGAATGATTGGTCCAGCGTCGACTGGGCACTGCCGCCCCACAAGAGCACGGTGCCTTGACCTTCCAGCCAGCGTTTATCGGCCAGGGTCGGGGCGATGGCTTCGATTTGCGCGGGTTCGCCGAGAACCAGTAGGAGGCGGACTTTGCGGCGCCAGAAAAGGCCGTGGCGGTCGCGCAGGTGGGCTTTCAAACGAGCAACTGCCGTAGGTTCCTCACCCTTGGAACCAGATTCGTTGTGAGGCACATCAAAACTACGAAGGCCAAGCTTTGCCCCCCAGCGAGAGGCAAACGCCATCGCCCCCAATGTCTTGTTAACCAGGCCACCAAGACCATCAAGGAACAGGAACACTAAGCAAGCAATCAACAGTCCGGCCGACAGCTGCAATCTCTGGGCCTCATTTTTTGCATGAAGAACCGGGTTATCGATCCAGATCAAAGACCCGCCGACCACCAGCAAGCAAAGGATCACAATCCAGACACTAAATCTCTTCATTTTGACGACTATCCTTATCTCGAGATCATCAAGCAGGCTGGGCAACGAAAACCTGCGCAGAGGCGTCCTGCAGAATTACCACCTGAGCTTGACGATCCACACTGGCTTGTTCACAGGCAAGTAGCAGGGCAACGTTACCCACCGCACATCCCGGCAAGCCAAATGAGTTATCCAGCGATTGGTATTTGGCAACATCGAAGGGGTAGCCGGCCGCACTCAAAGCAATGCTTACATCACGTAGAACATCAAAGGGAATTTGGGTGAGCCAGGTAAAGTACTCGCTGTTTCCCGGCGGAATGCCTCCCCAAAAGAAGGCATCCTGTAACGCACAGGCCGGGTCAGCGATTCGTACCGGGCGGTGGATCCAAGCCATCGGTGCGACTTTCTGAGCGGCACCCTCATCAGGAACCGCCAACAACACCGCTGATACCGATTCAGCGTGTTCGGCAACTGGCTCCACGAACAGATTAATTTCCAGCGACAGCAAGAGCCGATGCTGCCCTGGATCATCCAGCCATGTGTCAAGCCAGATCAGGCCGTCATCCTGGGTTGCAAAAAGCACTTGATCATCTGCCTTCTCGCGACGCCGAGCCGAGCGCCACAACGACAAGACCTCCTCATCACCCAGCACCTGGTTGTGGCGGATACGAACGCATAGAGGCAAGCTGCACGCATAGCGCTGCAAGTCCGAGTCAAGACCCGTCAACAGTTGTTGCATGCACATCGCCAAACGTTGCGCATACTCTTCCTGCGTATGACGCAGTGCCTGAGGCGCCAATTGGCTCAAACGCATCGTCTGGCCCATGGACTCCAGATAAACCGGTTGCAGTGGTTTGCTACCACGCCGAAGTGCTTGGGCTATTTGATTGTTCCCAGCCCCGGTGCAATAAGCGCTGGCCAATAAAGCAACCGCGCGCCGCCCTTGCCGAATCAGCACCTGCTCTTGCTCTTCGCGGCTTTGGTTCCAGCTTTGTGTGTAGTCACCTCGCCGTTCATAGGCCAAGAGACGCAAGGCGTAGACCACCAGTCCTGCTATCAAAGGAAGCACTACTACGCAACACCAGAACCATAGCGACATTCGCCAATGGCTCTGCGGCCACAGCAATACAATCAAAGCACCTACCAGCATCGAGCAAAGCAACACAATCAAGCACCAGCGCCCGTGACGGGGGGGACGAGGTAGCGGCAATTTCGCCGGTAAGGTCCTTAAGTCAACAGGCACGTCATAGCCTCCCGGCTTGAGGCAGTGAAGTGATCAACGTACAGCCACAGGCACAACGATGCCCGTGCAGGGCAATAGGTCGGCCCAGATACTCACTGCCGGCATCCCCTTCACGAATCTGGTTGCGGCCATGCCCAGGCAATGGGCAATAAACCTCATCACCCACACACGCCACTTCACGCCCCATGAACGTAAATTCCAGGGCGCCCGTCAGCACGTCACCACCCGAAGAAAGCTTGTCGCCGATACGAATGACGCCCCTCATAAAACCTCCACATCAGTGAACTATCGTTCTAGCCTTAATCAGCCAGTTTAGGAAGAAATGAAATGTCGACGTAATACTTCTTGGGATTATCTTTTTCGATAAGCACTTTGATCGCATCCTGCTCTATATACGGCGAAGGATCGAACCAGATATTTTCACTTTTAAATACGTGCAATTGGCGGCTTACTGGATTCAACCACTGGCATAAAATCACGAAAGGATTTTGGCCGTTCATGGAAAGACTCTGGTTAAGCTCAACAGCCTGAATCTGCGCTTCTACAGCAACACCACTGCGTTGCAAATAAGCTTTTTTTCGCCCCCTCAGCATGCCGAACAAGAAGATAATCGCACCAATAAAAGCAAACCCGGCGCCTAAAATAGCCATCAACAATGCCGCACCCCAAAGAGCAAAAAAGCTTTTAACTCTTGCATCTTTTACATCATGTGGTAGATACAAAACCTCCACAATCTTCCCTAATGGATAGGAAGACGCACTTCCCCCCGTAGAGGAAGTGAACTCGACTTCCTGGCCATCGGCATCGATAAATTTGACGACGGGGTGATAACTGACTGATTCACTACTTCTGCTTTGCACAAGGTCGATTATCGTACCCTGTGCGGAAACAGCATTGAGCAAAAAGTCACTCGTATTCTTATAGACAAATAGAGCGCTAATCAGCAACGCCACACCGACTATTGAGAATACATACTTAAAAACGGACAGCACTTTCATCACACTCTCCACTGAGGCATTTACCACATTAAAAGCAACGAATTAAATTCAAAGTCGTTACTTAATCGATTCCGAACTGTTTACGACACAGCGAGCTGTCTTAGAATTTAAAAATATCGACTCATCTTTTTCTGTATACCCATGTGGCTCAGCAGCGGTTCGCTGTACGTTGATTCCCCCCCCCACTTAGGATCAGCAAAACTCTGACCACGTACTACCTTTACATAACGACCAAAATAATCCTTGAAAACAGGGCTATCTGGCCCTTGAGGATCAACGACTGGGGAATGTTTGTAATAATCTGGGTCATACCAGTCCTTAACCCACTCCAAACCATTATCAGACATTGCATATAAGCCCAGGGGATTGGGCGGAAACCTGTCCACCGGCAATGGCGTTAAAGATCCTGTTTTCCAACCCATTTTTTTGGCAAAGATCTCTCTATCCACTGAGTTGGATATGTTGATGCCTCGCGGCCCATCATGTTCCGTAAAGCTCACATTCGTCGCCTTATAGCTTCCATCATCAGTAGCCACCATCAAAAATTGCCCACGACTGCGCGCGGCATATTCCCACTGGGCCTCGGTGGGCAGGTAAATAGGCAATTCAGTGACCCTCCCCAACCAAGTACAATATTGCTCAGCCTCATACCAGTCCATGTACGCCGGTATATTTTGCGTACTGCTTACTATCTTAAAACTAGAGCCCATGACATCTTCCCGCAGTTTCAACCCATTACGACTCAAGTAAAACTGATATTCTCGATTGGTGATCTTGAATCGACCGATTGAAAAATCGCTTAGTTCAACCTTGTGCACCGGCTTGCTGTCTTTATCTAAATCATAGGGCATTTTTTCTGGCCCGTATTCCGCACCATAATCTCCCATCAAAAACTCGCCACCCTCGACAAAAACCAGATCTCCTTTTACCTTTACAATGAACGCCCCCAACTCTTCATGGGATATTTTCTCAGCCTTAACATCCATAGAATTAAGTCCCTGATCACAGCCGCTTAAAGCCATCACCAAAAACAAAAGCGTTAGCCACTGTTTTCCGTTCATAAAAACCTGTTCAATTTACCGGCTCTGTCGCATTCACGACACAACGAGCTGTTTTATCAGAAATTATTAGCATATCCACTTCATTTACCGTGCTGTAGAGATACCCATCTGGACTTCTATAGCTTCGCTGCACATTCACTCCTCCTCCCCACCGAGGATCAGCATAATCAACACCCCGTAGTACCTTGGCGTATTTATTATTGGAGACAGGCCCCTTGAATACAGGTTTCTCCGGTCCTTGAGGATCGATCAGTGGTGAGTGTTTATAATATTCCGGATCATACCAATCCTTGACCCACTCCAAACCGTTATCAGACATTGCGTATAAACCCAAGGGATTGGGCGGAAACCTGTCCACCGGCAACGGTGTTAAAGACCCTGTTTTCCATCCCATTTGTTTGGCAAAGATTTCTCTATCCACTGAGTTGGATATGTTGATGCCTCGAGGCCCATCACTTTCCGTAAAGCTCACATTCGTCGCCTTATAGCTTCCATCATCAGTAGCCACCATCAAAAATTGCCCGCGACTGCGCGCGGCATATTCCCATTGGGCCTCAGTCGGGAGATAAAAAGGCAAGTCCGTGACTTTTGCTAACCAAGTGCAATATTTTTCAGCTTCATACCAGTCCATATGGGCTGGCATGTTCGGTACGCTGTTAATATTTTTCCATTTTTTTTGACTGCCTTTATTTACCTCCCTTAGCTTTAGCCCATTGTATTTTAAGTAAGTCTGATATTCTTGATTGGTGACCTTGAATCGACCGATGGAAAAACTACTTAGCTCAACTTTGTGCAATGGCTTGCTGTCTTTATCCAAATCATATGGCAGTCTTTCAGGGCCGTACTCTGCACCATAGTCCCCCATCAAAAACTCGCCACCCTTGACAAAAACAAGATCACCCTTTACATTTCCAATGAACGCACCCAACTCTTCATGGGATATCTTCGCAGCCTTAACATCCACAGAATCAAGTTCCTGATTACAACCGCTTAGAGCCATCACCAAATACAAGGACGTTAGCAGCTGTTTTCCCCTCATAAAATAAATCTCATTTTACTGGCTCCGCCGTGTTTACGACACAGCGCGCTGTCTTAGAATTTAAATATATCAAATCAGTTTTATCGATATACCCATGCGGCTCCGCAGCTGTTCGCTGCACATTGATTCCCCCACCCCACATAGGGTTAGCAAACTCCTGACCGCGCGCCACCTTTACATAGCGCACATAGCGATCCTTGAACACAGGGTTATCTGGCCCTTGAGGATCAATCATTGGTGATTTTCTATAATAATCCGGGTCATACCAATCCTTAACCCACTCCAAACCATTATCAGACATGGCATATAAGCCCAGCGGGTTGGGCGGAAATCTATCTACGGGTAAAGGTGTCAATGTGCCTGTTTTCCACCCCTTCTCCTTGGCAAAAGCTTTCCGATCCCAAGAACTCGAAATATTAATACCCCTTGGACCACTCTCCCATTCCCTCGTCACTGCATCATCAGTGGCCTTATAAGTTCCATCATCCGTGGCCACCATCAAAAATTGCCCGCGACTGCGCGCGGCATATTCCCACTGAGCCTCTGTTGGTAGGTGAAAAGGCAAGTCAGTAATCTTCGCCAACCAAGTGCAATACTTTTCAGCCTCATACCAGTCCATGTAAGCCGGTATATTTGGCGTACTGCTTACTGCTTTAAAACTAGAACCCGCCACATCCCCTCGCAACTCCAAACCATTACGACTTAAGTAAAACTGATACTCCTGATTGGTAATCTTGAATCGACTGATTGAAAAAACACTTAGTTTAACCTTGTGCACGGGCTTGCTATCTTTATCTAAATCATAGGGCATTTTTTCTGGCCCGTATTCCGCACCATAGTCCCCCATCAAGAACTCGCCACCCTCGACAAATACAAGATTTTCTTTCGCGGACTTAATAAACCCATCCATTTCCGCTGGCGAACTATTAACTCCAGAAATCCCTGCCGCTTTAGAGGCCTGATCACACCCAACTAGCGTTAAGACAAGAAGCAGACCAATTGTGGATCTCTTTGCACTCATGAAACCTCCCACCATCAAACCATCTGAATTGATTGCTCTTCACAAGGCCCAAATGTGCAGCGCTTTGGATAATGAGGATTAGGCACTCTATTAAGATCATAGTATTTTGTATTATTCATAGCCAAAGCATACCCCCAAGCGACGGTTTCTTTTAATCGATCATAGATAACCATCAGCTCGCCTTTCGCCTTATACAGTTCTTGATCCTGATTAATGCCCTCTTGAAGAAAGTTCACGAGGCGCTGCTCCTGCTGCTCAACCACAGTAAACTCGTTACCGTCTTCGGCCAGGCTTGTCCCATTCGCTGTCATCCGGCATAGCACCTTGCGCCACTCAGCTCGCGTCTGAATACTTTTGAGTACCCAGTTCACTGCTTCCTTACGCTCTTGATACAGATCGGGAATCCAACCCTTACCACGATTGTCGAAGTCAACGTGATCCCAAGTACCATGTCGAGTGAGCAAATAAATTAAAATTCCCTTAGCCTCAGGGGTATAGCACAACAATCTCTCCGGATGAGCATTAACACTTATAGCCAGTTGATTACGGCGGCGCGACGCATCCAGATTATTTTTATTTTCGCTTATTACACTATCTACAAACTCACCGAACCTTATAAAAACTTGCCCCATGCTTTGCCCGAGTTCATCGTAAGCCTCATAAATATTATCAACTGCACCTCCTATTTGCAAAATGCAATAATTGGTGTAGGTTTTAAAAGCATCCTCTTCCATCACATCAAAAAAACTATAATCCAACCGATACAGCTGATAAATCAGCCAAGCCCCGAACTCTACAATCGTCTTGGTACCCACCTCACAAACAAAACTACCTTTCGCCCCCGCCCCACAG
This sequence comes from Pseudomonas sp. WS 5412, assembly GCF_012985615.1. Taxonomy (NCBI): domain Bacteria; kingdom Pseudomonadati; phylum Pseudomonadota; class Gammaproteobacteria; order Pseudomonadales; family Pseudomonadaceae; genus Pseudomonas; species Pseudomonas sp. WS 5412. The sequence goes on from NZ_JAARMB010000002.1 coordinate 282,064, forward strand.
CAAAGACTAGCGGCCACATGGAAGCAGAACTTGCCATTGATAAATGTACAAAAAAACTTCCCTCCTGCCCCCACCCCGAGCATGCCAGCAATACTGCCGCCGATACTGCAGAAGTCGGTGAATTCACCGCTGGATTTCAACAGGCCGGCGACACTGCCATTAACATCCGCAGGTTGCGTCGGTTTTAACCATTGCACCCCGCCTTTGAGGCTGCCTTCTGCACGTACGCCGGCAAAGGCTTCGCCGGAAAGTGTCAAACCTTCATCTTCGGCTTTCATTTGGTTGTAAAAGGCTGCGCCTTTGGTTCTTCTTTCCTGGAAGCGCGGTAATCGACCACCCGGTTGGCCCGCTACCAGTTGCTGATCGTCTTTTGTCACGACCTGCAGTTGCCCTTCGACCTGTACCGAAGCACCAATAAAGCCGTTCAATTCAGGGCTCAGGTAAAGGCGCAACATGCCCATGTCGAAGGTGTTGCCACTTGAGTTGGTGTAGGACAACGACCAACCCAGGCGATCCGGCACATAGGCGGTGAGATTCATCATTCCGGAGGCAACGGTCAATGTGGCTTTGGCTTCGCCTTTGAGCGCAACATTTCCCTTGCTCGGATCAAATTCGGCGCTGGCGCCGACATTGGACACGAACCGCATGAATTGCGCACCGCCGGAAATATCGACGTTGGCACCGAGTTCGCGCTGGCCCACGAGGCTTTTATTCCAGGCCTCAGCCCATTCAAACAAGGCGAAATCTTCATTCAGCGCCTCGGGGTCAAAATCCAGCCCGCTCCAACTGACAATATCCTTGAGTTCAAGCTTTAGCTTTGGCCCCTTCAGAGTACTCAGTTGTTTTTTGAGTTTCTGTGAATCGATTCGACGATTGCCGTGTTTATCTTTGCTGTAGATGCTGTTCTTAGCACCGTCCTTGTCACTGCCTTTCAAGGAAACCGTGTGAAGTTTTTTTCCCGACTTACTGTCACTAAAGTAGCCTTTCTTGACGTAGGCATAGCGAACAGGCTTGGAGCCGCGCTTTCGTTTTGCTCCTTGCCCCATGATGGGAATAAGTTCAACGACATCGTCGTATCTCATCCCTTTTTGGGAGAACGTGCCGAGTTTTTTCTGCAAAGCTTTCCTTTCTTCCTCCAGCTTAGTCTCCGCCGCAATTATTTTTTTGGTATAGGCGTCGGTTTCCAGCGATGAAAGCGCTGTAGTTGACGTCTTCGCTCCATAAGCCTCCAGGGCTGCGGAATAAGCCTCCTTGGCCAGATGAAACTCATTGACACGCGTCATCATGCTTTGCCAGTGGTTCTCAAACTCTCCGGCGTCGCTGTCCGCAATAAATACCAACTCTTCTGTCTCGGGGCAGAAATAACACTGGGCCGACTGGTGGTGTGCCACCACCGTGGAGTCCTGTTTGCTGATCTGGTTTTCAGCGACATGCGCATTGGCTTCAGTCATGTTCGTGGACTCCACTATCATTCAAAAAATAGCTTGATGCCTTGCGGATCAAGGCCGTAATGACGCTGGGTGTAGCCGTTGCCGTCGGTTACACCCCGCACCACACTGCCATCAGCGGCTTCGATGCGATAACGCACGTAAGGTTTGGGCTCATTGCTGCCCTTGTCCCTGACTTGGAACCCACCCTGCATCGGATTTTTATAGACAGGGTCTTGCAGGGTCATTGCTGCCAAGGCCGAATCGAGTGAGGCTGTGCCTCCCCAGGCAATGTTGTCGTTCTTGATACGCAGCTCACCCGGCGCACCGATCTCGATGGAGCCATCCTTAAGCTTGATGTAGGCGCCTCTGCTGACCAGAGTGATGCCCTGCTGAGCGTCAAGCATGATTTCGCCATTGATGCTGTTGAGCGTCAGCGCCTTATCCGCCTGCAATGTCATTGCATCGCTTTGGGCCTGGATCTCTACCGGGCCATGGGCAGCAAAGAGCTTGAGCCCCAACTTCTGGGCAAACAGGCTGATGGCTTCACCGGCTGCCACGCTGAAACGCTTGAAGACGCTGATATCAGCACTTTCTCCCGCTGTAGCAGTGAGAGTTTTCCCGGCTGAAAGTTGAATATTGGCGGGTGTCGTGAGCGCTACGCCTGCGGGTGCCGAGGCGATCAGACCGGCGCCCTTGAGACGCGTCAACGCTTCCGTTAGCCCTTGCTGTGACTGGGTGTCTGCCGGTAACGCACCCGATACAGAGGCGCTTTGCGCCAGGGCGGTCACCAGTTGCAAGGCATTATTGAGTTGCGCCAATGCGGCGCTCATTTCAAGCATGTCTCCCTGAGCCTTAGGCTGCGCATCAGCACTGATGAAGATGCCGCTGCCCGCCCGGATAGCGGCATGCCCATCGGTGCGCAGCTCCGCGCCCTGGCCTCGGGGTTGGCGCTTGTCATCAACGACATGCCCCAAATTGAGCTGGCTCTTGCCACTGTATTCCGTACTGAGCTTGACGTGCTCCTGCCCCCGCGTGTCATCCATGCGCAGTTTGTTATTCGCCGGAGTACGCAGCACATTGCGTTTGTAGTTGCGCAAGGTCACGTGGTCAACATGCTGACTGTCGTGCAACGCATGGGCGATGTAGGGCCGGTCTGGGTCGCCTTGTTCAAAGGCGATAGCCACTTCGGTGCCGGGAATCAGCGGCAGGTGCAGGCCGTGGGTGTCGCCGGCGTAAGGGCGGGCCAGGCGTAGCCACAGGCTTTCTTCGCCGGGTTTCCAGCTGTCGCGGTCGAAGAGGAAGTTAACTTTGTAGCGCCCTTCGATATCGATGTGCCCGTAGGGGTCGTGTTCCTGCGGGCTGGTGACGCGGGCCGGGACGGTGCCGGCGATTTGCGGCTTTTTTTGCAGTGCGGGGCGAAAGCATACAGTTTCCGAGTAAGGAATCGCCTCAAAGCTGACTTCAAAACTGCTATCCCGTGCGGCGCGGGTGCTCAGTTGGGTGATCACCGCGCCAGGTGCGAAGGCTTGCGGGGCGCCGCCGGAGATTTTCAGGACCTGGCCAGGTGCCAGGGTGGCGCTGCTGCTGATGCCGCTGAGCTGGGTCTGGCCGTTGAGGTAACGTTCGTGACGCAGGCGTGCGTAGAAAAAACCGCTTTCGCTTTGCAGGTCTTCGTCATGGGCATAAGGGTCGCCCAGTGCGGTGTAGGGTTCAGCGTAGTGATAGGCCTCGCCGTAGGTGGTGCTCGCACCACGGCTTTGATCGACGTCGCCGTTGAGCTGGGCGTTGGCGACACGGTGGTAGTAGGCGCGGATGTTGACGTGCTGCTCCACCACCTGATGGCTCGATTGCAAGGCCCATACGCCGTCTTGCCCACTGCTGATGGTGCCGGACTGTGGGCGGTAAGGCAGCTCGACGTCGAACTGGTAGTGGCGCTGGTCATCGTGAAACTCCACCACGTCGATGTTCAAGCGTTCGTCACGGGTGAAGCGGTACCAGATGCCCACGTCGGCCAGCAGGCGCGAGATAAAGGCCAGGTCGCTTTCACCGTATTGCATGACCTGTTCGCGCTTGGGGTATTCGCGTACCAGGCTGAAGAGAAAGTCCTGACCTTCAAAATCGTGGCGGCTGCGCAGGATGCTTTCGACGATGTCCGGCACCGATTGGTGTTGGTAGATACGGAACTGCCGGCCTCGGCCAAGCAACGCCAGGCGCGGTTCCAGGGTGATTTCGTAGCGGGCCTCATCAACGGAGCCGGACAGGCGTTTGAAACCGGTGACCACGCCGTGCAGCGTGCGCAATGGCTTAACCTTGGGTGCGTTCAGGCCCAGAAAGGGTAAGTTGTGCGGCGCATCGTGCAGACTGAAACTGGCGTCCTGGCCGAGCATTTTTTCGGCGTTGATATCGCCGTCAAGGCAGGTAAATTCCACGCGGTAGTTGAACTGTTGGCTCAAACCTTCTGTGCCCAGGAAGGCCAGGACGTCGAGCCGTGCGTCAACGTCGCGAACGGTGAGCGAGTGGCGACTGTGGTCAAAAAGGGTGCGCAGTTGGTTGAGCATGTTCAGGCCTCCGTGGCGATGGGCAACGCCGCGTCTTGGGTGTCGGTGAAATGCAGGACGATGCCGTCCTCATCGCTGTAGCCCAAAGTCACCCCAGAGGTTTTCTGGCGAGCGGCCTGGCGTTGCAGCAGTTGCTGGCTGAGCACCGGCAGGATCTGCTGATTGAGCAAGCTGTCGATGTTGCGCGCCCCGGTGTCAGGCAGCAGGCAGGCGGCGACCAGCGCCTCGTTGAGGGCCGCGTCGATCTGGCAATCCAGGCCGTAGTGGCGCTGCAAGCGCTTGGCCACCTGGGCGAGCTTGATCGCAACGATGGTTTTCAGAGCATCGGCTTGCAGCGGTCGGTAGATCAGGGTCTGAAACCGGGCCAGTAACGCCGGCTGGAAATGCTCGCGCAAGATCGGGCGCAGCAGTTCGTGCAAGGTGCTGTCCGGTGCGTCGGGGAACTCTTGCAGGCAGGTTTGCAACTCATCGCTGCCCAGGTTGGAGGTCATCAGAATGACGGTGTTACGAAAGTCGATTTCCCGCCCTTCACCATCGCGCATGCAGCCACGGTCGAAGACTTGGTAGAACAGGTTGAGCACATCGCGGTGGGCCTTTTCTACTTCGTCGAGCAGCACCACGCTGTAGGGCCGTTGGCGCACGGCTTCGGTGAGCACGCCGCCCTGGCCGTAACCGACATAGCCGGGCGGCGAGCCTTTGAGTTGGCTGACGGTGTGGGCTTCCTGGTACTCCGAGAGGTTGATGGTGATCAGCGATTTTTCACCGCCGAACAATCTGTCAGCCAAGGCCAGGGCGGTTTCGGTTTTGCCGACGCCGCTGGTGCCCACCAGCAGGAACACGCCCAAGGGCGCCTTATCATCCGTCAGGCCGGTTTTGGCCGCACGCAGGCGCTGCGCCAGGGCGTTTAGGGCATGGTCCTGGCCGATCACCTGTTGGCCCAGTTGGTGTTCCAGTTCCAGCAGGTTGGCTTGTTCATCCTTGAGCAAGCTGCCCAAGGGTACGCCGGTCCAGTCGGCAATGACTTCGGCCACGCTGCGGGCGTTGACGTCGAGGGACAACAGCGGTTGGTTACCCTGGACGTCGCTCAGTTGTTGTTGCAGGTGCAGGCAGGCGTCCATCCGTGGCGGTTCGGCCTGGCGGGCGTCGAGCAGTTGTTGGGTGAGGTCGAGTTCATGGCGGTATTGCTCTTCAAGCAACAGTTGTTGACCGTGCAGCTCGCCGTGTTGCGTTGCGATGATTGCCAGGCGCTCGTCCGCCGGGCTGCCGCTCAATTGCTCGTCTTCTTCCAGGGCCAGGCGCTCCAACTCCAGAGCCGTCTGCCGAGCCTTGAGGCGCACCAGGGCCTGGGGCTCGCAGTCCAGGCTCATGCGCACCCGCGCACTGGCGGTGTCGAGTAGGTCGACAGCTTTGTCGGGAAGTTGGCGACCGGTCAGGTAGCGCCGCGACAGGTTGACAGCCGCCTGTACCGCTGCGTTCTGAATATGCACGCCGTGGTGGCTGGCGTAGCGCGCCTTGAGACCACGTAGCATCAAGCTGGCATTGGCGTCGTCCGGCTCGTCGACCTTGACCATCTGGAAGCGTCGTTCCAGAGCGGCATCGCGTTCGAAATATTGTTTGTATTCGCTCCAGGTGGTTGCGGCGATGGTGCGCAATTCGCCACGTGCCAGGGCCGGTTTGAGCAGGTTGGCGGCGTCTGCACCGCCGGCCTGGTTACCGGCGCCAATCAGGGTGTGGGCTTCGTCGATAAACAGCAGCACCGGGTGTGGCGACTGCTGCACGGCGTCGATAACGTTTTTCAGGCGCTGTTCGAATTCGCCTTTGACCCCGGCGCCGGCCTGCAAGAGGCCCAGATCCAGGGTGCGTACGCTGACCGGTTTGAGGCTGTCAGGGACATTACCCTCGGCGATACGTAGCGCTAAGCCTTCGACCAAGGCGGTCTTGCCCACCCCAGGCTCGCCGACCAGGATCGGGTTGTTCTTGCGTCGACGACTGAGGATGTCGATCACCTGACGAATCTCATCGTCACGACCAAACACCGGGTCGATCTGCCCTTGCCTGGCCTTGGCTGTCACATCCAGGGTGAACTTGTCCAGGACAGCGAGCAGGGCATCCGACTTGTCGGTACTCGATGACGCATGCGCTACAGCGGGCTCGGCTCGGCTCAGCGCGGCCTCTTGTTGCACCTGTGGACGCTCTTCGGAGTGTTCGTCAAGCAGTACAAACAAGCGCTGTAACTGGGTATCACTGATGCTCAGCAATGGCCAGGCGTCTTCGCACGCGAGCAAACCCGGCGTCTCCAACAGTGCACCCAATAAGTGAGCCGAACGCAGGGTATCGCTGTTGGCTTCCATGGAAGCTTGCAGCCAGGCGTTTTTGATCAGTTGTTGCAGCTTGCCGCACAATTGCGGCTTGGCCTGCACGCTGCGCGGCAGGGTGTCGAGGTGGTCAAGCAGACCGCGCCAGATCGCGTCCATATCCCATTCATAACGGCGTGCGATGAGGTTCAGGTCGCCCTCGCCCTGTTCGAGCAATTTGAGCAGCCAGTGTTCGATGGTGATCAGTCCGTGGCCGCGGCTCTGGCACAAGGAGGCCGCCGCACTCAGAGCCTGAGCGCAGTAGGGGTTGAGGCGGCGAAGCAAACGGGCGGAATTCTGGACCATGGGATACATCCCTGTTGTGGATAGTCGGTGTGCCGTCTACGACACAGGCTGCTTGATGTGTTTGGCTGAGCGCCCGCGCACGGACGCTCAACCCAATACACCGCGAACCGGCAGACAGAAACCTGTCTGCCGACTCTCTTGCATCAGGCGCTCTGACGTTCGTTCCAGGAATCGGAGTGAATGATGTTGCCGTCTTTGTAGGTCCAAGTGACCTTCTCGTAGCGCAGCTCAATCTGCTCCAGGTGGTTATGCTTTTCCTTGGCTGGGTCTTTAACGTCGTGCATTTTTGGCGCGACTTTTACGACTTTGACGTTTTCCAGTTTGGTGATGAAGTACTCGACTTCCTGACCGGCGTCATCAATGCGGTACCACTTGAACTCGGCGCTCTTGAGGGTCTGGCCGGTGGTGACTGCTTTGTACAGGTATGGGCTGGAGGCATCGATTTCCTTGGAGAACAGGAACGGGGTATGCACCCGGGTGCCGGTCAGCTTGCCGGTGTTATTGTCGGTGGGGATGTACAGGCTGTGGTCCTGAGCAATTACTTCGATGCTGCCTTCGCGTTTTTGTACATCCACAGAGCCTTTGATTTCAGCACCGCCGTCATCTTGCAGCCATAGGTAAACGGGAATAGCCATGTGAAGCTCCTTTTCTCAAAATGTAAATGCCGCACGATGCGACAGGGGGTGTCTGTCCAGTCCCGCGGTGGGTAGCGCACAGGCCCCCACTTCCGGCACCAGACGGATATCGACGCGACGGTTGGCGGCACGGCCACCCTCAGTGTCATTACTGGCCACGGGCTGGTTGGCACCAAAGCCCTGGACGGCAAAGCAGCTGTCGGGGATGTCGCCCATGCGTTGCATCCAATCGCGTACCGACGCTGCTCGACTGCGTGACAGCTCAAGGTTTTGTTCCGGGTTACCCGTGATATCGGTATGCCCTGCAATAACGATCAGCCAACCCGGCTGGGCCTTGATGTTGACCAGGGCGGTAATCAGCACTTTGGTCGAACCCGGCTTGAGTTCGGCACTGCCCGGAGCGAATAACGACAAGCTGTCCAGCCGCACAGGACTGGGAATCTTCGCGAGTATCGGAAGTTCGGGCGGTTGCCGGTGATCTGCGATAGTCGCCAGCAGAGGCTGGCGCAGAAGTTCGCCGCGATACAGGCCCAAGCCCAACGACAGTGGTTCGCCCTGCCGGTAGTAGGCATCAAGACGCATGGCATCCTGGCGCAGGACAGCCACGGCATCTTCACGCAGGGCAAACTGGGGTTGATCACGACGTTCGGCCACGGGAATGGCGGTGTAGCGCCGCAGGTCGTCACTGATTTGACGCAGCAACAAGTTGTTCTGCCAGGCCGAACTGACCAGAGCCACAGCGCCGGCCACCGCAAACAACCACACGGCCACGACGCTCGCCCGCATGACCGGGGAACGCCTGGTATGAAGTGGCAACAGGCTCAGCAAGGGGTCGGGAAACGGCAAGTCTGAACTGGCCCCCGACAAAGGTTGCCCAGCGTCAATCAACCCCACTTTGTCACGCAGCCATTGCTGCCACAGATTGCCGGCAACTCGCTGTGGCAAAACCGCTACCAGGGTGATGGCGTAGATCAGAGGAGGCTGATTGTGTCGGGTTTCGAAATGCGCATGGACCATTTCTTTCAGCCAGGTCGCCGCGCTACTGACCTGTACACCACTGCACAAGCGGGCGGCGCGGGTAGCACTGTCGGTAGCCTGTCGCTGCCATTCCGCTAGGCTGACACAGGTACCGGCCTCACGCACGGAGGGGTTGGCTTGACCGGCTTCCCAACTGAACCAGGCACCCTCGCCTCTCGCGGCTTGCAGGTAGCTCACCAACATCAGTGGCAGTGCAGTGCCACGCTTGCGCACCAACGCGATCTGATTGCACAAGGCACGTACCTGGCCGGCCAGGTCTTCGGCGTCGGCGTGCTCACCCGGATTGACGTTAAACATAACGCTCAGTTGCCCGGCCCAGTCCGGACGCAAGGCCTGTATACCGTTGGCCACCGCCGCCAATTGATCCAAGGTGGGTACGCGCACATAACACCCCTGTGAGGTGGTGCGCAAAGCCAGTTGCTTGGCAGGCGCTGCCCCAAACAGCCCGGTCAGACCATCGCCGCAGACCAGCACCACCGGCTGACGATAGGCACACGGTGGCAGCGGCGTGTCGCCAACCAGCACCAGTTGCTGACCTTGCCGTGCAAAACGATGGCCCACCCGAATCCAGGCCCAAGCCACCGCAATGACAACGACCAAGGCCGTCACGATACTTATCCAGCCGGCGAACGGCATGATCATAAGAAGCATCAAAGCGAGCGTGCCGGCCCACAACCACAGGTTTTGTGTCAGCTTGAGCGTCATCACATCCCTCACGCCTGACCCGGCACAAGCGCACCGACCAGACCGCTCAGCCAATGATCCAGCCCCCACCACGTAGCGACCAGCAACAGCCCCGCAGCCAGGATATGCACCAGGGGCGAACGCAACCAACGCAAAGGGTTCATCCGGTGGCCGACACTGTGTGTCGTCAGTGCCTGATTGAGTTCCAGTGGTGCGACCCGTGCGTTCAGCTCGTCCAGCAGTTGCTCACGCTCTGGGTCGTTCGCGTCGCGGTACCGCCCCTGAAAACCGAGCATCAAAACTCGCTGAAATGCCGTCAGCACCAAGACGTCTGGCGAGGGTTGGCGAAGTGATTCACGCATATCTTCATACAAGAACTCACCCGCCTGGTGACGACTGAAGAACCTCGCCTGCAGGGGTTCGCTGGCCCACTTTGCATGGGCATCACCTTGGGCGCAGGTCAGCGCCGTCTCGTCCAGCAAAGCACACTGGGCGTGGCTGATCAGCTCGATGCTACGAGTGCTCACTCCCGCGTCTTTGAGGCTCTGTTGAACCTGCTCGACTTGCTTCTCGCAGCGCCGCCAGAGGTTCGGGCTCTCTTGCACCGACGCGCCGTGGCGCAGTTCAACAACCAGCAGGTAGCTGTCCTGCAGCAGTGCGTCGAGACCTTGTGCGGTAACAGTGTGTTTTTTCGAGGCGGTCAAGTTCATGCGCGCAGCACCGCAAACAGTTCAAGTTTGATATCCGCCAACGTGCTCGGTACATAGAACGCACAAGTCCCTTCAGCCAGCATTGCTTGTCCATTGGCGTGGCCAAGATCGAGGGCGAAATACTGATTCTCCAGACGCAACGGAATGGCCGCTGGCACATGGCTAAGCGGCTGTAGCGGAACACCGTCGAGCGCAGCGTTGACCAGGTAATTGACGTCATCTGGCGTTCCCACCTTGCACAGGCGCGGGAACTGGCTTTGCAACTGTGCCGCGGGCATGCGGCAACGCACCGACAGATAAAAATCGACACCGTCGGGCTCACGCAGACGGGCATCGTTCAGCGTGACCTGCCAGCGGTTGGCACCCACTTCCTCCAGGACCAACGCAATGACCCGTGAAGGCAGACTGGCCTCCAGCAAGGTGGAAATGGTGCGCATCAACGGTGGAAACACGCTTTCCAGATGCTCATGCCGGTAGGCAGGAATCTTGTCGATATCGTGCTCCAGCGAAAAGGTCAGCAAGCTACCGGCCAATTTAATAAGCTCCAGGTACACCTGCTCGGGATGCCGCGCAGGGTGTGCCTTGAGGTCGGCCAGTACCGGCTGGTAGGTGTTCAAAGCGTTAAGTAACCAGAACAACGAAACGTCGGCCACGGCAAAATCAGCCATGCGCTGGTTGCTCTCACGACGCATGCCCATCAAACGCTGGCGCTTGGCGGACAATTGAGTCAGGAGATTATCAAGTTGGGTCAACAGCCCTGGATGAGCCGCGAAGCTGAGCAACGGCGGCACATACTCAGAATCAAGCTGCCAGGCGCCCTGCCCGTCTCGCACCAGGCGTGCGAGCGGACATGTCAGATAGTCGGCGTTATCGTCGTCAGCCAGGCGCAACGTCAAGGCGTACTCCAGCACGCCAATCGACTGCACCTCGTCTGCATAGACATCCTGCACTTGCCGCCAGTCCTGCCGATATCGGGTTGGCCGGTCGGCTCTCGAGCCTTCGAACAAGCAGTTGTTGCCATTGGCTTGCTCGAGCGGCAGCGCCAGCGCCAGCAGCAACGTAGTGCCCTGGACGTCGTCGGGCAACAGACGGGCCAACTCAAGGGCCGGTGGCAGCCGGTCCACATGGTCGGTATCGATCAACGTACCATCGGGCAAGCGCACCTGCACTTGAGTCGCCTTGAGCTTGCCGAGCCGCAAGGCTTGAAGGTCGAACGCCGCCCCCTGAACGCCCCACGGATGTACCAGGGTCAGATGGGCCAGGCTCTCGTTGGTCCACGCCTCCCAGCGTGCCTGCTGCTGGAATTGTTGCGGAGACAATAACGCCCCCGCAGCCCACAGTGGGCGGTCGATCTTCATGACAACGTTTCCCTACGAAGTGGCTTAGGCTTTTGCTTTGGGCATCTGCGAGACCAGCGACAAGTTGACGTCCATACCTTCGACCTGAAAGTGCGGCACGGCATACAGCTTGACGCGGAAGAAGCCAGGGTTGTCCTCGATGTCCTCTACCGTCACCTTGGCCTCACGCAGCGGGTGAGAAGCTTGCAGGTCATCGCCAGGGTCGGTCATCTCAGTGACGAGGCCACCAATCCACTTGTTGAGTTCCAGCTCCAGCAAACGGCGGTCCTTGGTGGTCCCGATGTTTTCGCGCTGGATCAGCTTCAGGTAATGGGCGATTCGCGACAGCAGGAAGATATACGGCAGGCGCGCATTGATTCGGCTGTTGGCGGTTGCATCGGCGGTGTCATACAGGGCCGGTTTCTGAGCCGAGTTGGCCGAGAAGAAGCACGCATAATCGCGGTTCTTGTAGTACGACAACGGAATGAAACCGAGATTGGCGAATTCGAATTCGCGCGTCTCTGGGATCATCACTTCGGAGGGGATTTTCACCTGGTTTCCAGTACCCAAGTCATACAGGTGAATCGGCAGTTCGGTAACCGCGCCACCTGATTGCGGCCCGCGAATCTGTACGCACCAGCCGTTGGCGATGAAACTTTTGACCATATTGGCTGCGAAGGCGAACGAGGCATTGGTCCACAGGTATTTCTCGTGATCCGGGCCCTTGACGCTTTCGATGTAGTTGAAGCTGCGCACCGGGATGGTGTCCGGGCCATACGGCAGACGACCCAACACACGCGGCATGAGCAGGCCGATGTAACGGGAGTCGTCACTGTCGCGGAACGCCTTCCATTTGATGTATTCAGCACGGTCAAAGTAGTTGCCGATATCTTTGATGGCAGCCACTTCCTCCATTGACTGCTTGCCAAAGAACGCCGGTCCGACAGCCCCAATGAATGGCATGTGCGCGGCAGCTGAAACTTTGGAGATGTTGCGCAGCAAGGCAATATCTTGCGGGCCACGGCCAAACTCGTAGTTGGAAATGGCCGCGGCGATCGGCTCACCACCCGGGGTGTCGTATTCTTGGGTGTAGGTATGCAGGTACAGACCGCTTTGGGCGATTTCCGGCGAATCTTCGAAGTCTTGTACCAAGTGATCCTTGCTGATATCCAACAACTCGATACGCACGTTTTGACGGAAATCGGTCTGGTCGATCAGCGATTTAACGCCACGCCAGGTAGACTCAACGCGCTGAAAATCGGGGTGGTGCATGACCGCGTCAAGTTGACGGCTGATCTGTGCATCCAAAGAGGCGATGTGCTCATCCAGCAGCGTTTTGTCCAGGCGCTCGACTTTGTGCGACGACTGCTTGAGCAAGTTCAGAAATACGCTGACAGCTGCTGTGACCCGCTCATCAGCAGACGCTTCGGATAACGCCTCGGCGTTTTGAAACGCTTCAATCCCGTTCAACTCCGCCACAGGGCTGAGGTTGATCTTCGCGAACAAAGCTCCATAGACCCCTTGGCCGCCGTCTGCGTCGAGGGTTTTAGTGTGTTGCGCGGGTGCAGATGATTGTTCTACGGACATGATGGGAAACTTCCTTATTAACGAGACAAGGCCAATTAACGGTCTGTTTGTGGAGCCAGGGCGGCCAGCTCGGCTCGCAGCTCGTCACTCAGCGCGTCGTCCTTGAGAATGCGCTCCAGCTCATGGCGAAAGGTGGCGTTATCCAACAGGTTGGATTTGAGATCACGCAACAGATTGCGCATCGCCAACAGGGCCCGCAGCTGTGGAATTTGCCGTGCTACCTGCTCCGGTTCGAAGTCTTTCATGCTCTGGAAATTCAACGCGACAGGCGTATCGGTATTGTCATCCACCAGGGTGTTTTCAACCGCCAGTTTCAGGCTCGGAGAAAATTCGGCCAGTACACTGTCGAAGTTGTTTTTGTTAATGCCGACCTTGCCCCTTTCAGACAACGGCCGCTGTTCCTTACCGTTACTGTAATCACCCATCACCATCAACTTGAGAGGCAGCTCGACCTTTTTCTGTGCACCACCGGTATGCAGGTCAAGTTTGATATTGACCCGTGCCTTAGGCACTTCATTTTGAAAGCTATTTGATGCCATACATCCTCCAAGCACTCTTAGCGTGATACAGAACTGCATCACAAGAAACAAGCAATACTGGAGTTCACACTCTTAGCCGATACCCAATAACGGCTTATCGGCCACAGCATATAAACCCCTTCAAATCGCAACAGGCAAAGGTGCCACAGAGAAAAATTTAATAAGCCACCCCAAACACGCTATCTGTACTTCTCTGTCTCCCTCCCACAAAACATCACAAACACTTGCAATGACTAACCGTCCCCCCGACCCTCCAAGAGGCAAAAGGCTCGTGCTTGCTCGCCTGACAGGCAACAAACTAGGCGCCCCAAAGGCAATCGACGCACAATCGCTCAGGTAAGCGATGACAAGTAACACCTCAAGACGCTATCGGAATTTACTGCAAACGCTGTCAGCACAAGATTTTTTAAAGTATTACACCCCACTTCGAAAAATATCAAGACTTCACGCTCGCATTACTACGCAGACGCCCCCTAAAAAACCACACAAGAGATTTCACTTGATTTTTGGGACAAGTCTTACATCATTTATTCTTATATTTTGTTAGAAAAAAAGATTAAACCCAATTAGACCACTAACACCTTTCACCCCATTCATTAGGGAGGGGATATTTATGTCATTTCAATTAATAGCCCCAATAAAACGCCACCCCATCCACGGCCAAGCGATTCAAAATTTAAATGGACCGTTAAAACAATGGGTACGGCAAACAACCTAGAAATCCGTTACAGATTAGCTCTCCAGCCTCGGACAAAAGTCAGCACTACCCGCCACCGGCAACGTTGATAACTCGCAGGATTGCCCATTCGAGAACCATTTTTACTGACCCAACCGCTGCGCCACCTCGCGCCACACGAATGACTTGATCAGCGTCAATTGGTGAGACCAGAGCCCAGGCAACGGTTGAATCTTCAATCGCTCCACCTTGAAAAGGCCCATCAATTCGGGCTACACCGATGGGGTTCTACCCCATTTCCACGGACGGCTTGAAAAGGGCTGAAAACTTCAGATCTTGCCGCGCGACTCTACGACGCATTCTTGGGTTGTGGAACCGCTCGATGTAGTCGAATAGATCCGCCCGCGCTTCATCATGAGTTCTATACGATTGATGGGTAACACGCTCGCGCTTGAGCTGACCGAAGAAACCTTCGCAGGCTGCGTTATCGCCACAGCGCCCCACGGCACTCATGCTGCAGATCAGCATGTTGCTGGTCAAAAAACGCTGATAGTCCGCACTGGTGAATTGGCTGCCGCGATCGGAATGTAGAATTACTAACCAGTCTCCCTCGCGCTGCCAGACCGCCATTTCTGCCGCCAGGATCACCATCTGCCGATCCGGGCGATGATGCATCGACCACCGAAGCCACGCGAGCCGGCATCATCAAGGGCTTGATTGATCGAGGTTATTTGCTGAAGAAAAACCGCGCATTAATGGCCTCCGCCGCTGCCCATACCCTGATTGAGGCAGTACCCGCTGCAATCGCAGATCCAGGTATGACCGCGTTCTGGGAACAGGCGCTGGACGAAATCGAAGCGAGACGCCTGTCTCTGGAGCATTCGTCGCCAAGCAGGCGAACTGGATTGCGCAGTTGGTGGAACACTGCGGAGCGCTCACCTTGTCGGTACCGGCCGAAGCCGGTCCAGCCTGCCCCATTTGCAATGCCTCGATGTTCAGACGAAAGGGGAAATCAGGGCCGTTTTGGTCGTGCTCCCAATACCCAGACTGCAAAGGCACTGTGCCCATCAGAAAAGATACGCGTCGCCCATGACGCACCATTGAGGATCAACAGGTGTGTTGGAGCGATGTACTGGTCAGTGCACCATCAACGGCGGCTGGTCCCTCTCTAAGTCACTTAGCGGTTGTCCGATTTCACGGGCCAAGGCGATGCCTGTCGAAATCCATATTTGCCCCAGTTCGTTGAACGCTTTCAGGTGAGCAGGATTTTCGTTGAGCCAATGAACAAGGCTGTCGAAGTGTTCGGGGTTAATTTGGATGAACGCTGCCAGTCCACCGGGCTGGTGCGCCAAGTGGTCTACGCCGTGATCGGCGAAATGCTCCACGAGCGGCCTCACCTCGGCGATCTGCACTCCCTGGAAGAAGCCAAAGCCGTGGTCCATCGCTAAAGCTTCGAAACGGGACACTACAGTCGAGCCTGGGAAATCAGTACCGCGCACTTTCCCGAAGAATTGATGCTTTATCTGGAGGTGTGGGTCAGTAACCTAGCTCTGCGGCAAACCGGCCTCTTGTTCGAGCTTTTTACGCTGCCAAATTGCTGCGGTATCGGTTGCAAACTGATCGGCACGCCAACGCAGGCAGCTCGTCCATACGAAGAAACGGATTGTGTGACACCAGAGATTTGTGGAGTGCGACGACATCAAGGTCTGAAGCCGGGCTGTGTTCCAGCCCCTCGATTTTCACCAGCGCATAGCGGAACAACTGGTTGAACCAGGTCCGGCATTTTTCGGCGGTCGTTAAGGCCTTGCGCTGTTCGATCCTGCTCAGCAAATCCAACAGATCGTGACGACTGATGTCGTAGATGGACCGCCCACCCAGCGTTGGCAGGACGTCTCTATTGAAGATTCTCAAGATCTGCGAGAGCGTGCTCTGGCGCCATTCCTTCAGGCTTAGCCTGCGGAACTCCACCCACTGATTGAACACGGCCTCGAAGGTATGCTCCTTCGCAGCATGAACAGCAAGTCGCTGTTGTTTACGATGCTCGCAGGGGTTGATGCCCTGGGCAACCAAGGTACGGGCTTCATCACGACGGGTACGGGCTTCCTTAAGCCCAATTTGGGGGGTAACTACCGAGGGACATGCGCTTCTGCTTGCCTGCCCAGTAGTAACGGAAGAGCCAGACTTTTCCGCCTCTGGCCGTCACATTGAGCGTGAGCCCACCACTGTCGCCGAGGGTGTAATCATTACCGGTGATTCGGGCATGCCGAACTGTTATTTCTGAGAGTGCCATCACGAGCTCCTGAACAGAGTCAGGGCCAAATGCTCATCTCGCTACACAATCTGCTCCAGCATAAAACCGATTCAGTGCTCGTCAGAATCCTGGACTCAATTCTGGACTTAAACGCACCGGATAGTGCTGGATTTCAGTAGTTCCCGCCGCAACGAAAAAAGGACCCGAAGGTCCTTATTTCAATCACTTGCAGAATTCAGTGGAGCTCTGCAGTGCTATGTTTGGAGCGGGAAACGAGACTCGAACTCGCGACCCCGACCTTGGCAAGGTCGTGCTCTACCAACTGAGCTATTCCCGCGTCTTGGTGATGCGCATTCTATAGAATCCTCACCACCCGTCAACCCCTTGATTCAAAAAAGTTTTATTTCTTTTCCACGGTCGTGCGCAGATGGGGCCAGGCGGCGCGCAGGTATTGCAGCATGGACCACAGGGTCAGGCCGGCGGCGATCAGTAGCAAGGCATAACCCAGCAGCACCCAGAAGGTGAAGTTCGACGGGTTGGCCAGCAGGATGACCAGCGCCAGCATCTGCGCAGCGGTTTTCCATTTGCCCATGTTGGACACGGCCACGTGGGCGCGTGCGCCGATTTCGGCCATCCATTCGCGCAAGGCGGAGACGACGATCTCGCGACCGATGATCACGGCGGCCGGCAGGGTCAGCCACAGGTTGCCGTGCTCCTGCACGAGCAGCACCAGCGCCACCGCAACCATCAGCTTGTCGGCCACGGGGTCGAGGAACGCGCCAAACGGCGTGCTTTGCTCCAGCCGTCTTGCCAGGTAGCCGTCCAGCCAGTCGGTCGCGGCCGCGAAGGCAAAGACCGAACTGGAGGCCATGTAGCTCCAATCATAAGGCAGGTAAAACAGCAAAATGAAAATCGGAATGAGCAGGACGCGTAGAACGGTGATCAGATTAGGGATATTCATCGGCACAACTGGCTACGAGGTGAGAAGGCATTCTACTCGCTGTGTAGGTTTGCATAAATCAACTCAGCGAGCTTTTTACTGATTCCGGGGGCTTTGGCTATTTCTTCAATGCTGGCACGGGACAATTCCTGCAATCCACCAAAATGTTTCAACAGTTCGCGTCGCCGCTTTGGCCCTACCCCCGCCACCCCTTCCAGGGTGGAGGTACGCCGGGTTTTACCACGTCGGGCGCGGTGACCGGTAATGGCAAAACGGTGGGCTTCGTCGCGAATCTGCTGAATCAGGTGCAATGCCGGTGAATCGCCCTTCAAAGTGAACTCATGGGCCGCATCATTCAAGTACAACGTTTCGAAACCGGCCTTGCGCGTCGTGCCCTTGGCCACGCCGAGCAGGATCAGGTCGGGCACCGCCAGCTCGTTGAGCACGTCACGGGCCATGGATAACTGGCCCTTGCCGCCGTCCACCAGCAGGATATCCGGCAGTTTGCCCTCGCCGTCCTTCAATTTGCTGAAGCGCCGGGTCAGGGCCTGGTGCATGGCCGCATAGTCATCGCCTGGGGTGACGCCTTCGATGTTATAGCGTCGATAATCGGACTTGATCGGCCCTTCCGGACCAAAGACCACGCAGGACGCCACGGTCGCCTCACCGCTGGAATGGCTGATGTCGTAGCACTCCAGGCGTTGCGGTGGCTCGTCAAGCTTGAGCACGTCGGCCAGCGCTTCAAAGCGTGCGGCAACATGCTGGCGGTTGGCCAGGCGCGCGTTCAGGGCCTGTTCGGCGTTGGTCACCGCCAGTTGCTGCCAGCGCGCACGGGTGCCGCGAACGCGGTGGCTGATGTCCAGCTCGCGGCCGCGCAGGGCGTGAATGGCGTCAATCAATGCGGGGAAGTCTTCGTGAACCACGTTGACGATCAGTTCGCCCGGCAAGTCGCGCTCGGGGCTGCTGACGTAGTACTGGCCGAGAAACGCGGCCATGACCTCGGCCACTTCCTCCTCGATCCCGGTCTGGGGAAAGAAGTTCTTGCTGCCCAGCACCCGGCCGCCACGCACGCTGATCAGGTGCACACAAGCCCCGCCCGGATTGACGAAGGCCGCAATCACGTCGACATCACCGGTACCGCCTTCCATGCTCTGCTGGTCCTGCACCCGTCGCAACAGGGACACCTGGTCACGCAGTTCGGCGGCCCGCTCGAAGTCCAGGGTACTGGCTGCCTGCTCCATGGCGCCGGACAGTTCGTCGGCCAGGGCGTTGCTGCGCCCTTCGAGGAACATCACCGAGTGACGTACGTCTTCGGCATATTCCTGAGGCTCGACCAGCCCGACGCAGGGCGCCTTGCAACGCTTGATCTGGTATTGCAGGCACGGGCGGGTGCGGTTCTTGTAGAAGCTGTCTTCGCACTGGCGCACGAAGAAGGTCTTTTGCAGCAGGCTCAGGCTCTCGCGGATCGCCCCGGCGCTGGGGTAAGGGCCAAAATACTTGCCCTTGTGCTTCTTCGCCCCGCGATGGATGCTCAGGCGCGGAAAGTCACCGTCCGACAGAAACACATACGGGTAGGACTTATCGTCACGCAGCAGAATATTGTAGGGCGGCCGCCATTCCTTGATCAGCGTCTGCTCAAGCAGCAGCGCCTCGGTTTCATTGGCCGTGATGGTGGTTTCGACCTGGGCGATACGCCCCACCAGAGCGGCCGTCTTCGGCGCCAGGCCGGTTTTGCGGAAGTAGCTGGCCAGGCGCTTCTTGAGGTTCTTGGCCTTGCCCACGTACAGCAGGCGCGCCTCGCTGTCGAACATGCGATACACGCCAGGCCGGCCGCTGCAGGTCGCAAGAAATGCACTCGGATCAAACACGGTGTTTATTTCAGAGGCTTGCATTTCAGGCGCTGGCGTCCACCATGCCGTGGCGAACCGCGAGCAAGGTCAGTTCAACATCACTGCTGATGGATAGCTTCTCGAAAATTCGATAACGGTAGGTGTTCACGGTTTTTGGCGACAGGCAAAGCTTGTCGGAAATCGACTGAACCTTCTGGCAGCCGACGATCATCAGGGCGATCTGAATCTCGCGCTCGGACAAGGCATCAAACGGCGAGTCGCTGACTGGCTGAAACGACTTGATCGCCAATTGCTGGGCAATCTGCGGACTGATGTAGCGCTGGCCGGCAAATACCAGGCGGATAGCCTGGACCATTTCCGCGAGCCCTGCGCCTTTTGTCAGATAACCTGCTGCGCCAGCTTGCAGAAGCCGGGTAGGAAAAGGGTCTTCTTCGCAGACCGTAACAACCACGACCTTGATGTCCGGATGACTGCGCAACAGTTTGCAGGTCGCACCAAGCCCACCAATCCCCGGCATCTTGACGTCCATCAAGACCACATCGGGTTTCAATTCACGCGCTTTGATCAGGGATTCCTCCCCCGACTCGGCCTGACCGACTACTTGCAGGCCATCGATGTCAGCCAGCATTCGTGTAATGCCTGTACGAACGAGATCATGGTCATCGACTACTAGCACCCTAATCAAGCAGACACCTCGCGAAATGGTCTTATAGGTTGCTGAACACCTTAGCAAAAAACCAAGGCACAGACCTAGCTGAACGCGTCATATATATAGAGTTTCAATACACTACGAGCGCCTGCCGAGCGGCAGGCGGGGGTGTTTCCTGGGCAAAAGGTCAGGATTCCTTGAGGATCGACCGGGGTTTTCCACTCGCCACTGAGGAATGCTCTGCCAAGGTGTTGGTCAGTCTACGGATTGCATCCTGGTCCTCTTTAAACATCGCACGGTAGTTACCCAAAACCTTTTCTTCGATCTGGCTCAGGTTGTCCAAGTGGACAGGCGTCGGGCTACCTGTCAAAACAAACAGAATATCGACACCTTTCTCTGCCACGCGGGATAGGTAATCGGCCTTCGGCGCGCGCCCACCGCTTTCGTATTTCCCCTGCGCGTTAGCCTCCACACCTCCTATTTCACCAAAAACCTTTTGCGACAAGCCAAGTCGCTCTCTTTCTTGCCTTAAGCGCGAACCTATTCCACTCATTTGGATGTAATATCCTTTATGGCACACCCCAAGAGGTGACGACGTCATCTCGTTTTGCACAAACTTGAACGGTTTTGAACTATGCCCGGAATCCGTACTGCTGCACAAGCCAAAGCCTGGCTGGAACATCAAGGCAAATCGGTTCAGGCATTCGCCAGGGAACATGGCGTGGACCCGGCGACCACCTATCAAGTGCTCGCTGGGCGCAAAAAGGGGCGGCGTGGAGAAGCCCATAAGGTGGCGGTCCTTCTGGGCATGAAAGAGGGGATCATCCTTAACGAGGCGCAAAGCCTGTGCAATGATCAGGAGATCGGCTCCTAAAGAGCAGTATGCACCGATTCAAGTTGAGCGCGAGGTTTACCGGGACGACTGCGCTGACAGACAAACAGACTCCATCCGCCAGAAACAGCCCTCCTCACCGACAATACTCAGGCCCTGGCGCTGATACAGCCTTTTTGCCGGATTGGTCTTGAACACCGTCAATCGCAAATAACCCCGGCTTTCGGCCCGAGCCTTGGCGAACATCTGCTCCAGCACCCAACTGCCCGCGCCCTGGCGGCGAAAATCCTCGAGCATGTGCAGCTCGCGAATATACAGCGCGTTGTCATCCCGGCTCAGACTGACGAACCCCACCAACTTGTCCTCTTGGCAAATCAACCAGTTTTCCCGCCCGGCCCAGGCGGTGTCGAAGCCTTTGTCGGACCATGTCAGATCGTACTGCCGATAGTAATGGCCCATCGCCTGATGCGTCAGGCTGCGTGCAAAGGCCAAGTGCTGATCCGATGCGGCCTTGAGGGTGAATGCCATCGCGGCGTGCTCCATTGCGTTACAGAACGACCTGCCAACCACTCCAATTGCCGGCCTCCCTGCGGGCTATTACCAAGGCGTCGCCCACCCCCGGCACAGCCGCAATCAACTCGCCATCAGGCCCCCAGATAGCGCTGCGCCCGGCACACGCCCAGCCACCGGACGGCCCGCCATGATTGGCCATCAGCACCACCATCGAGTGTTCGCTGGCGTACCCCTGAAGCAACGCACTATCTGCGGCGTAACCGCCCTCGCTGATCAATACACCCGCTGCATAGACTGTAGCCCCAAGCGCCGCCGCATCACGCGGATGGCTGGCGTGAGAAAAGTCAGCGCAAACCGCCAGGGCAATCCGGTCCTCGCCCCACACCAACGCCTTGCCACCCGAGCCCGGCACAAATGCCGCGTCTTCACCGGGGTGCAGATGCTGCTTGCTGTACACCGCCAATGAGCCATCCGCCGCCAACACCAGCGCACCAATCAGCACCCCGCTGCTCGACGCCAAGCGAATCGGCATACCCACCACCACCGTCATCTGCAGCTCACGCGCCAGCTCTCGCAGGGGCGCAAGCACCGTATCGTCCGGCGCAATCGCCAGCTCCCGCGCCAGCGCGGGCTCGTAACCGGTCAGGGACAACTCCGCAAACACCAGCAGTTGTACGCCGTGCTCGGCGGCCGCAACCATCAACGCCAGGTGACGCTGGATATTGGCCGCCAGGTCGCCAGCAATGGAACAGGTCTGGGCACTGGCAATAATCAAAGGAGTCATGCTCGCATCCTGGCAATCATTAGGACTATCCATCCAGCATATCGGGACTTGCGCCATAGCGCTAAGTCGCGCATCGCGATAGAAATTACTGATTGAATCCAGCGGCATCCCTCAGTTAAGCTCCACCCCATCATTTGGAGAAACACCATGTTGCCACTCACCCTCACCCAGGCCTGCCCTACTGCCAACGCCCAGCGTTCGGTCGTGGCTACCCGCGTGAACGGTTTGAGCGCACTGGTCAGCTTTTATTTTGGGTATTGGTTTAGCCACTGGCGCGCCTGATACCTGAAATCGGCGCCCACTACTCAAGGGGTCGCCTGCCAGAGAAATCTAACCCCCGGTCGGCTCCCCGACCGGGGGTTTTGTTTTTCCAGCCCTGAACAATTTTTGCTACACACCGAACTTAAAGGAAATCACACCATGAACTTCACCACTTATTACCGTTACGACACCTGCACCGCCTGGCGATTTAGCAAGCTCCGTTCGGGACAGCCTGCCGCCTCCGATCGGTCACCTATTGGTGGCAAGCCAACACACGCAGCCAATACGGCCAATTGTCGAACACCCCAGTAGGGCAGAGCGCGCGGGAACAGCCCGCCGCTTGCCCAGGAAGCACAAATCATGAACTCCTCTATCACCGCACTGCCCGTTACCACCCTGTCCAGCGCCAATGAAGCGCTGACCCAGCGTTTGCCCAGCGCCCTTGAGCTCAAGCACCAATTGCCCCTGAGCCCGTTCCTGACCGAGCAAGTCAACGCTCATCGCCAGGCCATCCGCGCGATTCTCAATGGTCAAGACTCCCGCCTGCTCGTCATCGTCGGTCCCTGCTCGATCCATGATCCCGAATCCGCCATGGAATACGCGCGCAATCTGAAGAAGCTGGCCAATGACGTCAGTGACCAGATGCTGCTGGTGATCCGCGCCTACGTCGAAAAACCGCGCACCACCATCGGCTGGAAAGGCCTGGCCTACGACCCGCACCTGGATGGCAGCGATGACATGGCCGCCGGCCTCACACTGTCGCGGGAACTGATGCGCGAAATGCTGCGCCTGGGCCTGCCGGTCGCCACCGAACTGTTGCAACCGATGGCCGCCGGCTACTTCGACGATGTGCTCAGTTGGGTGGCCATTGGCGCCCGCACCACCGAATCGCAGATCCACCGGGAAATGGCCAGCGGCCTGGGCATGCCCGTCGGCTTCAAGAACGGTACCGACGGCGGCGTAGCCATCGCCTGTGACGCCATGCGTTCGGCGGCCCACCCGCACCGCCACTTCGGCGTCGACAGCCAGGGCCATCCGGCGATCATCCAGACCCCGGGCAACGCCGACACCCACCTGGTGTTGCGCGGCGGCCACCGTGGCCCGAACTACGATCGCCAGAGCGTGGCCCAGATCAAGACCGACCTGACCAAAAGCAAAGTGGCCACGCGGATCATGGTCGATTGCAGCCACGCCAACAGCGGCAAGGACCCGATGCGCCAACCGGCGGTATTCAATGACGTGCTGGCGCAACGCTTGCAGGGCGACACCTCGCTGATCGGCATGATGCTGGAGAGTCATTTGTTCGAAGGCTGCCAGCCGCTCAGCCCGTCGATGCGCTACGGCGTCTCGGTGACCGACGGCTGCCTGGGTTGGGACGGGACTGAGCAGTTGCTGCGTGAAGCAGCCGCACGTCTGCGCGATCGAGCCTGATGTAAATCAGTGGAACTTTGCCGGGAAATAACCGCCTGAATCCGGTACGCTCACCTTTTTTATTCAAGGAGTTACCCACCATGGCCAAAGCCACCGCCCGTCACATCCTGGTTGCCACCGAAGACAAGTGCAACGAACTGAAAGCCCAGATCGAAGGCGGCGCTGATTTCGCAGTAGTCGCCAAAGCCAACTCCAGCTGCCCATCGAGCCGCGACGGCGGCAACCTGGGTTCGTTCGGTCCTGGCCAGATGGTCAAGGAATTCGACGCGGTCGTATTCAGCGCACCGGTCAATACCGTGCAAGGCCCAGTGAAAACCCAGTTCGGTTATCACCTGCTGGAAGTGACCAGCCGCCAGGACTGATCCACGTCTGCGCAGCACTCAACGGCCCGCCTTTTGGTGGGCCGTTGTGTTTGCGGGGTCGCCAGGTGACTGGCGACCCGCGCACGGTTAGGGTACAAGTCCCCTTCCTTCTTCACCCGGTGCTCAAGGCTGATAATGCGACTGGATTTCCTCACGTTCGTTGGCTCTACCCTGGCCCTGCTGCTGGCGAGTACCGCCTCGTTCGCAGCCCCGCAACATGCATTGACCGTCTACGGCGAGCCTGCCAAGTACCCTGCCGGCTTCAGCCATTTTGACTATGTAAACCCCGACGCCCCCAAGGGCGGCAGCCTCAAGCGCTCTGCCCTCGAGGTCGGCCGCTTCGACCATGTGCTGCCGTATATCGACAAAGGCATCGGCGTCAGCCAGTTGGACGGCTGGGTGTATTCGCCCCTGGCCTACCGCTCACTGGATGAGCCCTATACCGTCTACGGCCTGGTCGCGCAAAAGATGGAGCGCGCCGAGGACGGCCTGTACCTGCGGTTTTTCCTCAACCCCAAGGCACGTTTTGCCGACGGCAAGCCGATCACCGCAGAAGATGTGCGCTACAGCTTCAACCTGCTGATGACCCAGGGCAGCCTGCGGTTTCGCACACTGTTTGCCGACGTCAAGCACGTCGAGGTCGAAGGCCCGCTGCAAGTGCGCTTTGACTTCGCCAGCAATGAAAACCGCACCCTGCCCCTGGATCTCGCGACCCTGCCGGTGTTCCCCGAGCATTGGTGGAAGAGCCGCGACTTTGCCAATGGTGGCGGCTATGAAGCGCCCCTGGGCAGCGGCCCGTACAAGGTCAGCAAAATCAATGCCGGCAGTACCATCACCTTCCAGCGCGATCCCGACTGGTGGGGCAAGGACTTGCCCGTCAGCCGCGGCCTGTACAACTTCGACCGCCTGAGCCTGGAGTACTTCGGCGATACCGAAGTCGCGCGCCAGGTCCTGCGCGGCGGTGCCTACGACTTCAATCGCGAGTTCTCCGCCACCGGCTATTCCATCGGCTACAACGGCCCGGCCCTGGACGATGGCCGCCTGCAACGCGCGCACCTGGCCAAACACGCCCCACAAACGGCCCAGGGCTATGTGTTCAATGTGCAAAAACCGATGTTCCAGGACCGCCGCGTGCGCCAGGCCCTGGCCATGCTCTGGGATTTCGAGTGGGCCAACCGGCAGATGATGCGCAATCTGTATATCCGCCAGCAAAGCTACTTTTCCAACAGCCCGCTGGCCGCCACTCAATTGCCCGACGCCCAGGAGCTGGCGATTCTCGAACCCCTGCGCGGGCAGATCCCCGACGAAGTCTTTACCCAGGTGTTCAAGGCGCCGACCACCGACGGCAGCGGCATGATCCGCGACAAGCAGCTACAAGCCCTGGCCCTGCTGGAAGACGCCGGCTGGACGCCCAAGGGCGACAAACTGGTGAATGCCGCCGGCGAGCCCCTGGAGTTCACCTTCCTCAATGTGCAAAACGGCCTGGAACGCCTGCTGCTGCCCTATAAACGCAACCTGGCGCAGATCGGCATCACCCTCAACATCCGGCGCATCGACTCGTCCCAGTACGTCAACCGCCTGATGACCCGGGACTACGACATGATCGTCACCGGCTTCCCGGTCACCACCTCGCCGGGTATGGAGCTGTACAACTACTTCGGTTCGTCTTCGGCGTTCGACCCGGGCAGCAACAACTACATCGTCCTGCAAAACCCGGCGGTCGATACCCTGGTCACCGGCCTGGTACGCGCCACCACCCAGGCACAGATGCTCAGCTACGCCCATGCCCTGGACCGGGTGCTGCAATGGAATTACTACTGGATCCCCAATTACTACCCGCCCGGCACCTCGGCCGCGTGGTGGAACCGCTTCGGTCGCCCGGCCATCGAGGCCAGCAACGACGAGGCACTGGAATCGTGGTGGGAAGTCAGCCCCACGCCACTGACCAATGAGCAGATGAAAGCCGAACTGAGCAAGCTGCGAGGTGCCCACTGATGTTTGCCTATATCGTGCGGCGCCTGCTGCTGATCATCCCGACCCTGGTGATTATCCTGCTGGTGAACTTTGTGATCGTCCAGGCCGCGCCCGGCGGGCCGGTGGAGCAAGCCATCGCCCACTTGCAGGGGATTGGCGGCGGGGGCGTCGGCGGCTCGGCCGGCGACGGCGTCAGCAGTGGCTCCCGCGCCAGTCGCGGCCTTGACCCCAAGCTGATCAAGGACATCGAAAAACAATACGGCTTCGACAAATCCGCCCCCGAACGCCTGTGGCTGATGCTCAAGAACTATGCCCAGCTGGATTTCGGCAACAGCTTCTTTCGCGGCGCCACGGTGATCGACCTGATCCTGGAAAAGTTGCCGGTGACCCTTTCCCTCGGCCTCTGGACAACCCTGATCACCTACCTGGTGTCGATCCCCCTGGGAATCCGCAAGGCGGTGCGCCACGGCAGCAGTTTCGATGTATGGAGCAGCACCGCCATCGTCATTGGCTACGCGATGCCGGCCTTCCTGTTTGCGATGTTTTTGATCGTGGTCTTTGCCGGCGGCAGTACCTTGAACTGGTTCCCGGTGCGCGGCCTGGTGTCGGAGAACTTCGAGCAACTGAGCACCCTGGGCAAGATCGCCGATTACTTCTGGCACCTGGTGCTGCCGGTCAGCGCCCTGGTGATCGGTGGTTTCGCCACCTTGACCATCCTCACCAAAAACTCGTTCCTCAATGAAATCACGCGTCAGTACGTGGTCACGGCACGCGCCAAAGGCCTGAGCGAGCGGCGCGTGCTCTACGGCCATGTGTTTCGCAACGCCATGCTGCTGGTGATCTCCGGGATCCCCCAGGCGTTTATCAGTGTGTTCTTCGCCGGCTCGCTGCTGATCGAGGTGATCTTCTCCCTCGACGGTCTGGGCCGCATGAGCTACGAAGCCGCGGTGTCGCGGGACTATCCGGTGGTGTTTGGTTCGCTGTTTATCTTCACCCTGTTTGGCCTGCTGATAAAACTGATCGGCGACCTCTGCTACACCCTGGTGGACCCGCGTATCGACTTCGCCGCGAGGAACGCCTGATGCTCAATCTGTCTCCTGTAGCCCGTCGCCGCTTCGAACGTTTCAAGCAAAACCGCCGGGGCTGGTGGTCGCTGTGGCTGTTTATCGGCCTGTTTATCCTGACCCTGGGCGGCGAGTTGATCGCCAACGACAAACCCCTGGTGCTCAGCTATCAGGACCAGTTGTATTTCCCGGTGTTCAAGCGCTACACCGAGCAGCAGTTCGGCGGGCAACTGCCATTCCAGGCCGACTACCGCAGTGACTACGTGCAGCAACTGATCAAGCAAGACGGCGGCTGGATGCTGTTCCCGCCGATCCCCTTCAGCGATGACACGCCCAACTACGAGCTGACCCGCCCTGCCCCCAGCCCGCCGTCCACGGTGAACTGGCTGGGCACCGACGACCAGTCCCGCGATGTGCTGGCGCGGGTGATCTTCGGCGCGCGGGTGTCGATCCTGTTCGCCCTCGGCCTGACCCTGATCAGCGCCGTCATCGGCATTGCCGCCGGCGCCTTGCAGGGCTATTACGGCGGCTGGGTCGACCTGCTCGGCCAGCGCATCCTTGAAGTGTGGTCGGGGCTGCCGGTCCTGTACCTGCTGATCATCCTCTCGGGGTTTGTCGAGCCGAACTTCTGGTGGCTGCTGGGGATCATGGCGCTGTTTTCCTGGCTGGCCCTGGTGGATGTGGTGCGTGCCGAGTTCCTGCGCGGGCGCAACCTGGAGTACGTGAAAGCCGCACGCGCCCTGGGCCTGGGCGACGCCAAGATCATTCGCCGGCACATCCTGCCGAACGCGATGACCGCCACCCTGAGCTATCTGCCTTTTATCCTGACCGGGGCGATTTCCACCCTCAGCGCCCTGGACTTTCTCGGCTTCGGCATGCCGGCGGGCAGCGCGTCCCTCGGTGAGTTGATCGCCCAGGGCAAGCAGAACCTGCAAGCACCGTGGCTCGGGCTCACGGCCTTTTTCACCCTGGCGCTGATTCTGTCACTGCTGGTATTTATCGGCGAGGCGCTGCGTGACGCCTTCGACCCACGATCATGAAGGGCGATGCATCCATGACTGACAACCTGATCGAGATCCGCGACCTGTGCGTCGCCTTCAGCGGCCAGACCGTGGTGCGCAACCTGAGCCTGGATGTGCGCCCCGGCGAGTGCCTGGCACTGGTGGGCGAGTCGGGCTCGGGCAAGTCGGTGACCGCCCATTCGATCCTGCAACTGCTGCCCCAGGCCGGCACCGTTACCACAGGGTCGGTGCGCTATCGCGGCCAGGAGCTGATCGGCGCCGAGGCCGGCACCCTGCAAAAGCTGCGCGGCAACCGCATCGCGATGATCTTCCAGGAGCCGATGACCTCCCTCAATCCCTTGCACAGCATCGAAAAGCAGATCGGCGAAACCCTGCTGCTGCACAAAGGCCTGGGCGGCAAGGCGGCGCAGGCACGCATCCTCGAACTGCTGGACCTGGTGGGCATTCGCGACCCCCAGGAACGCCTCAAGTCCTACCCCCACCAGTTGTCGGGTGGCCAGCGCCAGCGGGTGATGATCGCCATGGCTCTGGCCTGCGAACCAGAACTGCTGATCGCCGATGAGCCGACCACCGCCCTGGATGTGACGGTGCAGCGCAAGATTCTGCTGCTGCTCAAATCCTTGCAGCAACGCCTGGGCATGTCGCTGCTGCTGATCAGCCACGACCTCAACCTGGTGCGCAGCATTGCCCAGCGCGTGTGCGTGATGCAGGCCGGGGAAATTGTCGAGCAGGCCGACTGCCAAACCCTGTTCAATGCCCCGCAACATCCCTACAGCCGCCTGCTGCTGGATGCCGAACCGGTCGGTACCGCACTGTGCCAGGATCAGCGCGAGACGGTGTTGCAGGTCGCCGGCCTGAGTGTGCGCTTCCCCATCGGTGGCGGGCTGTTCCGGCGCAAGCAGTACCTGCAGGCGGTGGACGGCATCAGCCTGGACCTGCAACGGGGCAAGACCCTGGGAATCGTCGGCGAGTCCGGCTCCGGCAAGTCCACCCTGGGCCAGGCGATCCTGCGTCTGCTCGACTCCAGCGGCAGCATCCGCTTCCAGGGCGAGGCCCTCGACAGCCTCAGCCAGAAACAGATGCGCCCGTGGCGCAAGCAGATGCAGGTGGTATTCCAGGACCCCTACGGCAGCCTCAGCCCGCGCATGTCGGTGCAGCAGATCATCAGCGAAGGCCTGGAAGTACACGCGCCATGCAGCCCACAGGAGCGTGACGCCCAGGTGATCAAAGTGCTGCAGGATGTGGGGCTCGACCCGGCCAGCCGTCACCGCTACCCCCACGAATTTTCCGGCGGCCAGCGCCAACGCATCGCCATCGCCCGCGCCCTGGTGCTGCGCCCGGCCTTGATGCTGCTGGACGAGCCGACTTCGGCCCTGGACCGCACCGTGCAAAAACAAGTGGTGGCGCTGCTGCGTGAACTGCAGGAAAAATACGCCCTGACCTACCTGTTTATCAGCCATGACCTGGCCGTGGTACGGGCCATGGCCCACGATATGATCGTGATCAAGGATGGCCAGGTGGTTGAGCGCGGGCCATGCGCTGACGTCTTTGCCGCGCCACAGCACCCCTACACTCAAGAGCTGCTTGCTGCCGCGCACGCTCCCCTGTAGGAGCCGGCTCCTACCATTGAACTCATCCTTTATTTTTGGCGCCCCGACCATGAACACCACCGAAAGCCTCAAGGACTACCCGCACGTTCGCGGCCTGGCGATCCAGTCCCTGTTCGAGATCATCGAGCAGTCCAGCGAAGGCACGGTGATTGTCGACCGCGACGCCAACATCGTGTGGATGAACGAACGCTATGCCAAGCGCTTCGGCCTGAAAAGCGCCGACCAGGCCATCGGCCAACCTTGCGAGCAGGTGATCTCCAACAGCCTGTTACGCCAGGTGGTGCGCAGTGACCAGCCGATCCTCCTGGATATCCAGGACACGCCCAAAGGCCCATTGGTGGTGATGCGCCTGCCGATCCACGACGATGCCGGCAAGGTCATCGGCGCCATCGGCTTTGCCCTGTTCGATGAGTTGCGCAACCTCTCGCCGATGATCGAGCGCTACCTGAGCATGCAACAGGAACTGGCTTCGACCCGTTCGCTGCTGCGCTCACGCCAGAGCAAGTACAACTTCGCGCACTTTATCGGCACCAGCGCTGCCAGCCTCGAGGTCAAGCGCCGGGCGCGGCGCAGCGCGAGTGCCGAGTCGCCGGTGTTGCTGCTGGGCGAGACCGGCACCGGCAAGGAGCTGCTGGCCCAGGCCATCCATGGTGCGTCACCCCGAGCCAACAAAGCGTTTGTCAGCATCAACAGCGCCGCCATCCCCCATGACCTTCTGGAAGCCGAGTTCTTCGGCACCGCGCCCGGCGCCTTCACCGGCGCCGACCGCAAGGGCCGCCCCGGCAAATTGCAAATCGCCCAGGGCGGGACGTTGTTCCTCGATGAAATCGGCGACATGCCATTGCCCCTGCAAAGCAAACTGCTGCGGGTGCTGCAGGAGAAAGAATTTGAGCCGGTGGGCTCCAACGAGATGATCCACAGCGACGTGCGGGTGATTGCCGCGACCTCCACCGACCTGGAAGCCGCGATCAAGCGTGGCGAGTTTCGCGCCGACTTGTATTACCGCCTCAACGTGTTGCCGATCCAGGTCCCGCCCCTGCGCGAACGCCTGGACGATATCCCGGCGTTGAGTGAAGCAATCCTCGAAGAACTGCGCAGCC
This sequence comes from Pseudomonas sp. WS 5412, assembly GCF_012985615.1. NCBI lineage: Bacteria > Pseudomonadati > Pseudomonadota > Gammaproteobacteria > Pseudomonadales > Pseudomonadaceae > Pseudomonas > Pseudomonas sp. WS 5412. Next base: position 312,561 of record NZ_JAARMB010000002.1, read on the forward strand.
AGCATGAGCTGGACCGCGAAGCCCTGGCACTGCTGGCCCAGCATGCCTGGCCGGGGAATATCCGCGAGCTGCGCAACGTGCTGGAGCGCGCCGCGTTGCTCAGTGATGACCTGGTGTTGGATGCGCAGGAGATTCGCGCGGCGATCGGCACCTTCAGCCCGGTGGAGCGTAGCGCTTTGGCGCCCGTAGAGGTCGAAACCTTCAGCGTGGCGCGGGAGCGGTTTGACCGGCAGTTGATTGGTGCAGCGTTGCGCCAATGCGGGGGCAATGTGATCGAGGCCGCCAAGCAATTGGGGCTCGGGCGCTCGACGCTGTACAAGAAGATGGTGGCGCTGGGCATCGAGCAATCTCAATAAAGAGACATAAATCTCACAACAAAGACACCTCCATGTGGGAGCGGGCTCGCCCGCGAATGCGGTCTATCAGCAACAAAATCATTGCCTGACACAGCGCTTTCGCGGGCAAGCCCGCTCCCACATTGGAATCTCATCTGTCTTTAAATAGAGACTCAGCATGAAAATCACAGCACAGTAATTATAAATATCCATACATATCAATAAGTTACAAACTTGGCACGCTTCCCGCTATAGCCCCTTCCTACAGCTACACCCCACAACAATAACAATCCGATGGAGACACACCATGAGTGTGATCATTGCCCTGGCGGCGCTCGCGCTGCTGATGCTGGCTGCCTACCGTGGCTATAGCGTCATCCTGTTTGCCCCTATCGCCGCCCTCGGCGCGGTGTTGCTCACTGACCCTTCCGCCGTCGCCCCAGCCTTTACCGGGGTGTTCATGGAAAAAATGGTCGGCTTTATCAAACTGTATTTCCCGGTGTTCCTGCTCGGCGCGGTGTTCGGCAAGCTGATCGAGCTGTCGGGCTTTTCGCGCTCGATTGTCGCGGCCGCCATCCGCTTGCTCGGCACCCGCCAGGCGATGCTGGTGATCGTGCTGGTGTGTGCCTTGCTGACCTACGGCGGCGTGTCGCTGTTTGTGGTGGTGTTTGCGGTGTACCCGTTCGCCGCCGAGATGTTCCGCCAGAGCAATATCCCCAAGCGTCTGATCCCGGCGACCATTGCCCTGGGCGCGTTCTCGTTCACCATGGACGCCCTGCCCGGCACGCCGCAGATTCAGAACATCATCCCCAGCACCTTTTTCAACACCACCGCCTGGGCCGCGCCCTGGCTGGGCGTGATCGGCACGATCTTTGTGTTCTGCGCCGGCATGCTGTACCTGGCGCGCCAGCGCAACAAGGCCCAGCGTGCCGGTGAAGGCTATGGCACCGACTTGCGCAACGAGCCGGAAACCGCCGAAGACCTGAGCCTGCCCAACCCGTGGATCGCCCTGTCGCCGCTGATTCTGGTGGGGGTGATGAACCTGCTGTTCACCCACTGGATCCCGCAGTGGTACGGCAAGACCCACAGCCTCGCCCTGCCGGGCATGAGCGCACCGGTGACCACCGAAATCGCCAAGCTCACCGCGATCTGGGCGGTGCAGGCGGCCTTGCTGGTGGGGATCATCATGGTCCTGGTGTTCGGCTTCCAGGCGATCAAGAGCAAGCTGGCCGAAGGCAGTAAAAGCGCAGTCAGCGGCGCGCTGCTGGCGGCGATGAACACCGCTTCGGAATACGGCTTCGGCGCGGTCATCGCCTCGTTGCCAGGCTTCCTGGTGCTGGCGGACTGGCTCAAGGGCATCCCCAACCCGCTGGTCAACGAAGCGATTACCGTGACCCTGCTGGCCGGCATCACCGGCTCGGCGTCCGGCGGCATGAGCATCGCCCTGGCGGCCATGTCCGAGAGCTTTATTTCCGCGGCCCATGCCGCCAATATCCCCCTGGAAGTGCTGCACCGGGTCGCGGCCATGGCCAGCGGCGGCATGGACACCCTGCCGCACAACGGCGCGGTCATTACCCTGTTGGCGGTCACCGGGCTGACCCACCGCGAAGCCTACAAGGATATTTTCGGCATCACGATCATCAAGACCCTCGCGGTGTTCGTGGTGATCGGTACTTTCTACGCCACCGGCATTGTGTGAGGTTTTCATGACGACATTGAACGGCAAGACCGCCCTGGTCACCGGCTCCACCAGCGGCATCGGCCTGGGGATTGCCCTGAGCCTGGCCAAGGCCGGCGCCAATCTGATCCTCAACGGGTTCGGCGATGCCAGCGCGGTGATCGCCCAGGTGCAAGCCTTCGGCGGCAAAGTCGGCCATCACCCGGCGGATGTCAGCGACCCGGCGCAAATCGCCGAGATGGTCGCCTACGCCGAGCGCGAGTTCGGCGGCATCGACATCCTGGTGAACAACGCGGGCATTCAGCATGTGGCGGCAGTGGAAGACTTCCCGGTGGAGCGCTGGGACTCGATCATCGCGATCAACCTGTCGTCGGTGTTCCACAGCACGCGCCTGAGCCTGCCGGGCATGAAGACCAGGGGCTGGGGACGGATCGTCAATATCGCCTCGGTACACGGCCAGGTCGGCTCGGTCGGCAAGGCCGCGTACGTAGCAGCCAAGCACGGGGTGATCGGCCTGACCAAAGTGGTCGGCCTGGAAACCGCCACCAGCAATGTGACCTGCAATGCCATCTGCCCCGGCTGGGTCCTGACCCCGCTGGTGCAAAAGCAGATCGACGATCGCATTGCCGCAGGCGTAGACCCGCAACAGGCCCAGCATGATCTGCTGGCCGAGAAGCAGCCCTCCCTGGAGTTCGTCACCCCACCACAACTGGGTGAACTGGTACTGTTCCTGTGCAGCGAAGCCGGCAGCCAGGTACGTGGCGCGGCGTGGAATATTGATGGTGGGTGGTTGGCCCAGTAACCCAAACACCGCAAATCCCCTGTAGGCGCAGGCAAGCCTGCGCCCACAGTTTGGATGTGTGGTGCCTGGCAGATTTCATACAAGAACAAGAGAGTGCGCCATGTCCGATATCCTCTGGCAACCCAGCCCGGAACGCATCCACACCACCCGGATAGACCAGTTCCGGCGCTTTATCAATGATCGCCACGCCTTGCAGATCAACGATTACCCCACCCTGCACCAATGGAGCATCGACCAGCGCCCGGATTTCTGGGCGGCGATTGTCGAGTTCTTCGACGTGCAGTTTCGTACGCCACCCAGCACCGTGCTGGTGGAAGGCACGCCGATGCCCAGCGCCCAGTGGTTTCCCGGCGCCACCCTAAACTTTGCCGAGCACCTGCTGCGCCGCCGCGATGACCACCCCGCCGTGGTCGCCATCGGCGAAGACGGCCAGCGCGAACAACTGAGCTATGCCGAACTGGCCCGCCACGTCGCCGGCCTGCAACGGAGCCTGCAAGCGGCGGGCGTGGGCCTGGGTGATCGGGTGGCGGCGTGCATGCCCAATACCTGGCAAACCCTGGTGGGCATGCTTGCCACTACCAGCCTAGGGGCGATCTGGTCATGCTCCTCACCGGACTTCGGCACCCAAGGGGTGATCGACCGCTTCGGCCAGATCGAGCCCAAGGTGCTGATCACCTGCGCCGGTTATCGCTATGCCGGCAAGCTGATCGACCAGAGCGCCAAGCTCAATGAAATCCTCGACCGCCTGCCGTCCCTGGAACACCTGATCATCGTGCCCTACGCCCGGCCCGAGGCGCGCGTCGAGGATTACCCGACCCAGGCCAACGTCGCCCTGTGGGATGACTTCTACCGCCCCGGCGGCGAACCGCAGTTTGTCGCCGTGCCCTTCGACCATCCGCTGTACATCCTCTACTCCAGCGGCACCACCGGCGTGCCTAAATGCATCATCCACGGTACCGGCGGCGTGCTGCTGACTCACCTCAAGGAACATGGTCTGCACGCCGACCTGTCACGCGACGACTGCCTGTTTTACTACACCACCTGCGGCTGGATGATGTGGAACTGGCTGGTGTCGGCCCTGGCCATCGGTGCCACGGTAGTGCTGTACGACGGCTCGCCGTTTCATCCGGGGCCGGAGCGCCTGATTGACCTGATCGACCAGGAGCGCATCAGCGTGTTCGGCACCAGCCCGAAATTCCTCGCCACCCTGGAAAAGGCCGGCCTGCAACCGCGTCGCAGCCATGACCTGGGCAGCCTCAAGGGCCTGATCTCGACCGGCTCGCCACTGTCGCCCCAGAGCTACGACTACGTGTACCGCGACATCAAACAGGAGCTGTGCCTGTCGTCGATGTCGGGCGGTACCGATATCGTCTCCTGCTTTGTCATCGGCAACCCGGTGCTGCCGGTACGGCGCGGCGAAATGCAGTGCAAGAGCCTGGCGATGGCCATCGAAGTGTGGGACGACCAGGGCCGGGCGCTGGTCGGCGAAAAAGGCGAACTGGTATGCACCCGGCACTTCCCGGCCATGCCCATTGGCCTGTGGAATGACCCACAGGGGGAAAAACTGCGCGCCTCGTATTTCAGCCAGTTCCCCGGCGTCTGGGCCCAGGGCGACTATGCCGAGCAACGCGCCAATGGCAGCCTGCTGATCCATGGCCGTTCGGATGCGGTGCTCAACCCCGGTGGCGTGCGCATCGGTACGGCGGAAATCTACCGACAGGTGGAAAAAGTCCCCCAGGTCCTGGAAAGCCTGGCCATCGGCCAACGCTGGCAGGACGACGTGCGCGTGGTGCTGTTTGTGCGCCTCAATGACGGCGAACACCTGGACGCCGCGCTTGAGCAGCAGATCCGCGAGGTGATCCGCGCCAACACCACGCCGCGTCATGTGCCGGCGAAGATCCTGAGTGTCAGCGACATCCCGCGCACCATCAGCGGCAAGATCGTCGAGTTGGCGGTAAGGAATGTCGTGCATGGCGAACCGGTGAAAAACACCGATGCCCTGGCCAACCCCGAAGCCCTGGAGCAGTTTCGCGACCGCCCTGAGCTGGCATAAAGGATGAAAGGTTTCAGCGCCCACACACTCATTTGAAGATAAACCCCTCAAGCATGCTATTTTTCGAGGGGTAGGCAGCCGTTTCCGCAGCACGGGATAATCGGCCTCTGTCATTCTTCAAGCGTTACGCGCGGGACACTTACACATGAACGGATCACCCACCGGCAGCCAGGCCGCGGCCCTGATCGCACGGCTGGACTGGGCCACAAGCCCCCTCGGTGATGCCAGCCATTGGCCACAAAGCCTGCGCACGGCAGTCGATATCGTCATCCACTCACCAATGCCGATGCTGTTGCTGTGGGGCGACGAACTCACGCAGATCTACAACGATGGCTTCGCACTGCTGGCCGGCAACAAGCACCCCCAGGCCTTCGGCCAGCCGACCCACCAGGTCTGGCCGGAGATGCAACACTTCACCGCCCCGATCTACAGCGCCGTACTGTCCGGCCAGGTGCGCACCTTCAGCGAGCAGCGTTTTATCCTGCAGCGCAATCACCGTGATACGGAAATCTGGCTGGACCTGACCTACAGCCCGATCCGCGACGAACGCGGCCAGGTCGCCGGGGTCCTGGTCACGGCGATTGAAACCAACGAGCGCCGGCAACTCGCCCAGGAGCTGCAACAACGCTCCGAGGCCAGCCTCAAGGCCCAGCACGATACCGAGCAACGCTTGCAACTGGCCCTGGCCGCCACCGATGCAGTGGGCACCTGGGACTGGGATATCAGCGAAGACCGCTTTATTGCCGACAGCCATTTTGCCCAACTGCATGGGGTTGATCCGGCTAAAGCCCGGCAGTTGCCCATCAGTGATTACCTGCAAGGCGTGCACCCGGAAGACCGTGGCATGGTGGCCCGCAGCATCAAGCATTGCATCAGCCATGGCTCCGAGTACGCCGAGGAATATCGCCTGCTCCAGGCCGACGGCCAGGTGCGCTGGGTGTTTGCCCGTGGCCGCTGCTACAAGGATCACCACGGCCGACCAGCGCGTTTTCTCGGGGCGGCCCTGGACCTGACCGAACGCAAGCACACCGAGCAAGCCCTGCGCCAGAGCCAGACCGAGCTGCAGTTGATCATCAACGCGATGCCGGTGCTGATCGGTTATGTCGATCACGAAGAGCGCTTTCGCCTGAACAACAGCGCCTACCTCGACTGGTATGGCCTGACCCCGCAAGAGCTGTATGGCAAGACCATCCGCGAAGTGATCGGCGCCGAGATCTATGCCGGGCGCGCCGATAAGATCGCCGCCGCACTCAAGGGCAAGGCCTGCAGCTTCATTACCGTCACCCCCCATCGCGATGGCCGGCCCCGGCATGCGCTGATGAAGTACCTGCCACGCTTCAGCGCCGATGGCTCGGTCAATGGTTTCTACATCTTTGTGATTGATGAGACCGAGCGCAAACTCACCGAGGAAGCCCTGCGCCACCTCAACGACAACCTCGAAGAACGCGTGGCCCAGCGTACCCAGGCGCTGGCCGAAGCCAACCAGCGCCTGCAAAACGAGATGTTCGAGCGCGAGCGTGCCGAAGACGCGCTGCGCCATGCGCAAAAAATGGAAGCGGTCGGCCAGCTTACCGGTGGGATCGCCCATGACTTCAACAATATGCTCACCGGGATCATTGGCAGCCTGGACCTGATGCAGCGCTACATCGCCGCCGGCCGTAGCGATGAGATCGGCCGCTTCACCGACGCTGCGGTGTCCTCGGCCCATCGCGCCGCCGCCCTGACCCATCGCCTGCTGGCCTTCTCCCGGCGCCAGTCCCTGGACCGCCGGCCCCTGGACCCGAACCAGTTGGTCGCGTCCCTGGAAGACCTGTTCCGCCGTACCAAAGGCGCCCATATCGAACTCAAGGTGCAGCTGGGCAGCGATATCTGGCCGGTAAACACCGACGCCAGCCAACTGGAAAACGCCCTGCTCAACCTGGTGATCAACGCCCGCGATGCCATGCCTGATGGCGGGCTACTGAGCATCGAGACCGCCAACAGCTACCTTGACGGCACCGACATCACCACCCTGGAGCCGGTCAAGGCCGGCGACTACGTGATGCTCGGCGTGTGCGACAACGGCGCCGGCATGACCCCGAAAATCCTGGCCAAGGCCTTCGACCCCTTCTTTACCACCAAGCCCATCGGCCAGGGCACCGGCCTGGGGTTGTCGATGATCTATGGTTTTGCCCAGCAATCGGGCGGCCACGTCACGATCCACAGTGAACCGGGCCGGGGCACCTGCGTGCGCCTGTACCTGCCGCGCCTGCATGGCACCGCCCTGGAAAAAGTCCCGCCGCAGGTCCCCGTGGAAGCCCCCCTGGCGCTGGACGGCGAAGCCGTGGTGGTGGTCGAGGACGATGCGGCGGTGCGCATGCTGGTGGTCAACCTGCTGGATGAATTGGGCTACACCGCCCACCAGGCGGCCGACGCACGCGCAGCCCTGCCACTGCTGGAGTCTGACCTGCGGGTGGACTTGCTGGTGACCGATGTCGGCCTGCCCGGCATGAACGGCCGACAACTGGCGGAAATCGCTCGCCAGCACCGCCCGACACTCAAGGTGCTGTTCATGACCGGATACGCCGAGACCGCCGCCGAGCGCCAGGGTTTTCTGGAGGACGGCATGGACATGGTGGCCAAGCCGTTTTCCATTGACCAGTTGGCCACGAAAATCCGCAGCATGATCGGCGTCAAAGGCCAAGTTGATGCATAATCCCGCGCCTTCAAGCCCGACCGTTGCAAGGTAACTGCCCGATGAAAGCCCAAGCCCGCCATATCCTGGTCAAGACCAGCGAAGAAGCCGAACAACTCAAGCAGCGTATTGCCAAGGGCGAAGCCTTTGATGTGCTGGCCAAGAAGTTCTCCACCTGCCCGTCCGGCAAGCGCGGCGGCGATCTGGGTGAAGTGCGGCCGGGGCAGATGGTCGGGGTGATTGATGCGGTGATTTTCAAGAAACCGCTGCGGGTGGTGCATGGGCCGATCAAGAGCAAGTTTGGGTATCACCTGGTGCAGGTGTTCTACCGCGACTAGAGCACCCTGATCGTTCCCACGCTCCGCGTGGGAACGCCTCACTGGATGCTCTGCGTCCGCTTCTGGGACGCGGAGCGTCCGTAGCTGCATTCCCACGCGGAGCGTGGGAATGCTCAGTCCCTGGGAATCAGCGCACCCGGAATCTGGATCACCCGGCTGGCCAACCGATGCCCCGCCAAAGCCGCCTCTTGCGGTGAACCACCCCTGAGCCGACTGGCCAGATACGCCGCGCTGAACGAATCCCCCGCCGCCGTGGTGTCCACCACCTTTTCGACTACCTGCGCCGGCACCGCAAAACGCTCGCCGCCCTGGCGAATCAGGCAGTCATCCGCGCCGCGCTTGAGCACCACTTCCTCGATCCCTGGATAAGCGGCGAACACCTGCTCACTGTCGGCATAGCCAAACAGGGCACGCTCGTCGTCTTCGGTGAGCAAGGCCATATCCACCTGCGCCAACACCTGCTGATAAGCCTCACGAGCGGCTTCGACACTGGCCCAAAGACGCGGCCGGTAGTTGTTGTCGAACACCACCCGGGCGCCACGCTGGCGGGCTTCCAGCAACACGGCCAGCAAGCGCACGCGCCCCACTTCGCCCAATACAGCCAGGGTGATACCGCTGAAATACAGCACGTCATAACTCGGCAAGGCCGCCAGGACCGGCTCGGCCCCTGGCGTGGTGAAGCAATCGCGCACCGCCGCTTCGTTGCGCCAATAGAGAAATTTACGCTCGCCGCGGGCATCGGTCTGGATGCAATACAAACCCGGCAGGCGCCCCGGCAAGCGCTGGACCCGGTCCAGGCCAAGGCCTTCGGCGGCCCATTGCTGGCACATGGCATCGCTGAAACTGTCATCGCCCAGGGCGGTGACGTAATCCACCGTGCTGCTGGCCCCCAGCTCGCGGCGCAGGTAGACGGCGGTGTTCAGGGTGTCGCCACCGAAGCTCTGTTGCAGGCTGCCGTCGGCGCGGTGTTGCAGTTCGATCATGCATTCGCCGATCAGGGCGATGCGCGGGTGTGGGGTCATATTTGGATTCTCGGCTGGGTTTTGGGGCCTCATCCCAGGCCAGCCAGCTCCCACATTGGAATGTATTCACAAATCCCCATGTGGGAGCTGGCTTGCCTGGGATGGCCGCGACGGGGTCTAGAAACAGGTGTGCAATGTCTCGATCACCTGTAACTGCTCATCCACCAAACACCCCACCTGCCACTTATCAAAGGTCAGGCACGGGTGCGAGGTGCCAAACGAGATGATGTCGCCAATACGCAGTTCAACCCCCGCCGCCACGCTCATGAAGGCGTGCTGGTCCATCACCGCCGTGACCTTGCAGGCACTCACGTCATCGCCCACCGCCGGCAGCACGCCAGCCTTGTAGCGCTTGAGGGGCACCGGCAGGCCGGCGTCGTAGGCCACGTCGCGCTTGCCCAGGGCGATCACTGCAAACCCCGGCTGCGGCAACGACTGCACATGGGCCCAGACTTCCAGGGCCGGGCGCAGGCCCTCCGTGAGGTCGCTGCGCCGGTCCAGCACGCAGCATTGCGCCTCCTTGTAGATGCCGTGGTCGTGGGCCACATAGCTGCCGGGGCGCAGCACGCTGAGGAAGCGCCCTTCGGCGTTTTGCGCGGCGAAAGACTCGGCGATCAGGTCATACCAGGCCGAACCCGACGCGGTGATGATCGGCTTGCCCAGGTCAAAGGCCCCGCTGTTCTGCATATCCACCGCCAGACGCACCAGGGACGCAGCAAACTCGCGGATACCGCTGATGGCATGCTCGCCGTGGATCACCCCTTCATAACCTTCGATCCCGGTAAGGACCAGGGCCGGCTGGGCCTTGATTGCCCGCGCCAGGTCCAGCACCTCTTGCTCGCTGCGGCAACCGCAGCGGCCGCCGACCACGCCGTATTCGATCATCACGTTCAGGCGCAGGCCACGGGCGGCGAAGAATGCGCCCAGGTCAGCGACGTTGTCCGGGTGATCGACCAGGCAATGGAAGTCAAACTCGGGGTCAGCCAGCAGCTCGGCGATCAGCGCCATGTTAGGCGCGCCCACCAGTTGGTTGGCCATCAATACCCGGCGCACGCCACCGGCATAGGCCGCGCGGGTCTGCACTGCGGTAGCCAGGGTGATGCCCCAGGCGCCTTGTGCCAACTGACGCTGAAACAGCGCCGGCATCATGCTGGTCTTGCCATGGGGCGCCAGTTGCGCGCCGCTGTTGCTGACAAAGTCCTGCATCCAGCGGATGTTGTGTTCCAGGGCCGCGCGGTGCAGCACCAGGGCGGGCAGGCTGACGTCGCGTACCAGGTGGGCACCGCTGGCGGCGGCGCCTTTTTCAACGGCATTGAAGGCAGACATGGGGTTACTCCGTTTCGCTATTCATTGATGCGACGGGCCAGGTTATTGGCGCTTTCGATCAGCACCCGGCGGTAGTCGTCGTAATTGTTCTTGGCGTCGGCCCGTGGGGCGACGATGCACAGGGTCGCAATGGCGACGCCCTGGGCGTCACGCACCGGGGCGGCAAAGCAGTGGGTAAAGGTGTCGGCAACACTGTCGAAGGAAAAAAAGCCATCGACGCTGGCCTGGCGGATCTGCCCGAGGAAGGTGTCCAGGGGTAAACGCTGGCCGTCCGGCAGGATAAAGTCGTCGTGGTCGATCAGGTCGATGATCTGCTGGTCGCTCAAATGCCCCAGCAACAGGCGCCCGGACGCGGTCCAGGGGATGGGCGCGTTTTCACCGATATCCGAAGAAATCCGGAAATGCCGCTCGCCCTCGCGCATCAGCGCCACCGTGTACTTGCGCCCGTTGAGCAGGCACATCTGCGCCGTCTCGTGGGTTTGGCTGACGATCTCCTGCAAGGCGTGATCGGCCTCGCGGGTCAGGTCGAAATGGCGCAAGTGGGCCTGGCCGAGGAAGTACAGCTGACGGCCCAGGTACACGTGACCGTCCTTGCCCACGGTTTCGAGAATCCGCCGCTCCAGCAGGGAGGCGACCAGTTCATAGACCGTGGACTTGGGGCTGCCGATGCCACTGGCAATATCATTGGGGCGCAGGGGCTGGCCGACTTCCTTGAGAAAATCGAGGATATCGAACGCTCGGTCCAGGCCTTTTGCGCGGCGCTTGATGGTGTCTTCGGTCATGGCGGTCTTCATCAGCGTAAGAGGTCCATGTAAGAGTCGCTTTGTGTGGGAGCGGGCTTGCTCGCGAAAGCGGCGTGTCAGCCAACAAATCTGGCACTGATACACCGTTTTCGCGAGCAAGCCCGCTCCCCCCCCAATTCACTCTCACATTGAATTTTTAGTGGTCTTGAGATCGGGCATTTAGCCTTTTTTCTTGTAAGCCACGCAATCAATCTCAACCTTGCAATCGACCATCATATTCGCCTGCACACAGGCCCGCGCCGGGGCGTGTTCGGGGGTGAAGTATTCGCCGAAGACTTTGTTGAAACTCCAGAAATCCCGCGGGTCTTCCAGCCATACGCCGACCCGGACCACGTCTTCAAGCCCGTAGCCGGCCTCTTCAAGGATCGCCACCACGTTCTTCATGGTCTGGTGGGTCTGCTCGACAATCCCGCCGTTGATAATCTCGCCATCCACCGCCGGCACCTGGCCCGACACGTACAACCAGCCATCGGCCTCCACTGCACGGGCAAATGGGCGGGGTTGGCCACCGCCGGCAGTGCTGCCGGCGCCGTAACGAGTAATGCTCATAAAGTTGCTCCTTGATTAAAAACGAATATTTTTCAGAAATTCCGCCAGGCGTGGCGATTGCGGGCGCTCAAAGACCGCTTTGGGCGGGCCCTGCTCTTCAATCCGCCCCTGGTTCATAAACACGATGTTGTCCGAAACCTCGTAGGCAAAGCGCATTTCGTGGGTCACCAGCAACATGGTCATGCCCTCTTGCGCCAGGCCCTTGATCACACTGAGCACCTCGCCGACCAACTCCGGGTCCAGCGCAGAGGTCACTTCGTCGAACAGCATCAGGCTGGGGTTCATCGCAATCGCCCGGGCAATCGCCACGCGCTGTTGCTGGCCGCCGGACAACTGACCGGGGAAGTGGTTGCGCCGTTCCAGCAGGCCGACGCGCTCCAGCCATTTTTCCGCGAGGGCCACCGCCTCGTCCTTGCCCATATGCTTGACCTTGAGCAGGCCCAGGGTGATGTTCTGCAACGCCGTCAGATGGGGGAACAGGTTGAATTGCTGGAACGCCATGCCAGTCATGGCGCGGTGTTGGGCAATGAGTTTTTCCGGGTGACGCACGCGCTTGCCGGCAACATCGGCATAGCCAATGGACTCGCCGTCGAGGGTGATCTGCCCGCCCTGGAACTCTTCCAGCAGGTTGACGCAGCGCAGTAGCGTGGTCTTGCCCGAGCCGCTGGAGCCGATCAAGGTCACCACGTTGCCGCGCTGCAGCGACAGGTCAACGCCCTTGAGGACTTCCACCGCACCGTATTGCTTGCGCAGGCCGCTGATGTTGAGCAATGGTTGATTCATGGCAAGGCCACCCGCTTTTCAATGTAGCGCCCGAATAACTCGATGGCGTAGTTGATGACAAAGAACAGAAAGCCGGCAAACAGGTAGAACTCCAGGGTCATAAAGGTCCGGGCGATCACTTGCTGGGTGCTCAACAGCAACTCGGCAACACCAATCACCGACAGCAGGGTCGAGGCCTTGACGATCTCGGTGGAGGAATTGACCCAGGTCGGCAAAATCTGCCGCAGTGCCTGGGGCAGCAACACATAGCCCAGGGACTGATAGAAGGTCAGGCCGATGGCCTTGCCCGCTTCCAGTTGCCCACGGGGAATGGCTTGCAACGCACCGCGCACAATCTCGGCGACATGGGAGCCGCAAAACAGCGTGAGGCCCAGGGCACCGGCCTGGAACGCACTGATCTGCCAGCCCAGCGCCGGGGCCATGTAAAAGCAGGCCAGTACCAGCACAAACACCGGGGTGCCACGGATCAGGTCAACGTACAGACGAAACGGCGCGCGCATCCAGAACTTGCCGTAGGTCAGCACCAACCCGGCGACGATGCCGATCAGGGTGCCGAAGATAATCGCCAGCACCGAGCAATACACGCTGGTCTGGAACCCTGCCCACAGGGTTGCCCGGGCGATCCACAACTCATGCAGCCAATACATGGAAAACCCCTCTTATCGACGAATCGCCAGGCGCTGCTCCAGGTAACGCAGCAGCATGGCGATGAGGTAGCAGGCCGCCACGTAGAGCGCGGTCGTCACCAGCCAGGTTTCAATCACCCGGTAGCTTTCGACGTTGATCTTGCGGGCGTAATAGGTCAGCTCCGGCACGGCAATCGCCGCCGCCAGAGAGGTGTCCTTGAACAGTGAGATAAAGTTGTTCGACAGCGCCGGCAGCACGTTGCGCAGCATCACCGGCACCGTGATGTAGGCGCGGATCTGCCACTCCCCCAGGCCAATCGCCAGGCCGGCTTCGCGCAGGCCCTTGGGAATATTCAACAGGCCGGCACGGAACACTTCGGTCAAGTAGGCCCCGGCGTACAACGACAGGGTGATGATGAACGAGGGGATCTTGTCCAGGCGGATGCCCAGGCTGGGCAAGGCAAAGTAGATCAACAGGATCAGCACCAGGATCGGCGTGTTGCGCACCACCGTCACATACACCGAGGCCAGAATCCGCAGCGCACGGTGCCTGGACAGCATGGCAAAGGCCATCAACAGGCCGATCACGCAGCCGATGGCAATCGACAGCAAGGCCAGTTGCAGGCCCAGGCCGAGGCCCGCCAGCAGGGTGTCGAAATCGCGCCAGACTGCGGCAAAATTCAGCTGATAGTTCATGGTCGGCACTACCTTGATTGGGGCGCCCGCTGCGACGCCCCGCGCTCAACAATCATTTGAATTCCACCGGAAAACCAATCGCCGGGGTCGGCAGATCAACGCCAAACCACTGCTTGAACGAGGCTGCATAGGTCGGAAACTCGACGCCGGTCATCGCCTCGTGCAGGGCGGTGTTGACGAAGTTCAGCCAGTCCTGATCGCCACGCTTGACCGCGCACGCATAGGTTTGCGGGCTCCAGGCGTAGCTCGGGCTGCGGTAGCGGCCGGGGTTCTGCACCATCAGGTACTTGACCGAGGACTGGTCGGTGGCCGCCGCGTCGGCACGCCCGGAGTTCACCGCCTGGTACATCAGGTCGACGCTGTCGTATTGATCCACCTTGGCCTTGGGCAGCGCCTGGTGCACCAGCTCTTCGGCGTAGACGTTTTGCAGCACCGCCACAGTGACGTCATCCCCCGCTGCCTGCAGGTCTTCGATTTGCTGGTATTTGCTGTTGGCCGGCAACAGCAGGCCCACGCCTTCGCGGTAGTACGGCAGGGTGAACGCCACCTGCTGCGCGCGGCTGGCGGTGACGGTGATGAACTGGCAGCTCATGTCGACTTTGTTGGTCAACAGGTTGGGAATCCGCGCATCGGACGACTGCACCACAAACTCGACCTTGCTCGGGTCGTTGAACAGGCCTTTGGCGACGATGCGCCCGATATCAATATCAAACCCCTGCAACTTGCCATCCGCTCCCTGGAAGTGCCACGGCGCATTGGTACTGCCTGTACCGACGAGCAGATGCCCACGCTTGAGCACCTCATCGAGCTTGCTGTCCGCCTGCACTTGGCTGGCGAGGCAAGCCGATGCGGCGAAGAGAAAAACACAGGCTTTAAACACGGAAGGTCGGCGATGCATGGCAAGCACTCCAGAAGTTGTGTATTCCGCTATACCGGAACCAGGTATGTAACAACGGAATAGACAGCAGAAAGTGTGCCACAGCCAGCAGGAGAAGCCTATTGAAGCGCGCAAGTGTTTTTAAATCAGAGAGATAAGAAGGCACCGACGAATCACCGCGCCGCCAGCGCCGGCAGACACACTGCTACCGTGCGCCACAATCCGTTGCGGTCCATCCCATTTGGGTGCGTTACCTGTGAATTCTCACAGTAGACCGTCCAGCCCACCCGACTTAGGGTTTGGCCAAGTGCCTACAAGGAGACTGTCATGGGACTGATCAACACGGTGATCGACGACGCGCAGGCGTATAGACGTGCGCTGCAGACGCCCCGCACGGTGTTTATGCTGTTTGTATCGCCCCAGTGCCCGGCGTGCGGCGCGGCCAAGCCACTGTTCAGCAAAGTGGCCGGTCGCTATCGACGCCAGGCGGCGCTTTATGTACTGGACACCAGCCAGACCCCACGGCATCCCGAGGTGACCGGCACGCCGACGCTGCTGATCTTGAAAAACGGCAGGCTGGTAGAGAAGCTCAAGGGGTTCGGCCCCTGGGAGACCCAGGAGCAGACCCTGAAAAGAACCTTCGAGCGGCGCACCCGGGGTGTGCCGACCAAACGAGCAAAGCCCCGTTAACCCAGCGCGACAGGGGCCAGCAGTACCTGCGTCACCCGCCGCTCCTCCACCGCCGCCACGGTCAGGCGCCAGCCTTCGTATTCCAGGCTGTCACCGACCACTGGCAGGCGATCCAACAGGCTCATGACCAGGCCGGCGAGGGTCTGGTAATCCTCGGTGGCCACGGCCTTGAACCCGGTGCGCTGGCGAATCAGGTTCAGGTTCAACGCACCATTGGCGCGATAACCGCCCTGCTCTTCGACGATGTCCGGGCCTTCGACTTCACTGGCATCAGGCAACTCACCGGCGATGGACTCAAGGATGTCGGTCATGCTCAACACCCCCATGAAATCGCCAAACTCGTTGATCACAAAGGCGATGTGCGTCGACTCCTGGCGCATCTGCTCCAGGGCGTTGAGGATCGAGAAGCTGTCCAGCAGGTTGATCGCCCGCCGCGCCAGGTGTTCCAGGTTCGGCTCATTGCCGGCCAGGTACTCCTTGAGCAACTCCTTCTTATGCACGAAGCCCAGGGGCTCATCCACCGCGCCGTTACGGATCAACGGCAAGCGCGAGTAGGACGAGTGCATCAGCTTCAGGCGGATCGTCTCAGGGTCGTCGGCCAAGTCGATGTAGTCGACATTCGCCCGCGGGGTCATCAAGGTGCGGATCGGCCGCTCGGCCAGTTGCAGCACACCACTGATCATGATCCGTTCGCGACGGTCGAACAGCGGGCCTTGATGGTCCTGCGAGTCGCCCAACAGGTCCGTAACGTCCTCACCCACTTCTTCCACCGCCAGGCTGCGACCGCCCAGCAGACGCATCACCGCATGGGCAGTGCGCTCACGGATCGGCCGCAGGCCTTGCGCCGACTTCTTGCGGCGCGCCCGGGCGATCTGGTTGAACACCTCGATCAGGATCGAGAAGCCGATGGCCGCGTACAGGTAGCCTTTCGGAATGTGGAAGCCCAGACCTTCGGCGGTCAGGGCGAAACCGATCATCATCAAGAAGCCCAGGCACAGCATGATCACCGTCGGGTGCGCATTGACGAAGCGAGTCAGCGGCTTGCTGGCCACGATCATTACGCCGATGGACACGATTACCGCGATCATCATCACCGCCAGCTCGTCAACCATGCCGACCGCAGTAATCACCGCGTCGAGGGAGAACACAGCGTCCAGCACCACGATCTGCGCCACAATCGGCCAGAACATCGCGTAGGCGGCATTGCCGGTGCGCTCGGTGACATGCCCTTCGAGCCGCTCATGCAACTCCATGGTGGCCTTGAACAACAGGAACACACCACCAAACAGCATGATCAGGTCACGTCCGGAGAAGCTCTTGTCGAACACCTCGAACAACGGCTGGGTCAAGGTCACCAACCAGGAAATACTCGCCAACAGGCCCAGGCGCATGATCAGCGCCAGGGACAGGCCGATCAACCGCGCACGGTCACGCTGCTCCGGTGGCAGCTTGTCCGCCAGGATCGCGATAAACACCAGGTTGTCGATACCCAGTACCAGTTCCAACACAATCAAGGTCAACAGGCCGAGCCAGGCCGTTGGATCCGCTAACCATTCCATATAGAAGTCTCTGTCTCTTTATTGATTTTCAGAATGCCGGGCACAACAAGACGCGGTCCGATGACCGGGAAAAGGTTAGCAGCCTAAATAGAGGATGTTTCAGCGGGAACGTCGGCAGTAGCGGTCTTGGAGAAAGACGACTGGGGGGCTCCGAGAGGGTGTTCATGCAAATCCTGCAGTGAGAAAAGGACGTTAATCCTACATGGAAAATACAAATTCCCTACAATTTAAAACCATTACAAGATCTGTAAAAGCCGCCCCTCGAAAGCCGGAGCTGTGGGCTTGCGTGGGGGGGGCTGTGTGGGAGCTGGCTTGCCTGCGATGCAGGCACCTCGGTGTATCAGTTAGAACGAGGCGATGCTATCGCAGGCAAGCCAGCTCCCACACAAGCCAGCCCCCTCCCCCCACACACGCCAGTGCCCATATTTTGAGAGAAGACAGGTCAGGTTTTGCGGGTAGCGTCGTCCAGCGCTAGGATGGTGTGGGCATTGGTTACCGTGGTCGCCAGCGTATTGATCACCCCCGAGCGCAACGCCCCCAGGGTCGCCGCCGCCTTGGTGTTTTCACTGGCAATCGCCACCACATCGGGAATGCGGAACAACTCCTGCACCGTCAAGCCGATCACTCGCCCCTGGATGGCGTTGACCGCCGGCTGGCCATGAATGTCGATAAAGTCGTAACCCATCATGTCACCCACCGTGCCGGACAAGCGCGCCTGGGCGATTTCCTGGGGTGAGAACCAGCCCATGCGCACCATATTGCTGTTCTCGCTCATGTCGCCGATGCCGATCAGCGCCATATCGGCGCGCCGTGCGCGGTCGAGGGTGGAGCGTACGGTGTCGTTGCTGATCAACACGCTGCGCAGTTCCGGGTTGGCCACCAGCGCCGGGGCGTACAGGCTTTCGCTCTCGCCGCCAAAACGCAGGGCCAGGCGTCGGCAGATATGGTCGGGGTTCATGTATTCGCCAGCCTTGAGCGAACCGCCAATGGCGCAGACAAATGTGCAGTTGCGCGTCACCGGCAAAAACACGTTATCGGCCACCGCCCCCACATTGCGCCCCATGCCCACAGCGACAATCATGCCGTCGCCCAGGGTCTTGTTCAGGTAGTTGGCCACCAGGCTGGCCACGGCGGAGCGCTGGGTGTCGGCGTCACTGTGATCGACCGCGATCAACGCACGGTCCAGCTGGAAGCGCTCCACCAACGCCTGTTCCAATTCGTTGTTCATCGCCGGATGCTGCAGCACCCGCACCTCGACTATCCCTTCATCGCGCGCACGCTTGAGCAGCCGGCTGACTTTGGCCCGGGATAGGTCAAAGCGCTTGGCGATGGCTTCCTGAGTGACGTTCTCAAGGTAATAGAGCATCGCCACTTCGGTCATCAGATCGATATCGCTGGCGGTGCGCAGGGTACTGTCACTCATGGGGACGGGCTTCCGTTTCGGCGTCAAAGGCGCATTCTCCCGACTCTTGCCCCGCTACGTCCACTACTGATGCCCATCACGCTCAATGGCGTTGATGCGCTCGACCTTGGCCCCGGAACGCGCCGCCTCGAACTCCGAGGCCAGAAACGCGGTGACGATGCTCTTGGCCAGCTCCGCCCCCACCACCCGCGCACCGATGGACAGGATCTGCGCATCGTTGCTCTTGCGCGCCCGCTCCGCCGAATAGGTGTCATGGGCCTGAGCCGCGCGAATACCCAAGACTTTATTGGCCGAGATGGCCATGCCGATGCCCGTGCCACACACCAGCACTCCCAGGCGCTGCTGCCCGCCGTTGATGGCCGTGGCCACCGCCAGCGCAATATCCGGGTACAGCACCGGCGCCGTGGAATGGGTGCCAAAGTCGGTCACCGGATACCCCAGCGCCTCGATATGGCGCTTCAACAGCTCCTTGAGCTCAAAACCCGCTTCGTCACATCCGATAGCCACCGGGAAAGGTGTGTTCATGGCATTAGGCTCCGCTGCCGTGGTGAAACTTAAGACTGATCATATGATCACTCAGTGAAATTTCGATCAGGCATTTCTCGGATATTCCCTCGCAACTGTCAAGCACGTTTTAACTGACCTTCCAGTCAAACCCCTCTAAAACGCCAAACATTAAGAAATTGCCGGCGATTACAAGTTTCCAGTGAAAGAGATTGACTGATCAGAATTTCATTTGGTACACATATGATCACGCAGCAACACGACTGTGTACCTAATAAGAATTCACAGCACGAGGACACGCCGATGGCCACGCCATTACTGCTCCAGGCTGAACACGTCGCCAAGGCCTACGCCGGCATCCCTGCCCTGCGTGACGGCCGCCTCTCGCTGCGGGCCGGTAGCGTGCACGCCCTGTGCGGCGGCAATGGCGCGGGCAAATCCACCTTCCTCAGTATCTTGATGGGCATTACCCAACGTGATGCCGGCAACATCCTGCTCAATGGCGCTCCCGTACATTTCAATCGTCCCAGCGAAGCGCTGGCGGCGGGGGTCGCGATGATCACCCAGGAGCTGGAACCGATCCCCTACATGAGCGTCGCCGAAAACATCTGGCTGGGCCGCGAACCACGGCGCGCCGGCTGCATCGTCGACAGCAAGGAACTGCACCGGCGCACCCGCGAGCTCCTGGAAAGCCTGGAGTTCGAGGTCGACGCCAGCGCGCCCATGCATCGCCTGAGCGTGGCGCAGATCCAACTGGTGGAGATCGCCAAGGCGTTCAGCCATGACTGCCAGGTGATGATCATGGACGAGCCCACGTCCGCCATCGGCGAGCGCGAAGCCGAAACCCTGTTCAAAGCCATCCGCCGCCTCACCGCCCGTGGCGCCGGGATCGTGTATGTGTCCCATCGCCTCAGCGAGCTTGCGCAGATAGCCGACGACTACAGCATCTTCCGCGATGGCGCCTTCGTCGAAAGCGGGCGCATGGCCGATATCGACCGCGCCCACCTGGTGCGCGGCATCGTCGGCCAGGAATTGACGCGCATCGACCACAAGGTCGGCCGCGAAAGCGCCGCCGACTGCTGCCTGGACGTCCAGGGTCTGAGCCGCAGCGGCGAGTTCCAGGACATCAGCCTGCAAGTGCGCCAGGGCGAAATCCTCGGCATCTACGGGCTGATGGGCTCGGGGCGCAGCGAGTTCCTCAACTGCATCTACGGCCTGACCACCCCGGACGCCGGCAGCGTCACCCTGCAAGGCAAGCCGATGCCCATCGGCCTGCCCAAGGCGACCATCCGCGCCGGCATGTCCCTGGTCACCGAAGACCGCAAGGAAAGCGGCCTGGTACTCAGCTCCAGCATCCTCTCGAACATCGCGCTGTCGGCGTACAAGCAACTGTCGAGTTGGTCGTTGATCAATGCGCGCAAGGAAACCCAACTGGCCGAGGACATGGTCAAGCGCCTGCAGATCAAGACCACCTCCCTCGACCTGCCAGTGGCGTCCATGAGCGGCGGCAACCAGCAAAAGGTAGTGCTCGCCAAATGCCTGTCGACCCAACCGGTGTGCCTGCTGTGCGATGAGCCGACCCGGGGCATCGACGAAGGTGCCAAGCAGGAGATCTATCACTTGCTCGACCAGTTCGTGCGCGCCGGTGGCGCGGCCATCGTGGTGTCGTCCGAAGCTCCGGAACTGCTGCACCTGAGCGACCGTATCGCGGTCTTCAAGGGCGGCCGGCTGGTGACTATCAGCAGCGACACCGCCCTTTCCCAGGAAGCCTTGTTGAGTCTTGCCTCATGAATGCCAAAACCCTTGCCACGCCACTGACCACCCCTGCGCGCAGCCGCCTGCGCCTTTCCCTCGACCGCTTTGGCCTGCCACTGGTGTTTATCCTGCTGTGCGTGGTCATGGCGTTTTCCAGCGAATACTTCATGACCTGGCGCAACTGGATGGACATCCTGCGCCAGACCTCGATCAACGGCATCCTGGCGGTGGGCATGACCTACGTGATCCTGACCAAGGGCATCGACCTGTCGGTAGGTTCGATCCTCGCCTTCGCCGGGCTGTGCAGCGCCCTGGTCGCGACCCAGGGCTACGGACTGCTCGCCGCCGTCAGTGCCGGGATGTTCGCCGGAGCGATGCTGGGGATGGTCAACGGCTTCATGGTGGCCAACCTGTCGATCCCGCCTTTTGTTGCCACGCTGGGCATGCTGAGTGTGGCCCGGGGCATGACCTTTATCCTCAACGATGGCAGCCCGGTCACCGACCTGCCGGACGCCTACCTGGCCCTGGGCATCGGCAAGCTCGGGCCGATTGGCATACCGGTCATTATCTTTGCGGTGGTCGCGCTGATCTTCTGGATGGTGCTGCGCTACACCACCTACGGGCGCTATGTGTACGCGGTGGGCGGCAACGAAAAAAGCGCACGCACCTCGGGGATCGGCGTGCGCAAGGTGACGTTCTCGGTGTACGTGGTCTCGGGCTTGCTCGCCGGCCTGGCGGGCGTGGTGCTGTCCGCGCGCACCACCTCCGCCCTGCCCCAGGCCGGCATGTCCTATGAGCTGGATGCGATTGCCGCCGTGGTGATCGGCGGCACCAGCCTGTCCGGCGGCGTCGGCACCATCGTCGGCACGCTGTTCGGCGCCCTGCTGATCGGGGTGATCAACAACGGCCTGAACCTGCTTGGCGTGTCCTCCTATTACCAGCAGGTCGCCAAGGGCCTGATCATCGTACTCGCGGTGTTGATTGACGTGTGGCGCAAGAAAAAACGCTAGTCGCTTTTGCTCTGAACCGAACTGAACGACCACAACAATAAACGGGGTTCTCATTATGAAATTCGCTACATCGTTTGCCGCCGTGGCGGCCCTCTCCCTGCTCGCCAGCAGCATCACCCTGGCCGCCGATGGCAAGACTTACAAAATCGGCGCCGCCGTGTACGGCCTCAAGGGCCAGTTCATGCAGAACTGGGTGCGCGAGCTGAAGGAGCATCCGGCGGTCAAGGATGGCACCGTGCAGTTGACCGTCTTCGACGGCAACTATGACGCGCTGACCCAGAACAACCAGATCGAAAACATGGTCACCCAGCGCTACGACGCGATCCTCTTCGTGCCCATCGACACCAAGGCCGGTGTCGGCACGGTGAAGCAGGCAATGTCCAACGATGTGGTGGTGATCGCCTCCAACACCAAGGTCGCCGACGCCAGCGTGCCGTACGTGGGCAACGACGATGTCGAGGGTGGTCGCCTGCAGGCCCAGGCCATGGTCGACAAACTCCAGGGCAAGGGCAATGTGGTGATCATCCAGGGCCCGATTGGCCAGTCGGCGCAGATCGACCGGGAAAAAGGCGAGCTGGAAGTGCTGGGCAAACACCCCGGGATCAAGATCATCGAGAAGAAGACTGCCAACTGGGACCGCGCCCAGGCCCTGACCCTGACTGAAGACTGGCTGAACGCCCACCCCAAGGGCATCAACGGGGTGATCGCGCAAAACGACGACATGGCCCTCGGCGCCGTGCAGGCCCTCAAGTCCCATGGACTGACCTCCAAGGAGGTGCCTGTCACCTCCATCGACGGCATGCCCGACGCGATCCAGGCAGCGAAACGAGATGAAGTCACCACCTTCCTGCAAGACGCCCAGGCCCAGTCCCAGGGCGCACTGGACGTAGCCCTGCGGCAACTGGCGGGCGAAGACTACAAGCCCAAGTCGGTGATTTGGGAGCGCTATGCCAAGGACCTGAAATGGGCCGACGGCACCGCGAAGAACTACATCCTGCCGTGGGTGCCGGTCACCAATGCCAATGCGGATGCGCTGTACCAGCAGGTCAGCGGCACTAAATAGCAACGCGGTCAATGTGGAAGCTGGCTTGCCTGCGATTGCCTCACCTCGGCATCCCTGACAGACCGAGATGCGCGCATCGCAGGCAAGCCAGCTCCCACATCCGATCTCCACTGTTTTTGAGAATGGAGTTAAACCAATGTCTGGATTCTGGAACCAAGCCTTCGACCTCAGCGGCCGCTGCGCCGTGATCACCGGTGGGGCTGCGGGGATTGGTCTGGCATGTGCCAGCCTGCTGGTGGAGCGTGGCGCACGCGTGGCGCTGCTCGACCGCGATCCGGCCGTGGTGGAAATAGCCGCCAGCCTCGGCGCCGGACATCTTGGCCTGGCCGTCGACCTGCGCCAGCTCGATCAGGTGCAGAGCAGCATCGACTACGTGTTCGCGCACTTCAAACGCCTGGATTATCTGATCAACAGCGCCGGCGTGGTGATGCTGGACAAGGCCATCGACGTCAGCGAAAACGCCTGGGACATCACCCTGGATATCAACCTCAAGGCCAGCTTTTTCGTGGCCCAGGCCTGCGCCCGGCACATGCTCGCCCAGGGCAGCGGGCGCATCGTCAACCTGGCGTCCCAGGCGGCGGTGATCGGCCTGGATCGGCATGTGGCCTATTGCGCGAGCAAGGCCGCGATTGTCGGCATGACCAAGGTCCTGGCCATGGAATGGGCGCCGCACATCACTGTAAATGCCATCTCCCCCACCATCGTCGAGACCGCCCTGGGCAAGAAAGCCTGGGCCGGCGAAGTGGGCGAACGGGCCAAATTGCAGATCCCGGCGGGCCGTTTTGCCCAGCCGGATGAAATCGCCGGGCTGGCGTTGTACCTGCTCAGCGACGCAGCCCAGATGATCACCGGCGCCAATATGGTGATCGACGGCGGCTACAGCATTCAGTAATCCTTCTATTCGTCGTGAGGTTTGTCATGTCCATCGCTACCGAACGTACCGCCGAACAACTCCACCCAGTGATCCCCAAGACCATGCAGGCCGTGGTCTGCCATGGCCCGGAAGACTATCGCCTGGAAACCGTCGATGTACCGACGCCAGGCCCCGACGAGATCCTGACCAAGGTCGAGCTGTGCGGCATCTGCATGGGCGATATCAAGACCTATCGCGGCGCGCCGTCGTTCTGGGGCGACGCCGAGCAGCCGCGCTACGTCAAGCCGCCGATGATTCCCGGGCATGAGTTTGTGTGCCGCGTGGTCGCCCTGGGCCCAGGCGCTGAAAAGCGCGGGGTGAAGGTCGGCGACCGGGTGATTTCCGAGCAGATCGTGCCCTGCTGGGGCTGCCGTTTCTGCAACCACGGCCAGTACTGGATGTGCCAGAAGCACGACCTCTATGGCTTCCAGAACAACGTACAGGGCGCCATGGCCCAGTACATGATTTTCACCAAGGAAGGCATCATCCACCAGGTGCCGGACTCCATCGCGCCGGACGAAGCGATCCTGATCGAGCCGCTGGCCTGCTCGCTGCACGCGGCGGAACGGGCCAATGTGGATTTCGACGATGTGGTGGTCGTGGCCGGCGCCGGCACCCTCGGCCTGGGGATCATCGGCGCGGTGCGCATGCGCAACCCCAAACGCCTGATCGTGCTCGACATGAAACCCGAACGCGCCGAACTGGCCCTGCGCATGGGCGCCGACGAAGTCTGGAACCCGGCCGAAGTTGATGTACTGGCGAAAATCCGCGAAATCACCGACGGCTATGGCTGCGATATCTATATCGAAGCCACCGGGCACCACAAAGCGGTGAACCAGGGCCTGGCGATGCTGCGCAAGCTGGGGCGTTTCGTCGAATTCAGCGTGTTCAACGACGAGGCCACGGTAGATTGGTCGATCATCGGCGACCGCAAGGAGCTGGACGTACTCGGCTCGCACCTGGGCCCGTACATGTACCCACGGGCCATCGACTTTATCGGCAAGCGCAAGATCGACATGCGCGACGTGGTGACCCACAAGTTTGCGCTGGCGGATTTCAAGGAGGCGTTTGCGGTAATGGAGCGCGGGGACAAGTCCTTGAAGGTCGTGCTCGAGCCCTGAACCCAACACACATCCAAATGTGGAAGCGGGCCTGCCCGCTCCCACACTTGAACGACTGCGCCCAAGACAACAAGAACAGGAACCCGCGTTATGAATCGAGTCATCAACGATCCGGACCAAGTGGTCGAGGACATGCTGCGCGGCATTCTGGTCGCCCATCCCGAGCTGCGCCAATGCGACAGCAACCCCCGCGTGATCAGCAAGGCCAAGCCCTCCGGCCCAGGCCGCGTGGGCATTGTCACCGGCGGCGGTTCCGGCCATGAGCCGGCGTTTCTCGGCTACGTCGGCCCCGGCCTGGTGGACGCGGTGGCCGTCGGCGAAATCTTCTCGTCGCCCACCGCCAAGAGTTTCTTCGACGCGTTTCGTGTCGCCGATCACGGCGCCGGCGTGGCCTGTCTGTACGGCAACTATGCCGGCGACAATATGAACGTGAAGCTGGCGATGAAAATGGCCGCCAGCAAGGACATGCAGATCCGCACCGTGGTCGCCAACGATGACGTGGCGTCGGCGCCCAAGGCCGATATCGCCAAGCGCCGCGGGGTCGCCGGGGAAATCTTCATGTGGAAGATCGGCGGGGCCGCCGCCGCGCAGCACTATGACCTGGATGGAGTGATCCGCGTCGCACAGAAGGCGGTCGATCACTGCCGCTCCATCGGCATCGGCCTGACGCCTTGCACCATTGCCGCGGTGGGCAAGCCGAACTTCCAGATCCCGGACGGCCAGATGGAGTTGGGTATCGGCCACCACGGCGAACCCGGGATCGAGGTGATCCCGATCGAGTCTGCAGCGGCCATGGCTGAACGCATGCTTGCACCGATCCTCGCCGACCGCGATTTCAGCCAGGATGACAGCGTGGTGGTGCTGGTCTCGGGCCTGGGCGCGACGCCGGTGATGGAGCTGTACATCTTCTACGCCGAAGTCGAAAGCCAGCTCAAGGCCAAGGGCCTGAAGATCCATCGCTGCTACGTCGGCAACTACTTCACTTCCCTGGAAATGATGGGCGTGACCCTGACCCTGCTGGGCCTGGATGCCGAGCTGAAAACCCTGATCGACCAACCTTGCCGCTCCATCGGCATGACCCAGGCGGAATAGACCATGAGCCAGCATTTTTCTACCCACGACGGCAGTGCGATTGTCACCGACCTGGTCAGCGTGATCGTCGCCAACCGTGAATACCTCAGCGAAGTCGATGGCGCGATTGGCGATGGCGACCACGGCATCAACATGGCCAAGGGCTTCGCCCATTGCGGCCGCACCCTCGAAGGCCGGCAACTGACCCTGGCCGAGGCCCTGGATGAACTGACCCTGAGCCTGATGGAAGGCATCGGCGGTTCCATGGGCCCGCTGTATGGCAGCCTGTTTATCGGCATGGCCGATGAAGTGCGCGGCAGCGAAAACATCGACGCCGCGACCTTCGCCCATCTACTGCGCGGCGGCCTCACCTCCCTGCAGGACATCACCGAAGCCGGCGTCGGCGATAAGTGCCTGATGGACACCCTGATCCCGGCGGTGGAGGCGTTTGAGCAGGCGCAGGCGGCGGGTGCGTCCTTCAGCGACGCCCTGGATGCGATGAAAAGCGCCGCCTCCCAGGGCCGCGACTC
This sequence comes from Pseudomonas sp. WS 5412, assembly GCF_012985615.1. Lineage (NCBI taxonomy): Bacteria > Pseudomonadati > Pseudomonadota > Gammaproteobacteria > Pseudomonadales > Pseudomonadaceae > Pseudomonas > Pseudomonas sp. WS 5412. Next base: position 338,762 of record NZ_JAARMB010000002.1, read on the forward strand.
GACCAAGGACCTGGTGGCCAAGATCGGCCGGGCCAGCCGTTTGGGCGAACGCTCGCTGGGGGTGCTGGATGCGGGGGCGGTGTCCTGCTGCCTGATCCTCACGCAGCTGGCAGACTCGATACAGCCCCGCCTGACCCGGTAGGGACCAGTTGCTACGGGGTGGGGTTGTGTTTGATGTGCTGGATATACCGCGCCACCGCCGGGGCTTTTTCAAAGCGCCGGTAGATCAGCGACAGCCACGACGACGCATCGCTGCCCTGGAGGGTGCGGTAGTGCACACCCGGCAAGCTGACATGCCCCACCACCGACTCCGGCACCACCGCCACGCCCTGCCCCAGGGACACCAGGGCAATCACCGCCACCAGGCCTCCCGGCTGCGGCCCCAGGCGCGGGGCATACCCGCCTTGCGCGGCCACCTGCAAGGTGCCGCTGATTTGCTCGGGCAGGATGAAGGTCTCGTTCTGCAAATGCTCGCAGGTGATCGCCTTCAAGCCCAGCAGCCACGAGCCCTGTGGCAGCGCCAGGACAAAACCCTCACTGCCCAGGCGTAGCGCCTCCACGCCGTCGGGCAGGGTCATGGGTGAGCGAATGTAGCCAATGTCGTAGCGCCCTTCGGCCACCAGCCCCGGCAACAGGGCCATGGGGCTTTCCCGCACACTGAGGCTGACATCGGCAAACTCCGCACAAAACCCCTGCACCTGACGTTGCAACACGCCGGAATACACCGCCGACGCCACATAGCCCAACTCGATATGGCCGATCTCGCCACGCCCGGCGCGCTGGGCATTGCGCTGGGCGAACTCGAACTGGCGCACGGTGGCTTCAGCTTCACCCAGCAACGCGCTGCCCGCCTCGGTCAGGCTGACATCCCGCTGACGCCGGATAAACAGGCGGGTACCCAGGGCGCGCTCCATATCCTGGATCTGTCGGCTCAAGGTGGGTGGGGCAATATCCAGTTGCTCGGCGGCCCGCGTGAAGTTGCGGTGCCGGGCAACGGCCAGGAAGTAGCGGAAATGACGTATTTCCATCGCAGGATTAGCTCAAAGGTAATGATGTGCTTCGCCTCGGCTAACAGAATCATTGGGCGCCGACGATAAGCTCACAGGACATCCACAGTAGAGAGTCCACCTGATGCCCGTCAAATCCGTCTTGCCTGTTGCCTGTCAGGTAATCCTGCCATGAGCCGGGTCAGCCCCCGCCTTACCCTGTTGACCGCCTCCGGGGTCTGTTCGTTGATTGTCCTCGACACCAACATCGTCGCCGTGACCCTGCCGACCATTGCTCGCGACCTGGGCGCCAATTTCGCCGATATCGAATGGGTAGTCAGCGCCTATATGCTGGCGTTCGCCGCCCTGCTGCTGCCAGCCGGGAGCATTGCCGACCGCTTCGGCCGCAAGAAAACCCTGGTGTGGGGCCTGGGGATTTTTATTCTCGCCTCCCTGGGCTGTGGCGCCGCGCCCAGCGTGCTGCTGCTGGATATCGCCCGTGCCGTGAAGGGTGTCGGTGCAGCGTTGCTGCTGACCTCGGCCCTGGCCTCCATCGGCCATGCCTTTCACGATGACCTGGAACGGGCCAAGGCCTGGGCATTCTGGGGCGCCTGCATGGGCGTGGCGATGACCGCCGCGCCGACCCTTGGCGGCCTGATTACCCACTACATGGGCTGGCGCTGGATTTTCTACCTCAACCTGCCGGTGGGTCTGGCCTTGCTCGCACTGGTCCTGCACGCCATCCCGGAATCGCGCGACAGCCAATCGGCGCGCCTCGACCCCTGGGGCAGCCTGACCTTCAGCGCCAGCCTGCTGTGCCTGATCTGGGGCCTGATCGAAGCCAATCGCATCGGCTGGGACAACCCGCTGACCTATGCGCGGCTGCTCGGCGGCGCGTTGCTGCTGGGCCTGTTTGTGTGGGTGGAGCGCTTGCAGCGCCGGCCCATGGTGGACCTGCAACTGTTCCAGTACCCACGGTTTATCGGGGCCTTGCTGGGGATGTTTGCCTATGCCGGGTGTGCCCAGGTGATGATGACGCTGCTGCCGTTCTACCTGCAAAACGGCCTGGGGTTTTCCGCGATTGCCTCGGGCTTGGGGATGTTGCCGTTTGCCCTGACCATGCTGATCTGCCCGCGGATCGGCGCACGCCTGGCCAGCCGCTTCGCCCCCGCGACCATGATGGCGGCCGGCCTGGCCCTGGTGGGCAGCGGCAACCTGCTCAGCGCCTGGGCGGTGAATGTCGGCGGTTATCTGCCGTTCGCCCTGGCGATTGCAGTGACTGGCGCCGGGGCCGGCCTGCTCAATGGCGACACCCAGAAAAACATCATGGCCTGCGTGCCAAGGGACCGCGCGGGCATGGCATCGGGCATGAGCACCACGATGCGTTTCAGCGCGATCATGTTGGCGATTGGGGTGTATGGCGCGCTATTGGCCAGCCATAGCGAGTATCTGCTGCAAACCAGCCTTGGCACGCAATGGCAGGCCCAGGTACCGGGGATTGCCTCGCGGGTGGTGGCCGGGGATATGCCAGCGGCCATGGCACTGCTGCCGGAATCGGCGCAGGGATGGGTGCAACCCTTGGCGTGGCAAGCGTTTGTCGGCGGGTTTGCCAGGGTGTTGTGGGTGGCGGGGCTATTGGGGCTGCTGGGGGCGCTGGTGGTGGGCCTGCTGATGAGGCATCCGATTCCACTGCTGCAGGATCGACGCGATCCCCTGTAGGTGCCGGCTTGCCGGCGCCTACAGGGTGGGTGAGTTACCAGAAACGCTGTTGAGTCAGGCGGCTCCACCAGGTCAGCAGCACCCGGTCCACCGAGCCGCTGGCCGCCAGGCCCACCCGCTCCTGCAGGCTTTTACGCTCGGCATAGTGCAGGTGGAACAACTCGGCGGTCTTGGCCTTGGTGGCCAGGTATTCGTCACTGGTCTGCAGCGCGTCTACCAACTGCTTGTCCAGCGCCGCGACGCCCAACCAGACTTCGCCGGTAGCCACTTCATCAATCGCCAGTTGCGGGCGATAGCGCGACACGAAGTTCTTGAACAGTTGATGGGTGATATCCAGGTCTTCCTGGAACTTCTCCCGGCCCTTCTCGGTGTTTTCGCCAAACACCGTCAGGGTGCGCTTGTACTCGCCAGCGGTGAGTACTTCAAAGTCGATATCGTGCTTTTTCAGCAGGCGGTTGACGTTGGGCAACTGGGCCACCACGCCAATCGAGCCGAGGATGGCAAACGGTGCGCTGATGATCTTCTCGCCGATGCACGCCATCATGTAGCCGCCGCTGGCCGCGACCTTGTCGATGCACACCGTCAACGGCACGCCCGCCTCGCGGATCCGCGCCAATTGCGAGGACGCCAGGCCATAGCTGTGGACCATGCCACCGCCGCTTTCCAGGCGCAGTACCACTTCGTCCTTGGGCGTGGCCAGGCTCAGCAGCGCAGTGATTTCGTGGCGCAGGCTGTCGGTGGCCGACGCCTTGATGTCCCCGTCAAAATCCAGCACAAACACCCGTGGCTTGGCTTCGGGGGTTTTCTTCTGTTTTTTCTCGGCCTTGCCCTGGGACTTGCGCAGGGCCTTGAGCTGATCCTTGTCGAGCAGGGTCTGCTCCAGGCGCTCGCGCAGGCCTTTGTAAAAGTCATTGAGCTTGCTGACCTGCAACTGCCCGGCATTCTTGCGCCGGCCCTTGCTGCGCAACGCCGCAAAACTGATCAGCACCACCAGGATGGCGACGACCAACGTGACGGTTTTAGCCAGAAAACTTGCATACTCAGCCAAAAACTCCATGGGACTCCTTACAGAAACGGTGCGCCAGGCGCGATTGCCCCAGCATACCGATGGGACGGCCGGTGAGCCAGAGCTGAAACCCCTTGAAACGGGCCTCTCAAGGCTCATGCTCGTGAAAGGATCCAACAAACACCGCTAAACCCTGTGGGAGCTGTCGAGCCTTGGCGAGGCCGCGATAGCGGTGGGCCAGGCAACATCTCTGCTCACAGTGCCGCTGCCATCGCAGCCTCGCCAAGGCTCGACAGCTCCGACACGGATATCGGCCTCTAACGGGCTTTTAAAACAAGCGTATGTTTTTTCATTGACAGCTTCCCGGCATCCTCATAACCTCGCCAGACTTTCAACGTACCGGGTGACGGACGTGGGCAGCATCTATTTGATTCGACATGGCCAGGCCTCCTTCGGTGCAGACGACTATGATGTCCTGTCGCCCGTGGGTGTGCAGCAGGCGCAGATACTGGGCAGCCATCTGGCAGACCTGGGCCTGACGTTCGACCGCTGTGTGTCGGGCGACCTGCGGCGCCAGCAGCACACGGCCAATGCCACGTTCGAGTCCATCGGCGCCCAGGGCTTGCCGGTGCCGCCCCTGGAAATCGACAGTGCCTTCAACGAATTCGACGCCGACGCGATCATCCGCGCCCTGCTCCCGGACCTGCTCGACAGCGAGCCCGAAGCCCTGGATATCCTGCGCAACGCCCAGCATAACCGTGGCGAGTTCCAGCGTATCTTTGCCCTGATCATCGAACGCTGGCTGAGCGGCACCTACGACACCCCCGGCCTGGAAAGCTGGCTGGGGTTTGTCGAGCGCGTCCAGGGTGGCCTGCAGCGCCTGCTGGAGACTGCCGACAGTTCCCACAAGATCGCCGTATTTACTTCTGGCGGCACCATCACCGCCCTGCTCCACCTGATTACCCGCATACCTGCCACCCAGGCTTTCGAGCTGAACTGGCAGATTGTCAACACTTCGCTCAACCACTTGAAGTTCCGTGGACGCGAAGTGGCACTGGCTTCCTTCAACAGCCATACCCACTTGCAACTGTTGAAGGCGCCGCAGCTCATCACCTTCCGATGAATTGCGGCCAACCGTGACCCCAAGGTCACTGGCACCACCCATAAAAGGATCGAACCATGACTGACGTAGCTAAAGCCGTAGAAGCAATGAAAGCCAAATTCAACCCAGCCGCTGCCGACGGCCTGGACCTGGTGTTCGGTTTCCGTATCGACGAGAGCCAGAACTTCTCCCTGATCGTCAAGGACAACACCTGCGAACTGCAAGAAGGCGTGAACCCTGACGCCCAGGTAACTCTGGTGATGGACGCTGAAACCATGAAAGGTATCGTCAGCGGCGAAACCGACGGCATGCAGGCCTTCATGGGCGGCAAACTGCGCGCCGAAGGCGACATGATGCTGGCGATGAAACTGAGCGAACTGTTCCCGGCCTGATCCAGGGCAACCTGGGTTGACCAATCCCGCCTACCAGGCGGGATTTTTGTGTGTGCCTGTGGCGCTCATTCATTTGCAGAATGAAGTCCAGAGGAATCTTCGTTTGCGCCCTCGGGCAGCGCCCAACAAAATCTGGCTTACGGCCCACACCACCGTTACCGCAGCCAGGAATTTTTCTATGCCTACCCCGCGCTTTATCAGCCCCGATACCATCCGCAAAGACTTCTCCAAGGCCATGTCCGACATGTACCGCGAGGAAGTGCCGCTGTATGGCGCGCTGCTGGAGTTGGTGGCCGAAACCAATGCCCGGGTGCTGGCGAGCGATCCAGACCTGGCGCAGCAACTGCAGCACACCGGCGAAATCCAGCGCCTGGACATGGAGCGCCACGGCGCCATCCGCCTGGGCAGCGCCTATGAGCTGGCAACCATCAGCCGCCTGTTTGCAGTAATGGGCATGCACCCGGTGGGTTACTACGACCTCACCCCGGCCGGCGTGCCGGTGCATTCCACGGCCTTTCGCGCCGTGCATGAAAGCGCCTTGCAGACCAGCCCGTTCCGGGTCTTCACCTCGCTGCTGCGCCTGGAGCTGATCGAAAACCTTGAACTGCGGGCCTTTGCCGAATCAGCCCTGGCCAAGCGCTCCATCTTCACCCCACGGGCCCTGGCCCTGATCGAACAGGCCGAAGCCGACGGCGGCCTGAATGCCAGCGATGCCCAGGCCTTTATCCAGCAAGCCCTGGAAACCTTTCGCTGGCACCACACCGCCACGGTCAGCGCGGCCCAGTACCAGCAACTCAGCGACCAGCACCGGCTGATTGCCGACGTGGTGGCCTTCAAGGGCCCGCATATCAATCACCTGACCCCACGCACCCTGGACATCGACCGCGTACAAGCCGACATGCCCGGCAAAGGCATCACCCCCAAAGCCGTGATCGAAGGCCCACCCCGCCGCCAATGCCCGATCCTGCTGCGCCAGACCAGTTTCAAGGCCCTCGACGAAGCCATTGCCTTTACCGATGCCAGGGGCAGCCACAGCGCACGCTTTGGCGAAATCGAACAACGTGGCGTGGCCCTGACACCCAAGGGCCGGGCGCTCTATGACCAACTGCTCAACGCCGCGCGGGACGAACTGGGTGCCTTTCCCAATGAAGCCAACGCCCAGCGCTATACCGAACTGATGGCACAGCACTTCCAGGCCTTCCCGGATAACCATCGGGCCATGCGCGAGCAAGGTTTGGCGTACTTTCGCTACCGAGTGACCGACAAGGGCCGTGCCGCCGAGAAGGACGCGCCACAGAGTCTGGACGCGTTGATCGAGGCGGGTTACGTCGATATCGAACCGTTGGTGTATGAAGATTTTCTGCCGGTCAGCGCGGCGGGGATTTTCCAGTCGAACCTGGGCGATGCGGCGCAGAGTCACTACGCGGCCAACGCCAACCAGGCTGAGTTTGAACAGGCTCTGGGCCGCCAGACTCTTGATGAGTTGCAGCTGTATGCAGACACCCAGCAGCGCTCGATCGACGCCTGCCTGCAGGTGCTGCGCACCTAGAAAAAGAGTTCGCCCGACACCACAACGCATTCCATGCGCAGTCAACGTGCCCCAGGGTCGGGCGAACGGTTGGGATAATAGGCAGTGGCGGGGTTGTTGTCCTTGGGGCAATTCTGAACAAATATGGACCCCCTCCCCCAGCGTTGGCTAATGCCCCTTGGTCTGCTCCAGTTGTTCGACGATTTTATCTTTGATCAACAGGCGTTTCTTCTTCAGGTTCTCCACATCATCGTCATTGGCACTTGCAGATTCAGCCTCCAGCACCTCCTTGTCGGCAACGTCATACTGGGTGAGCAATACATCCAACCGATGGTGGCTTGCCCGACGCTGCTGGACATCCTCCTTGCTCAACCCCAAATCCTGATAAAGATCATGTTTCACTGGCATGAAGTACCTCCGCAAGTTAATCAATGACTGGTCCACCTTGAAGCTAGCCCATCCAGGGGTCTCTTGTCATGCCCAAGGTCAATTCCCTTGCCCCAGCTCGCGTGCGAGGAAGGGGGCGGTGCGGCTGGTTTGGTTCTGGGCGAGGTGCTGTGGCGTGCCGCTGGCGACGACGTTGCCGCCCTGGTCGCCGGCGCCTGGGCCGATGTCGATGACCCAGTCGCTCTGGGCCACCACGCGCATTTCGTGTTCGACCACAATCACTGTGTGACCGGCATCCACCAGGTGGTTGAGTTGCAGCAGCAGGCGGTCGACATCACGGGGGTGCAGACCGGTGGTGGGCTCGTCGAGGACATACAGGGTTGCGCCCCGTGCGGTACGTTGCAGTTCGGTGGCCAGTTTGATCCGCTGGGCCTCGCCACCGGACAGCTCGGTGGCCGGCTGGCCCAGGCGCAGGTAGCCCAGGCCGATGTCGCGCAGGACCCGCAACGCGCGCAGCACGCTGGGTTGTTCGGCGAAGACGTCCACCGCCTGCTCAACGGTCAAGCCCAGCACCTGGGCAATGTTCAGGCCCTGCCAGGTAATCGCCAGGGTCTGGGGGTTGTAGCGCGCGCCGTGACAGGTCGGGCAAGGTGCGTAGACGCTGGGCATAAACAACAATTCGACGCTGACAAACCCCTCACCCTCGCACTTCGGGCAACGACCCTTGGCGACGTTGAAGGAGAACTGTCCGGCATCGTAGTGGTGTTTTTTTGCCGCTGGGGTGGCGGCGAACAGCTTGCGCACGTTATCGAACAGGCCAGTGTAGGTCGCGAGGTTGGAGCGTGGGGTGCGGCCAATGGGCTTCTGGTCCACCTGCACCAACCGGCGGATCTGCTCCAGGCCCGCGCGGATGCGGCCACTGCTGGTTTGCGGCGCCGGGTCTTCGAGGTCGGGCTCGTCGTCGCTGACCACCACCCGACCCAGCCCCTCACCCACCAGGTCCAGCAGGGCCTGGCTGACCAGGCTGGATTTACCCGAGCCGGAAATCCCCGTCACAGCAGTAAAACAGCCCAGGGGAAAGTCCACGCTCACCTCGTCGAGGTTATTGCGGCTGACCCCTTCCAGGCTGAGCCAGCCGCTCGGCGCACGGCGCGAGGTGTTCAGCGGGCGCGGCTCGGCAAACAGGTATTCGCGGGTCTGTGATGCTGCAATCTGTGCCAGGCCTGCCGGTGGGCCGCTGTACAGCACCTGGCCACCCTGCTCGCCCGCCGCCGGGCCGACGTCGATCAACCAGTCGGCACGGCGCATGGTTTCCAGGTCGTGTTCCACCACAAACAGTGAATTGCCGGCGGCTTTCAGGCGCTCCAACGCCGTGAACAGGGCTTCGCCATCCGCCGGATGCAAGCCGGCCGACGGTTCGTCCAGCACATAGATCACGCCGAACAGTTGCGAGCCCAGTTGCGTCGCCAGGCGCAGGCGCTGCAATTCGCCAGAGGACAGGGTTGGCGTGCTGCGCTCCAGGGACAGATAGCCCAGGCCCAGGTCGGTCAGGGTGCTGACCCGCTCCAGCAAATCCTGGGCGATGCGCTGGGCGGCCAGGCGTTTTTCCACCGAGAGTTTTACCCGACCCTTGCCCTCGGCCACCGGGCGCAGGAGCTGCGCCAGTTGCAACAATGTCAGTTGCGACAGCTCGCCAATATCCACCCCGGCAAACTTCACCGACAACGCGGCCTTGGTCAGGCGCTTGCCCTCGCACAAGGGGCACGGGCTGCCTTGCATAAATTGCGCGACACGCTTTTTCATCAGCGCGCTCTGGGTGTGGGTGAAGGTGTGCAGAATGTAGCGACGGGCGCCGCTGAAAGTACCCTGGTAGCTGGGTTCGAGTTTGCGCTTGAGGGCCTCGCGGGTCTGCTCCGGGGTCAAGCCGGCATACACCGGCACCGTGGGCGTGTCCTCGGTGAAGAGGATCCAGTCGCGCTGTTTTTTCGGCAGCTCGCGCCAGGGGATATCGACGTCATAACCCAGGGTCACAAGGATGTCCCGCAGGTTTTGCCCCTGCCAGGCCAGCGGCCAGGCAGCGACCGCCCGCTGGCGGATGGTCAGGGACGGATCGGGCACCATCAGTGCCTCGGTCACTTCATACACGCGGCCCAGGCCGTGGCACTGCGGGCAGGCGCCCTGGGGCAGGTTCGGCGAGAAGTCTTCGGCATACAGCATCGGCTGCCCCGGCGGATAACTGCCGGCACGGGAATAGAGCATGCGGATCAGGCTGGACAAGGTGGTCACGCTGCCCACCGACGAGCGCGTGCTCGGCGTGCCCCGCTGCTGTTGCAGGGCCACGGCCGGCGGCAGCCCCTCGATGGAGTCCACATCCGGCACGCCCACCTGGTCAATCAGGCGCCGGGCATAAGGCGCGACCGACTCGAAGTAACGCCGCTGCGCCTCGGCGTACAACGTGGAAAACGCCAGGGAGGATTTGCCCGACCCCGAGACCCCGGTGAACACCACCAGAGCATCCCGTGGGATGTCCACATCAACATTGCGCAGGTTATGTTCCCGGGCGCCGCGCACCCGGACAAAACCGGGGCGCGCGGCCAGAAGATCAGTGGCAGGCGGCAAGTGGCGCGATGAAGTCATGGTCAACCTTATAAGAGTCAGCGGTCCAGGGGTGGATCCGGCAACAGGGGTAAACGTTCAATCGCAGTAGCTCACCTGCGTGGTCAATACCGAGCGTACCTGTCGCGCCAGTTCCTCGGGGCTGTAGGGCTTGCCCAGCAGATGAATGTCGTTGCCCAGCAGGTGGTCGCTGGAAAGAATGTCACGGGTATGCCCGGAGGTGAACAGTACTGCAATGGGCGGCTGTTGCGCCTTGGCCCAGGTGGCCAGGTCGGTACTTTTGATCCGCCCCGGCATGACCACATCGGTGAAGATCAGGTCCGGCCGCAAGCCGGTGCGCAGCATCAGCATGGCGTCATCGCCATCGGTGGCAGTGAGTACCGTGTAGCCGGCCTGTTGCAGCAGTTCCACCGCTGCGCCGCGGACGCCTTCGTTGTCCTCCACCACCAGGATGGTTTCCCGGCCGCCTTCCTGCTGCTCCACCTGGTCGGGCGCTTCCTGGCTTTCCGGCTCAAGGCTGTGGGGGAAGTACATCTGCACCAGGGTGCCCTGGCCTGGCTCGCTGCTGATCTGCACATGCCCGCCACTTTGCTTGACGAAGCCAAACACCATGCTCAAGCCCAGGCCGGTGCCGTGACCGTCAGGCTTGGTGGTAAAGAACGGCTCGAAGACCCGCTGCAGCACCGCCGGCGACATGCCGGCCCCCGTGTCGCTGACCGACAGGCGCACATATTCGCCGGGGGCAATCCCGTTGCGGCTGCCATCTTCGGGCGACAACGTGATGTTTTCACCGGTGATGCGGATCACCCCCTCGCCCTTCATCGCATCCCGGGCGTTGATCGCCAGGTTGAGCACGGCGTTTTCCAGTTGATTGCGATCGACATGGATGCACCACGGGTCTTGCGGCAACTGCACATCAATCTGGATGGTTTCCCCCAGGGCCCGCTGCAGCAACTCACCCAGGCCTTCATAAATGCGCCGCGGGTTGAACACCGCCGGTGACAGTGGCTGGCGCCGGGCAAAGGCCAGCAGTTGCGAGGACAGCTTGGCACCGCGCTCGACGGCCGCCAGGGCAGCACCGACGCGCCGTTGGACCTGGGCGTTATCGCGCTCATGGCGGGCCAGCAGGTGCAGGTTGCCGGCAATCACCTGCAGCAGATTATTGAAGTCATGGGCCACGCCCCCCGTCAGCCCGCCAATGGCCTCGAGCTTTTGCGACTGGCGTAACTGCTCCTCGGCGGCCGAGCGCGCCTGGACTTCGGCGGCGACGCGCTGCTCCAGGTTATGGGTGAGCTTGAGCAGAGACTCTTCAGCGATCTTGCGCACATGGATATCAATGATCACCCCGGGAAAGCGCAACGGCTGGCCGCCCGCGTCCAGCTCGCAACGCCCGCTGGCCAGTACCCACAGATAGCTGGCGTCCGGGCGTCGCACGCGAAACTCGACGTTATATGGCCCACCCGTCGCCAGGGTCTGGGCAATCAGGCGGTTGACCCGCGCCAGGTCGTCGGGGTGGATGGCCTGGGTGGCGACTGCAATGGAAACACCCCGCTCCACGTCGTCCATGGACAGGCCCAGGGTACGGGCGAAACGCTCGTCGCCCGAGAGGCGATCCGGCAGCACATCCCAGACAAACGACCCCAGCAACGCCCCGGCATTGAGGGCCAGCTGCAAGCGTTCGTCCGCCACCCGGTAAGCCCCCTCGGCTTCCTGGCGCAAACGCTCGGACAGCACATGCTCGGTGGTTTCCACAACGATCGCCAACACGCCGGCCGGATGCTGGTCGTCGCCGGCCACCGGGCTGTAATAGAGGTCCAGCCACAAATCCTCGGGGCGGCCATTGCGCAGCAGCATCAAGGCCTTGTTGCGATAGGACAAGGTGCCACCGGCCAGGCAGGTGTCCATGACATGCCGGTTGAACTCGGCCACTTCCGGCCAGCCCTGCTCGACCGGCACCCCCAGCAAAAACGGGTGGCGCCCGCCGGCAAACACCGAATAGCTGTCGTTGTAGATCATGTACCCGGCGCGGCCCCAGAGCATCACCATCGGCACTGGCGAAGCGAGGAGCATCTGCACCGCGCAGGTCAGGCTGGTGGACCAAGTGTCAATGGGCCCCAGGTCAGTGGTGGACCAGTCAAAGGCACGAATCCTTTGGGCCATTTCACCGCCCCAACCGTCACAGCCGTAGGTATTGGATAGAAATTGCATGGATCAGCTCAGTGCAGAGAGAGGACAGTCGCCAATGTTGGAGCATAGCCGGGCGCGATGGTTTCACTGTGTAGAAGAACCATTGCAGGAGCCGGCTCCCACAGGAGAGACGATTAGGTCGGTGCGCCCTACCCGTCAGTGGAAATCCCGGCTACGCACGCTGATCCCCGCCAACAGCGGCGTCAGGTCGCTCAAGCGGCCGGCGATCAAATGGCGGACTTCGCCCACCGCCTCCCAGCGCCCATCCACCTTGAGCAGCCGTGAGCCCACCAGCACCTGGCGCTGACGCTCGGCCAGCTCACGCCAGACCACCACGTTGAGGTTGCCAAACTCATCTTCCAGGGTCACGAAGGTCACGCCACTGGCCGTGCCCGGGCGCTGGCGCCCGGTGACCAGGCCGGCAACGCTGACATTGCGTCCGTGCTCCACCACCTGCAATTCCTGTGAACTGCGGCAGCGCCGCGCACGCAGTTGATCACGCAACAGCGCCAGGGGATGGGGCCCCAGGGTGGTGCCCACACTGGCATAGTCGGCATACAGGTCCTCACCGACACTGGGAGCCGGTAGTTGCACCGCCTCCTCCTGCGGGCTCGACACCCCGGCAAACAACCCCAACTGTTGCTCCACCCCGGCCACGTCCCAGCGTGCCCGGTGCCGGTGCCCGGCCAACTGGCGCAAGGCCCCGGCATCGGCCAGCAGTTCCTGGGCACGGCTGTCCAGTTGGGCGCGCTCGCCCAGGTCGGCGATCCCGCAAAACCCAGCGACCTGGCGGGCGGTTTCGATACGCCGGCCATCCTCTTCGCGAAAGCCGCTGATCATGCGCAAGCCCATGCGAATCGCCGGCTGCTGGCCGTCAATGGGTTCCAGGCTGCAATCCCAGTCACTGGCGGTCACGTCCACCGGGCGAATCTGCAAATGATGGCGACGCGCATCCTGCAGGATCTGATCCGGGCTGTAGAAGCCCATGGGCCAGCTGTTGATCAGGGCACAGGCGAACGCCGCCGGTTCATGGCATTTGAGCCAGCAACTGGCATAGGTCAGCAAGGCGAAACTGGCCGCATGGGACTCAGGAAAACCATAGCTGCCAAAGCCCTTGATCTGCTCGAACACCTGGGCGGCGAAGGTTTCGCTGTAACCGTTCTTGAGCATGCCGTCGCGCAGCCGCTGGCGATGGGGCTCCAGACCGCCATGGCGCTTCCAGGCGGCCATCGAGCGGCGCAACTGGTCAGCTTCGCCGGGTGTGTAGTGCGCCGCGACAATGGCGATCTGCATCACTTGCTCCTGGAACAGCGGGATACCCAGGGTGCGCTTGAGTACCGCCTCCAGCTCGGGCGATGGATAGGTCGTGGGCTCTTCCTTGTTCCGCCGGCGCAGGTACGGATGCACCATGCCGCCCTGGATCGGCCCTGGGCGCACGATGGCCACCTCGATCACCAGGTCATAGAACGTCTTGGGTTTGAGTCGGGGCAGCATGGACATTTGCGCCCGGGATTCGATCTGGAACACGCCGATGGTGTCGGCGCGGCTGATCATTGCGTAGGTCGCCGCATCCTCCGAGGGCACCGTCGCCAGCGTCAGGTCGAGGTGACGATGGCGGCGCAGCAGGTCAAAACAGCGGCGGATCGCGCTGAGCATACCGAGCGCGAGGATATCCACCTTGAGCAGGCCCACGGCGTCCAGGTCGTCCTTGTCCCACTGGATGATGGTGCGCTCGGCCATGGCGGCGTTTTCCACGGGCACCAGGGTGTCCAGCGGCTGCTCGGAAATCACGAAACCGCCGGGGTGCTGGGACAGGTGACGCGGGAAGCCGATCAGTTGCTGGGTCAGGCCCAACACCCGCCGCAATACCGGGCTGTCCGGGTCGAAACCGCCTTCGCGCAGGCGCTCCAATGGCGGCGCTTCATCGCTCCAGCGCCCACAGCAATCGGCCAGGGCATTGACCTGATCCGGTGGCAGGCCCAGGGCCTTGGCCACATCACGCACCGCGCCGGCACCGTGGTAGCTGCTGACCACTGCGGTCAAGGCCGCGCGGCGCCGGCCATAGCGCTGGAACACGTATTGCAGCACCTCTTCACGACGCTCGTGTTCGAAATCCACGTCGATGTCCGGTGGCTCGTTGCGTTCCCGGGACAGGAAGCGCTCGAACAGCATGTTCATGCGGCTGGGGTCGATTTCGGTGATACCCAGGGCAAAGCACACTGCCGAGTTGGCCGCCGAGCCACGGCCCTGGCAGAGGATCGAACGGCTGCGGGCGAAGCGCACGATGTCGTGCACCGTCAAAAAGTAGCTTTCGTAGCCCAGCTCGCTGATCAACTCCAGCTCATTATTGATCTGCTCCAGAGTCTTGGCTGCTACCCCCTCGGGCCAGCGCCGGGCAATGCCTTCTTCGGTCAAGGCACGCAGCCAGGATTTTGGGCTCTGCCCTTCTGGCACCAGCTCCCTGGGGTATTGATAGCGCAACTGGCTCAGGTCGAAGCTGCAACGGCGGGCGATGTGCAGCGATTCTTCGAGCAAGTGCGCCGGATACAGCGCACCCAGGGCCTCCAGGCTGCGCAGGTGCCGCTCGCCATTGGGGTGCAGGCGCTGGCCAGCTTGCGCCACCGGCAGGTGGTGGCGGATCGCGGTCATGGTGTCCTGCAAGGCACGCCGGCTGCGCACATGCATATGCACATCGCCACAGGCCACGGCCGGCAGGTGCAGGTCGGCGGCCAGTTGCAGGCGTTGCGCCAGGCGGTGGGCATCATCCTGGGCGCAATGCAGCTCTACCGCCAGCCATAGCCGCCCGCTGAAGGTTTCGCACAACCATTGGCCGTCGGCAGGTGTGTCGCCCTCCTCGGCCAGCCACAGCACCAGCAGCCCCGGTACCGGCTCGGCAAAGTCTTCGCGTAACAGGCGGTACTGGCCTTTTGCGGCACGGCGCCGGGCCTGGGTGATCAGTCGGCACAGGTGTTGGTAGCCCTGCAGGTTTTCCACCAGCAGCACCAGTTTCGGGCCGTTTTCCAGGCGCACCTCACTGCCGACGATCAACCCCAGCCCAACCTCCTTGGCCGCCTGCCAGGCCCGCACGATGCCGGCCAGGGTGCATTCGTCGGTGATTGCCAGGGCCTGATACCCCTGCTGTTTGGCGCGCTCGAACAACTCGCGGGCACTGGACGCGCCGCGCTGGAAGCTGAAGTTCGACAGGCAGTGCAGCTCGGCGTAGCCCTCCATCATGCAAACCAGCCTTGCAGCCACAGCCCGGCGCTGTCACCCACGGTGCGATAGGCCCAGCCTTGCTGCCCGCTGCGAGTGCGCACCAGGTAGTAATCGCGGCGGATATCCGCGCCATCCCACCAACCGGACTCGATGCGCTCCGGGCCCAGCAGGATCTGCAGGCCCTGCTCGGCGAGCAGAGTCGGTTCATGGAGCAGCCAGCCAGGGCGTTGCACCGGGCTCAAGGCCGGGCAGGCACGGCTGTCGGCGCCCGGCAGCCAGGCGCACTCGGGACGATGGTCGGCATGAAAACGCAAGCCCTGCACCGCCTCATCCCCCAGGCGCGCGCGCAGACGCTCGCGCAATTGCACCCAGGGCAGGGTTTGCTGCGGGCGCTCGTCGAACAGGTCCTGGCGCTGCGGTACAAACACCGGCAAGTCTTCGGCCAGCAGGCGCAGGCCACGCACCGGCGCCGCCACTTGCACCTGCTCCAGGCGGCCACGGGCCAGTTCAAACAGCATCGAGGGTTCGCGCTCGGCACTGAGCAGGCCCACCTGGATCACGCTGTCGGGCGCCTCGGCATGCTCCAGGTGCAGGGCAAAACGCTGCACGCCACTGTCGCGGCCACAAAGGAACGCCGCAAGGTCGCCGGTCAGGCGCCGCAAGGGAAACAGCAGCGCCTGGTGGGACTGCACATCGAAATTCAACTCGATGCGCAGATCAAAACGATCCGGCGGCTGATAAAAATCCAGGGCCAGTGGCCGTTGCCCGGTCAAGGCATCCAGGTGCTTGAGCACCCCCGCGTCGAAGCGCCTGGCCAGGGTATGCCGGGGCAACGCCTGCAGCTGGGCCAGGGTCCGCAGGCCCATGCGCGACAAGGCCGTGGCGGCTTGCGGGTCGAGGCCGACGCGATCAATCGGCATCGACCCAAGGGCGTGCTGTAAACCCTCGACATCGGCCACCGCCAGGCCATCGTAGGCATTGGCCAACACCCGCGCAGCGGCCGGGTTGGGGGCGGCGACGATACGGTGGCGAAAACCCAGGGCGGTCAGTTCCTCGCGCAAGCGTGCTTCCAGCAGCGGCCACGGCCCGAACAGGCCCAGGCTCGATTCGATTTCAAACAACAAGGCCCGCGGATAGAACACGCTGACCTGGGAACTGAAACGGTAGGCCCAGGCCGCGAGCAATTGCTGGCAGCGCTCGATATCCACCGGGTCGTATTCGACGCAGGTAAAAGCCTTGGTCAGGGCATGGGCCGCCGTCAGGGATTGGCCGGGCCGCAAGCCCAGGGCACGTGCAGCGGCATTGACGGTTTGCAACACCCGGCGTTGCGGCGGGCCGGCCAACAACGCCAAGGGTTGGTCGGGTTCGGGACGCTGACGCAAGACCCCGTCCAACGCCAATTGCGGGAAGACAATGCACACCCAGCGCATACCAACCTCAGTGCCCGCTGGCCAGGGCAATCGGCGCGGGATGGGCGAGGCCGCCCCGACACTTGAGCACCCGCACCTGGCTCGGTTCGACGGCCAGGCGCAGGGCGGCCGGTGACGGGTTGATCGCCTCGCTCAGGGCCCGCCAGGCAAACGCCAGGGTCTGGCCGGTTTCGGCGGCCACCTGCAAACGGCGCAAGGCCCGGTCATCGGCCTTGTGCGGCCAGCACAGCACCGCGCCGCAACTGCCGGAGCGCAGGCATTGCTCGGCCGCCCACAAGGCATCGCGTTCATCGGCCTGGATCACCGAGAGCTGGCGCAGGTCCACCCCGGCGTTCTGCCAGGCGTGGGGGTATGGGGTATACGGCGGCGCCACCAGCACAATCCGCTCGCCGGCCGCCGACAGCCGCGCCAGGGTTGGCCAGACCAGTCGCAGCTCGCCCACCCCCTGCTGGGCCACAAGGATTTCACTCAAGGCCGCCTCCGGCCAGCCACCGCTGGGCAACACCGCATCCAGGGCCGCCAGCCCGGTGGGGTGCACACTGGCCGGCGGCGCAGCCGGCCGCCCCTTCCACACCCGCCCGCCATTGAACAGCGAGTCCAGCGCAACCACGGCGCCCATCAACCTTGCCTCACCAGGCCACAGAACACGCCTTCGATGGCCAAGTCCTGGTCGGCACGAACCACAATAGGTTGATAGGCAGGATTGCGCGGCAACAGGCGCACACTGTGGCCCACTCGCTCGAAACGCTTGATGGTGACTTCGCCGTCCAGGCGCGCGACCACGATCTGCCCGTTCAGCGCCTCGGCACTGCGTCGTACGCCCACCAGGTCGCCATCGAGAATGCCGTCCTCGATCATCGAGTCCCCCTGAACCCGCAGCAGGTAATCCGGGACCCGGGCGAAGGTCGCCGGATCGAGCATCAGCCGCGTGTGCACTTCGGCGTCGGCGCCGATGGGCAGGCCGGCGGCCACGCGGCCCAGCACAGGGACCTCCAGCCACTCAGGCCGCGCCGGTTGATTGAGCAGGCGAATCCCCCGGGCCTGGTTCGGGTTGACCTCGATAAACCCGGCTTCGGTCAGCGCCAGCACGTGTTTGCGCGCCACACTGCGCGAAGCAAAACCAAAGGCCTCGGCGATCTCGGCGAGGCTGGGGGGCTGACCTTGCTGCGCGATACGCTCGCGGATGAAGTTCAGGATGGCGGAACGGCGGGGAGTGAGAGTCGTCATGGAGTACATTTGTACTCCTGCGGGAAATTCCTGACAATAGCCGCCAGTCAGACCAACACCTTGCCGGCTCCGACAAGGGTGGGCGGCGTCAGGGCTTGCGCTGCAACACCCGATCCATGATGCGGTCGGTCTTCAGGGCCTCGATCGCCAGTGCCGGGTGCACACTCTCGCCGCGAATATGCGCGTTCATGCCCAGCACGTGGTGCCACTGGATATGGGGATGATGGGCAATATGCAGGGTTTCGCTGACCTCGGCTGCAAGTTGCAACGGCTGCTCGTCGAACACGGAAAAACTGATGCGCCCTTTACTGCCGATCAACTCGACCCGATCCTCGCGTCGGTCAGCCACAAAGTTCCAGCAGCCCATCCCCAGCGCGCCCGAGCTGAAGCTCCAGCAGGCGGTGACCGCATCTTCCGCCGCATAGCGCCCGGCCTGGCGCGCGGTATAACCCGTGACCTCGACAATATCCCCTACCAGGTACTGGAACAGGTCGAAGCCATGGCTGGCGAGGTCGGCAAAATAACCACCGCCGGCAATCGCCGGATCGGTACGCCAGTTGCTCGCGTTGGTGTCCGTGGGCGATGGCGGCTTGCACAACGTCCAGTTCAGCTGCCGCAACTCGCCGATGCGCCCCTCTTGCAGCCAGGCACGCACCTGCTGGAAGCGCGGCAGGGAGCGGCGGTAATAGGAAACAAACAGATGCAGCCCGGCCCGCTCGAAGGTGCGCTGCATCAAGGCGCTCTGCTCGGCATTCAGCGCCATCGGCTTTTCGACACAACAATGCTTGCCCGCCGCTGCCACCAGCAGGCTGTATTCCAGGTGGCTGTCGGGGGGCGTAGCGATGTACACCGCATCCACTTCGGGGTCATCAATCAGCGCCTGGGCATCTGTGTAAAACCGGGCAATCCCATGGCGTGCCGCATAATCGCGCACGGCTTCCTCACGGCGCCCCATCACGGCCACCAGGGCCGAGCCTGGCGCTTTGTAGAAAGCGGGTCCACTCTTGATTTCAGTAACACTGCCACAACCGATCATGCCCCAGCGGATGGTGCTCATATGACTTTCCTTCATCGGTACTTTTTCAGTCGGGCAGTATCAGCGTTTTCCTGCGCGGTCTCCAGCCTCCGCCTATAAAGACCCAGCATGACATTTGCATTACACTTTTGTGACTATCATCTTGCGGGGGCACAGACGATGAAAATACGCGCAACGGTGATTTGCGAAAGTGAGGGGCACATTCTGTTCGTGCGCAAGGCCAGGTCGAAATGGGCATTGCCCGGTGGCAAGGTCGAGCGCGATGAGCGCCCAGTCGGCGCGGCCGAGCGGGAGTTACAGGAGGAAACCGGGCTGAACGTGGATGGTTTGCTGTATCTGCAGGAGTTGAAGGCCAGTGACACGCTGCATCACGTGTTTGAAGCCTCGGTGGTGAACATCGACCAGGCCCGGCCCTGCAATGAAATCACCGACTGCCAGTGGCATGCCTATAGTGCCCTGGAGCAACTGGACACCACCGACGCCACCAAGCGCATTGTCCGCTCGTTTCTGCGCCGCCTCTGACGCCTAGCCGAATGCCGCAAACCCACGGCGCCCGGCCTTGAGTTCGGTGCGCAGTTCGCCAATCAGGTTGGAGATGGCACGGATGCTGTCCAGACCCTGGGGCGACACGCCGGTCAACAGCAGCTCGACGCGACCGGACTCCGGTTCGAAGACTCGGATGGTCAAGAAACCCTGGGGGTTGACACTACAATCGCACGACAGCGGGACGAAACCGGACGCCATGATGCGGCTCAACTCAGCGATCGGAATCATCCTGGGCACCCTTGCTCACACATGACGCGGTGGACGTGATCCATGCAGGGTAGATCAGGTTGTGCAACGCGTGTAGGCAATCCTACGAAAGTGTTAGCTACCCCACACTTTTCTGCGAAAGCGTTGGTGCACTGGCGCCAGAAAAACCACGGACGTTTATCTGCCAGGCAGGTATGAAGGTCAAATCGCGGGCAAAAAAAATCCCAAGTAGCTGATGGAAACTTGGGATTTAAAAATGCATAAACCGTGGGAGGTGAACGCCCGGCCATAATAACCATCGAGACAACCTGTAACAAGTTGATTATTAGCCTTTCGTCGGATTGAAACATCGCTAAGTCATTCAATAACCACACATTTTTCAGGGTTCGCGATATCTTTCGTGCCACTTTTTGGTGCGACTTCCAAACTTGCCGGGTTAAAACCCTAATAACTATCAGGTTAATAACCGAGTATGTAGCGTGTCTATTTACGCGCCCGTTTGTAGCGCACGCACTCTTCATAAAAGCTCGAACGAACAGCCGTCGGTTTGAGCCGCGAGGGGCTGTCATAGGTCTGCTCGGTGATCCCCATGGCCATCATGCGCATCCAGGACTTGTCGAACTTGTACCGCTGGATTTTCTGCCGCGCGGCATACAGCGAAACACCGGCCAACTTCAGCTCCTGGGCCCTGGCCGCCGTGCCCGCGCCCCAACTGCACATGTACCGATCCCCTTCGCGCAGCGTCTTGCCCTGGGCCGCCGCCGCCCCGCTCGCCAGGGCCAAGGCAATCAGCGTGATTTTTACGTTACGCATTGGCATCCCACCTAACCACCTGAAAATAAAAGTGATTTTGGCGAAACATCGGCCAGTTGGGGGCCATTAAAATGCCTTCTCGATGCATTTGAGTGAAATAAAAAGGTCAGCTCGAAACGAACTGACCTGTTCCGATACTGCTATGCAGAACGGTTTTTCAACTTACCACTGATACGTCGCACTGGCCTGCACCGTCCGTTGCGAGCCGTACCAGCACCACGAGTACGAATAGCAGGACGCCACGTACTC
The DNA here is from genome assembly GCF_012985615.1 of Pseudomonas sp. WS 5412. NCBI lineage: Bacteria > Pseudomonadati > Pseudomonadota > Gammaproteobacteria > Pseudomonadales > Pseudomonadaceae > Pseudomonas > Pseudomonas sp. WS 5412. Next base: position 359,409 of record NZ_JAARMB010000002.1, read on the forward strand.
TTTATCCGCCAGGTTGGTGGCGTTCAGCGCCAGGCGCAGGTTGTCGCCCTGGGTATTGATGTGCGGGATGTCGTAGTGCGCCGACGCATCGAACAAGGTGTAGCCCGGAACCTTCAGGGTGTTGGCGGTATCGCCCCAGGACGAGCCGACATACCGCGCGCCTGCGCCCACGCCGAAGCCCTTGAGGTTACCGTCATGCAAGGTGTAGTCGGCCCACACCGAGGCGGTGTGGCGCGGCACAGCATAGGTCGTGGTGCCCTGGGTCGGCACGGCCGGGCCGACGCCAATGTCGGTGATCGGCGCATAGCGCACGGTGCTGTTGGATTTGCTGATGCGGTTATCGAGGTAGGCATAGGCCGCCGTGATATCCAGGTTGTCGTTGAGGCTGGCCTTGCCTTCGAGTTCAAAGCCACGGGAGCGCACTTCACCGTCCTGGACCTGGCAGCGACCATTGCCGCACAAGTGAGTTGGGTCCGGGTCCATGGTCGGTACGTTGTTCTGGCGCAGGTCGAAGATGGCCGCGGTGATAAAGCTGTTGCTGCCCGGCGGCTGGTACTTGATGCCGATTTCGTACTGTTTGCCTTCGGTGGGCTTGAACACCGAACCACCGTAGCCGGTGCCCGATTGCGGGGAGAAGGATTCGGAATAGCTGGCGTATGGCGCCAGGCCGTTATCGAAGAGGTAGACCACCCCCAGACGACCGGTGAAGGCTTTGCTGTCCAGGGAGGATTTGGTTTTCTTGCCGTCGGTCAAACTCAATGAGCTGTTATCCGTGCTGGCCCAGTCATAACGACCGCCCATCAACAGCACCCACTTATCCCACTTCGCCTGCTCCTGCAGGTACACGCCAGTCTGCTCGCTGCGCTGGGTGGCGTCGCTGGAAAATGCCGGGGTGGTGACTGGCGCGCCATATACCGGATCGAAAATATCCAGGTCCGGTCCCTTGCCGTAACCGGCCTTGGTATCGACGCTGGTGTTCTGGTAATCAAGCCCCATCAACAGCGTGTGCTGCACCGGGCCGGTGTCGAACTTGCCCTGCAACTGGTTATCCAGGTTGTAGGCATCCATGTCGACATCGGTGGCGATGGTCGAGCGGTTCAAGGTGCGGTAATCGGCCTGCAGGTTGCTGCTGTAGATACTGCGGTAGATCCCTTCGCTGCGCATATAGCGGGCGTTCTGGCGCACGGTCCAGACGTCGTCGAGGTGATGCTCGAAGGCATAACCGATGGAGTAATGCGCGCGGTCACTCTTCTCGAAGTTCTTCTCGCCGTCGTAGAAATCGACATCAATCTTGCGCCCCAGCGGGCTATGCAACACCGAGCCCCAGGCCGGCATCGAACCGTAGGAAGCGCCCTTGGGATCCTTCTGGAAATGCCCGAGCAGGGTCAGCGAGGTGTCCTCGTTCGGGCGCCAGGTGAAGGCCGAAGACAGGGATTGGCGGCGGGTCTCGGTGTGCTCGACCTGGCCGTCGGCATCATCGAACAAGCCGGCGACGCGGTAGGAGTACACCCCTTGCTCATCCAGCGGGCCGCTGAGATCGAAGGTGGTGCGCTTTTTGTTGAAGGTGCCGTACTCCACGCCCACTTCGTGAAAAGGCGTATCCAGCGGGCGTTTGGTGACCATATTGATCACGCCGCTGGGGCTGCCCTGGCCATACAACACCGAGGCCGGGCCGCGCAGGACCTCCACGCGCTCCAGGTCGAAGGCATCCTTTTGCGGCGAGGCATCGCGGCTCGACGCCACGCGCAGGCCGTCGAGGTAAGTCACCGGCGAGAAGCCGCGAATGGTCAACTGGTCCAGGCGCGAGGCAGTGGCGCCACGGGTTTCCGGGACGACCGCGGCGCTGTAGCGCAGGATCTGGTTGAGGCTCTCGGCATTCTGCGCGCGCATCTGGTCTTTGGTGACCACCGAGATCGACTGCGGGGTCTCGATCAGCGCGGTGTCGGTCTTGGTACCAGACAGGCTGCGCGTGGCCACATAGCCGGACACCGGGCCAATGGGGCTTTCACTTTGCTCGGCAGCACTGATGGTGGTGGCTTGCAACTCCACCGAGCCGTCCGCCTGGGGGATCGGCTCGATGCGATAGCGCTGGGCAGACAGCGCCTGGGCCCGCAAACCGCTACCCGCCAGCAACTGGGCGAGTGCCGCGTCGCTGCTCAACTGCCCGTTCAAACCGCTGTTGCGCTTGCCGCGGGTCAAGGCCGGATCAAAGGCCAGGACCAGCCCGGCCTGTTCGGCAAAGCCGTTGAGGGCCTGGCTCAGGTCACCGGCAGGGATCGAGAAATGGCTACTTTCATCAGCCCATGCGGTGTGAATGGTCAGGGGCACAGCGGCAAAAGCCATCGCCACTGACAGCGCCAGCGGGTGCAACGGACGAGCAAAGCGTGACATGAGAGGTCCTGGAAAAGAGGGTTCTATATTCCATGACGGCCATGTCGGGAAATCGGGTATGAATGAGACCGGTTTTTATTTGAACAGGTGTCTTCAGGCACATCAGAGGGGTTTGATCACCACCAGCAGGTCGGTGAAATGCTCCACTTTGATCGGCAGGTTATCCGCCAGGGTCGCCAGCGCTGCGTCGCTGTCATCGAGCTTGAACACCCCTGACACGCGCATGCCTTGCAACGCCTGGGGATCAAAACGCACCACGCCATGGCGATAGCTGGCCAGGGTTTGCAGGACCTCGCTCAACGGCCGGTCATCCACCGTGAGCAAGCCCCGGGTCCAGGCCGCCGGGTCGCCGCTGCCGACCGCTTGCGCTGGCTGGGCGTGGCCCTGCTTGAGGATCGCGCGCTGGCCTGCCATGACCTTCACCGCCTCGCTGTGATTGCCTTTGGCGGCCACCGTTGATTCGATCACCGTGACCACGGTCGAGCCATCCACCGCGCGCTGGACCAGGAAACGCGTGCCCAATGCGGTCGCCGTACCCTGGTCGGTACGCACCACAAATGGCCGCTGCGCATCCTTGGCCACCTCGACCCACATCTCGCCCTTGAGCAACTCGATTACACGCTGCTGGCCGTCGAATTTCACGTCCAGTGCCGAGTTGCTGTTGAGCTGCACCTGGCTGCCATCGGCCAGGACCACCTGGCTCCGTTCGCCGACGCCGGTACGTTGGTCGGCCATCCACAGTGGCAGTTGCTCGACGCTCGCCCAGCCGAGCACCAACACACCCAACAGCCCCAGGACCTGCCCGCCGCGCACAGCGTACCCGGGCTTGCGTGGGATGAAGGCTTGATTCAATGCCAGGCGTGCCGGTTCGGCAGGCAATTCATCGAAGCTGCCCCACAATGCCCCCATGCGCTCGAAAGCCACCCGATGGCGTGGGTCAGCCTCACACCACTCTTCAAATGCCTGGCGGTCAGCGGCGCTGACCTCCTCGTCATTGAGCAGCGCCAACCATTGCGCTGCCTCGCTGACAATCTGTTCGGCGGACATCAAAGCGGATCCGCGCCATGCAGCGTCTGGTAGCAATGCACCAGCGCGCTGGAGATGTAGTTTTTTACTGTGCTGGAGGAGACCTGGAGCTGGGCCGCGATTTCACTGTAGGTCAGGCCGTCCAGGCGACTGAGCAGAAACGCTTCGCGGGCCTTGTCCGGCAGGCCGGCGAGCATCAGCGCAATGCGTTCCAGGGCCTGCAGCGCGACATGAATGGTCGCCGGATCGGGCATGCCAGCGTCTTCGTACTGGATCGCCAGGGCTTGCATATAGGCTTTCTCGATCTTGCGTCGCCGCGCACCGTCAATCAGCAAGCGCCCGGCAGTGGTCGCGAGAAATGCCCGAGGCTCCTGAATATTGTGGGGCTCGGCCAGCAGCAACACCCGCACAAATGCATCCTGGGCCAGGTCCGCCGCATGCTGCGAACAGCCGAGTTTCTTGCGCAGCCAACCCTGCAACCAGGAATGGTGGTCGCTGTAGAGCGCGGTGAGTGTCTGCTGGCGGCGGGCTATATCACAATCGGCCACAGGAAAGTCATGCATGCGCAAAAGTTTCTCAAACAAGAAAGATTACCAATCGCGCAAACGATGACAGTAAAACGATGGCAGGGCAAGAGCTCGGCAACGAACCCCAGGCACATCCAGACCAGCTGTCCCCCACGGGTGCAGGAGGCCCGACTTATGGCGAGGGATTCGCCGGCAATGGCCTGCTTAGCGCAAGCTCCAGGACACCCCGGCATACACGCCCATGCCATCGCCCGGCGTCGAGCGCGCCATATCCTTGCCATGGTCGTCATAGCCCGGGGTCACGGTATTGGCATAGCGCTGGTTGGTCAGGTTGCGCAGGTCGACCCAGGCTTGCCAGTCCTGCTTCGGCGCGTCATAGCCAACGGTGGCGCCCAATAAGCCATAGGCTCGCGCGTAGTAGGAGTTGGCGTAGTCCACCGCCACCCGCGAGGAATACTCGCCATTGAGGCTGCTGAAAAAGCCGCTGGGATGGCTGTAGCGCACCTGCGCCTGGTAATAGTGCTTGGGGATACCGGGCAATGTGTTGTCGCCAAAACGCGGGTCGTCGCGGTAGTGGAAGTTGCTGTAGGTGTAGGCCTGGCGCAGGGCCAGGCGACCAGTGTTGCCGCCCTCCCACAACGGGCTGGTGAGGCTCAGTTCCAGGCCTTGGTGAATGGTCGGGCTGGCGTTGGATTCGGCGACCACCTGCGACAGGTTGGGCGTAGCCGCCTGGGTCTCGACGCTGAGCAACTCATGGCGCACCAGCGAGTGATACAGCGCCAGATCCCATTGGCCGAACCAGGCTTCGCCGCGTCCGCCCACTTCCAGGGTGGTGGCGGTCTGGTTTTGCAGTTCCACGCCTTCGCGGGCCAAGCCGGAAGCCGGATTATTAACATCTTTGGCAAAGAACTTATTGGAACCCCAGATCATCGACCAGGCATGCGGCGGCTCCACCGAGCGGCTCAGGTTGCCATACACCTGCAATTGCGGGTTGAAGTCATAGCGCAGGCCCACGCGCGGGGCATAGTCCCAGGCATGAGTGCTCAAGGGGGCATGGGTCTCGGGATAGGTGACTTCGGTTTCGCGACGGGTATAGATCGCCGCCAGCCCGGTGGTCAGCCACAGATCGGGCAGCAGCTCCAGGTCGTTGCTCACGTGCAGCACCGTATCCGACCCCAGGTAGCTGTAGTCACGGGTCTTGGTGCCCGGCGCAAAACCGGCGGTGGCACCTGCAGGCACCCGCACGTACTCCGACACACCGTTATTGGGCAGGCCCTGGGTGGTGCGCAGGCCGACCGTGGTCTTGCTGTCGCGTCCCAGCAGGGTGTCCTGACGGATGTAGTTCAAGGTGCCGCTGATATCGGTATACGCTACCTTGAGCCGGTTAGTGCCTTCGCGCAGGTCCATGGGGTAGTCGTGGTACACCAGCCCCGCTTCGATGCGGGAGTTATCGTCCAACTGCAGCGTGGTCTTGTTGGCGATCCAGGTAGAACCCGGCTGCAAGCGCTTGGAGTCGCGCGTCAAATTGAGCGCATTGGCCGCACGCGGGCTGTGCTCGATCTGCTGGCGCGTGAGTTTGCCGGGGCTGTCGTTGGCGGTTTCGCGGTAACGCAAATAGAAGCGGGTTTCCAGGTCCGGGTTGAACCGGTAGCCGAAGTTGGCCGCCACGCCCTTGCCACTGCCGGCGCTTTGTTGCTGGAAGCCATCGTAGTCAGTGTCGGTCAGGCTGATGTAATAGTCGGCATCGCCCAGCACTTGCCCGGAGCTGATTTCCCGCTGGGCATACCCGTGGCTGCCGGCCTCGTAGCGCACGCGCAACTTGGGCGCATCGTAGCCGGTGCGGGTGACATAGTTGACCGCCCCGCCCAGGGCCAGTGCGCCCCGGTCGAAACCGTTGGCACCGCGCAGCACTTCGACGCGGCTGAGCCACAGCGGGTCCTTGAGTTCATAAGGCGTGCCGCCGGGGCCGGTGAGTGGCAGGCCGTCGATGGTTTCATACAGGCCGGACGCATGGCTGCCGGGGCCACGGTTGATGCCCGAGCCGCGAATGGAGATTTTCACCCCTTCGTTATTCGCCGCCTTGGCATAGATGCCGGCCTGGTACTTGAGCACGTCTTCATTGCTGCTGACCCGCCCCTGCTCGACGCTGGCCATGTCAACGTAGTTGGTCCCACCGGGTACCTGCTTGAGTTGCGCCTGGGCCGCTTCGCCTTCGCTCAGTTCGGTGCTGGTGACTTGCAGCGGCGCCAACTGCAGCGCCTCATCGGCCTGGGCCAGGTGGCTGAACGTCAGGGCAGCCCCCAAGCCGAGCCAGCGCGGGGAAAGAACAAGCAGAGGTTGTCGCAGGCGCATGGGCCGTATCCTTGAAGAGGTCTGCGGTTGGAAGCCGCGGATCATACGCAGGTCACGCACAAACCTCGTCGATTAGGCTAATGTGCTGGCCCTGAGCGCCCCTTCACTCTTGAGGCCGAGCCTTTCATGCGCAATCTCACCTTCGCCAGCATCTGCCTGTTCTCTTCACTATTGGTCGGTTGCCAACAGCACCCACCGGCCAACGACCAACTGGATGCGGTGCTCTGGACCCAAACCTCCATCGAGCATGAGTTGATCTATCGCCAGGTGTTTGCCAACGCCACCCGCCAGCTCGACGTGGCCCTGGCCAGCAAGGACTGGGACGCCCTGCCCTTTGCCCCACGCAACCTCAGCGGCCTGCCGCCGGCGGTGATCGTCGATATCGACGAAACCCTGCTGGACAACGTGCCACTCAACGCGCGGGACATCATCAACAACCAGGTCTACTCCTATGATCGCTGGAACACCTGGGTCGACCAGGCCAAGGCCCAGGCCCTGCCCGGCGCCGTGGCGTTTGTGCAGGCGGCGCAGCAACGCGGGATCAAAGTGTATTACCTGACCAACCGCGAACACAGCCAGGTCCAGGCCACGGTCGCTAACCTGCGCCTGCGTGGTTTCCCGGTGGACAGCAACCAACAAATACTGGCGGCCGCCACCCCGACCGGCCATTGCGAACAGGCCGGCTACGGCAAAAACTGCCGCCGCCAGTGGGTCGCCAGCCAGGCGCGGGTGCTGTTGATGGTCGGGGATTCCCTGGGGGATTTCGTCCAGGCCGAACACAACACCCTGGCCGCCCAACACCGGGCGGTCGAGCCCTATACAGGCTGGTTCGGCCAGCGCTGGTTCCTGCTGCCGAATCCCACCTACGGCAACTGGTACAGCGCACCCTACGCCGACCGCGAAGAGATTCCATTTGAGCAGAAGCGCTTTTTCAAGCGTGAGGCCCTTCAGTTGCAGCAATGAAGATCCAAGGTGGCAGCTGAAATGCAACCCTCCACCCGCTGAAGGTCGAGGTGGGAGCTGTCGAGCCTTGGCGAGGCTGCGATGGCGGCGGCATTGCGGGGGTTGATGTTGGCTGAACTACCGCTATCGCAGGCAAGCCAGCTCCCACCTTGGATCTTCAGCATATTGAGCACCGTATGCATCCTGCGGTAGCAGTGAAATGCAACCCTACCCCCTGGAGATCGAGGTGGGAGCTGTCGAGCCCCAGCGAGGCTGCGATGCCGGCGGCATTGCTGGGGTTGATGTTGGCTGACCCGCCGCTATCGCAGGCAAGCCAGCTCCCACATTGGATCTTCAGCACATTGAGCATCGTATGCATCCTGCGGTGACAGCTGAAATGCAATCCTCCACCCCCTGAAGATCGAGGTGGGAGCTGTCGAGCCCCGGCGAGGCTGCGATGGCGGCGGTATTGCTGGGGTTGATGTTGGCTGACCCACCGCTATCGCTGGCAAGCCAGCTCCCACCTTGGATCTTCAGTACATTGAGTACCGTGTGCATCCTGCGATGGCAGCTGAAACGCAATCTTCCAAACCCTGAAGATCGAGGTGGGAGCTGTCGAGCCCCGGCGAGGCTGCGATGGCGGCGGCATTGCTGGGGTTGATGTTGGCTGACCCACCGCTATCGCTGGCAAGCCATCTGTCACAGGGACTTGCGCCCACTCCTTAGCTGGTGGCCTGCCGATACTGACGCGGCGTAAAGCCAGTCAACGCCTTGAACTGGCGGGTGAATGCACTGTGGTCGGTGTAGCCGCATTGCAGGGCCACTTCGGTGATCGGCAACTCGGTGTGCAACAGGCGATGGGCATGTTCCAGGCGCACTTTCTGGATCATCTGCCGGGGTGTCAGGTGGAATACGCGCTTGCAGTAACGCTCCAGTTGCGCCACCGAGATGCCGGCGATGCGTGTCAGTTCGCCGAGGGTCACGCGCTGGTTGAAATGGGCGCGGATGTGTTCGTCCACCGCCGCCAGGCGCTGATAGGCCGGGTGGGTCTCGCTGGCGGATTGCAGGTCGACCGAAATCCCAGCCAAGCCGATGATCGCCCCCTCGCGGTTATACAACGGCCATTTGTGGGTCAGGCACCAACCGGGTTCGCGGCTGCCGTACAGGTGCAACTCCAGTTGGTCCTCCAGTACCAGACCCTGTTCCAGTACGCGCCGATCCTGTTCGGTATAACCCGGCCCCAACTGCGCGGGGAACACTTCGGCGCTGGTCTTGCCCAGTAACGGGCGCCGGTCTTTCAAGCCACAGCGCTGCACCAGGGTGTGGTTGGCCATGACATAGCGCGCCTGCACATCCTTGATAAACATCGTCGCATTGGGGATCACGTCGAGCATCGGCAACAGCATGGCCACGCCCGCCAGCAGCTGTTCGAGGCTGTGGGGGCGCTGCTCATCGCCCTGGCACAGGGTTGCAAACGCGTTGTGCATCATGCCGCTCACCGCCTCGTTTATCGCCTCGCCGGGCCAGCAGATTGCCCGATGGCCGGGGCCCTGTCGAGTGCCGTTGCCCACCTGGCAATTGTGCTGAATTCGTCATTGATAGCCGCGCAAAACATCAATCGCCAGCGCGCCGATGGGTTCACTGTAGCGCCACTGCATGCCTATCCAATAACCCACAAGAAGGCGCCGCTATGTCAGCCCAAGGCAAGTTCAAGAAACAGCTGTCTCTGATCGACCTCACCTTTATCGGCCTGGGAGCCATCTTCGGTTCCGGTTGGTTGTTTGCCGCCAGTCACGTGTCGTCCATTGCCGGCCCCGCGGGGATTTTTTCCTGGTTGCTCGGCGGTTTTGCCGTGCTGTTGCTGGGCATTGTGTATTGCGAATTGGGCGCCGCCCTGCCCCGTGCCGGGGGCGTGGTGCGCTACCCGGTGTATTCCCACGGCCCGCTGCTGGGCTACCTGATGGGCTTTATCACGCTGATCGCGTTTTCCAGCCTGGTGGCGATTGAAGTGGTTGCCGCAAGGCAATATGCCGCCGCCTGGTTTCCCGAGTTGACCAAGGCTGGCTCCAGCGACCCCACCCCCCTCGGCTGGCTGGTGCAGTTCGGCCTGCTCTGCCTGTTTTTCGTGCTCAATTACCGCAGCGTCAAGACCTTCGCCATCGCCAATAACCTGGTCAGCATTTTCAAGTTCATCGTGCCGCTGCTGGTGATCGGCGTGCTGTTCACCTTCTTCAAACCGGCCAACTTCCACTCCCAGGGGTTCGCGCCGTTCGGCCTGTCGGGGATTGAAATGGCGGTGTCCGCCGGCGGGGTGATTTTTGCCTATCTGGGGCTGACGCCGATCATCTCGGTGGCCAGCGAAGTGAAAAACCCACAACGCACCATTCCCATTGCCCTGATCCTTTCGGTGCTGCTGTCCACGGCAATTTATGTGCTGCTGCAAGTGGCCTTCCTCGGCGGCGTGCCCACCGAAATGCTCGCCAATGGCTGGGCCGGCATCAGCAAGGAACTGGCCCTGCCCTATCGCGATATCGCCCTGGCCCTGGGCGTGGGCTGGCTGGCCTACCTGGTGGTGGCCGACGCGGTGATCTCCCCCAGCGGCTGCGGCAATATCTATATGAACGCCACGCCACGGGTGATCTATGGCTGGGCGCAGACCGGCACCTTCTTCAAGATTTTCACGCGTATTGATGAGAAATCCGGCATCCCGCGCCCGGCGTTGTGGCTGACCTTTGGCTTGTCGGTGTTCTGGACCCTGCCGTTCCCGTCCTGGGAGGCGCTGATCAATGTGGTGTCCGCCGCCCTGGTGTTGAGCTACGCCGTGGCCCCGGTGTGCGTGGCTGCGCTGCGACGCAATGCGCCGGACATGCCGCGCCCGTTCCGGGTCAAGTGGATGAGTGTGCTGGGCCCGCTGTCGTTCATCATCGCCGCGCTGATCGTCTACTGGTCGGGCTGGAACACCGTGTCCTGGCTGCTGGGCCTGCAAATCGTGATGTTTGTGGTGTACCTGCTGTGCCGCCGCCTGGTGCCGACCCAGCACCTGAGCATCGCCCAGCAAGTGCGCTCCAGCGCGTGGCTGATCGGCTTCTACGCCGTGACCATGGTGCTGTCGAAACTTGGCAGTTTCGGCGGCCTGGGCGTGCTCAGCCATCCCTTCGACACCCTGGTCGTCGCCGCCTGCGCCATGGGCATCTACTACTGGGGTGCGGCCACCGGCGTGCCGGCGCACTTGGTAGAACTGGAACACGAAGACGACGAAAGCGAAGCCGTGCTGCCCACTACCGGCATGCACCCGGCGAACGCGTAATTGGCCAATCACCAAGGAATAGCTGGATGAAACGACTGCATGTGATTGACTCCCACACCGGCGGCGAACCGACGCGCCTGATCATCAATGGCTTCCCGCAGCTGGCCGGCCAGACCATCGCCGAGCAGCTCGAGAGCCTGCGCACCGAGCACGACCCATGGCGCCGCGCGTGCCTGCTGGAGCCCCGTGGCAACGATGTACTGGTCGGCGCGCTGTACTGCGAGCCGGTCTCGCCGGGGGCCACCTGCGGGGTGATTTTTTTCAACAACGCCGGCTACCTCGGCATGTGTGGCCACGGCACCATCGGCCTGATTGCCTCGTTGCACTACTTGGGCCGCATCGCGCCAGGGATACACAGCATCGACACGCCGGTGGGCCAAGTCAGCGCCACCCTGCATGAGGACGGCGCGGTCACCCTGCGCAACGTGCCCGCCTATCGCTATCGCCAGCAGGTGCCCGTGGATGTACCGGGGCATGGCCGGATCTACGGCGATATTGCCTGGGGCGGCAACTGGTTTTTCCTGGTGTCCGAGCACGGCCAGGATTTGCACATGGCCAATGTCGAGGTCCTTACCGACTTCACCTGGGCCATGCTCAAGGCCCTCGAAGCCCAAGGCATCCATGGCGCAGACGGCGCGTTGATCGACCATATCGAACTGTTCGCCGATGACGACCAGGCCGACAGCCGCAACTTCGTCATGTGCCCCGGCAAGGCCTACGACCGCTCGCCCTGCGGCACGGGTACCAGCGCCAAGCTGGCCTGCCTGGCCGCCGATGGAAAACTTCAGGCCGGTGAGCCCTGGGTACAAGCCAGCATCACCGCCAGCCAATTCGAAGGCCGTTTTGAATGGGAGGGCGAACGCATCCGCCCCTTCATCACCGGCCGCGCCTATATGACCGCCGACAGCACCTTGCTGATCGACGAACAGGACCCCTTCGCCTGGGGCATTTGAGCACCCGGCAGCGTTACAACAGACCCTTCCAAGGAGATAGAACCATGAGCGATAACATTTTCACCGGCTGCATCCCTGCCCTGATGACCCCGTGCACCGCCGAGCGTCAGCCGGACTTCGACGCCCTGGTCGCCAAGGGCCGCGAACTGATCGACATCGGCATGAGCGCCGTGGTGTATTGCGGCTCCATGGGCGACTGGCCGTTGCTCACCGAAGCCCAGCGCCAGGAAGGCGTGGCGCGCCTGGTGGCTGCGGGCATCCCGACCATTGTCGGCACCGGGGCGGTCAACAGCCGTGAAGCAATATCCCATGCCGCCCACGCCGCCAAGGTCGGCGCCCACGGTTTGATGGTCATCCCACGGGTGCTGTCCCGTGGCGCTTCGGCCACTGCGCAAAAGGCCCACTTCGCGGCGATCCTCAGCGCCGCACCGAACCTGCCGTCGGTGATCTACAACAGCCCCTACTACGGCTTCGCCACACGCGCCGACCTGTTCTTTGAACTGCGCCGCGAGTACCCGAACCTGATCGGCTTCAAGGAGTTCGGCGGCGGCGCCGACCTGCGCTATGCGGCCGAACACATCACCTCCAAGGACGATGACGTGACCCTGATGGTCGGTGTCGATACCCAGGTGGTGCACGGTTTCGTCAACTGCAACGCCACCGGCGCGATCACTGGCATAGGCAACGCCCTGCCACGGGAAGTCCTGCAACTGGTGGCCCTGAGTAAGAAGGCCGCCAAGGGCGATGCCAAGGCCCGGCGCCAGGCCCGTGAGCTGGAAGCGGCGCTGGCGGTGCTGTCGTCCTTCGATGAAGGCTGCGACCTGGTGCTCTATTACAAGCACCTGATGGTGCTCAATGGCGACCTGGAATACAGCCTGCACTTCAACGACAGCGATGTGCTCAGCGATGCCCAGCGCCGGTATGCCGAACACCAGTACGCGCTGTTCCGCCAGTGGTACGCCAACTGGTCGGCAGAACAGAACGTCGACTGACTGCTCGTACGCCGCTGCTACACAGCGGCGTCCCTTCTTTTTTCAGGAACAGGCCATGACTCTGACAGGCAATATGCTGATCGGTCAGCACTCCATTCCCGGCACCCGCACAGCCATCCGTGCGATCAACCCAGCCACCGATGCTGCGCTGGAGCCGGCCTATCCCGGCGGTTCCACCGAGCAGGTGGCCCAGGCTTGCGCGTTGGCGTGGTCAGCCTTCGACAACTACCGCGAGACATCCCTGGCGGCGCGTGCTGAATTCCTCGAAACCATCGCCAGCGAAATCGAAGCCCTCGGCGATGAACTGATCGAGCGTGCCGTGGCCGAAACCGGCTTGCCCCACGCGCGGATTCAGGGCGAACGGGGCCGCACCTGCCAGCAACTGCGCACCTTCGCCCGCACCGTACGCGCTGGCGAATGGCTGGACGTGCGGGTCGATGGCGCCCAACCAGGCCGCCAGCCCCTGCCCCGTGCCGACCTGCGCCAACGCCAGGTGCCGCTGGGCCCGGTGGCCGTATTCGGCGCCAGTAACTTCCCGCTGGCGTTCTCGGTGGCCGGCGGTGATACCGCTTCAGCCCTCGCCGCCGGTTGCCCGGTGATCGTCAAGGCCCACGGCGCCCACCCCGGCACCAGCGAATTGGTGGGCCGCGCGCTGGCACGTGCCGTGAAACAGTGTGGCCTGTCCGAGGGCGTGTTTTCCCTGCTGTACGGTTCCGGACGCGAAGTGGGGATTGCCCTGGTCAGCGACCCAAGGATCAAGGCAGTGGGATTCACCGGTTCGCAAAGTGGCGGTATCGCCTTGTGCCAGGCGGCCCAGGCACGGCCGGAGCCCATTCCGGTGTACGCGGAAATGAGCGCCATCAACCCGGTGTACCTGTTTCCGGGCGCCCTCAAGGCGCGCGGCGAAGCACTGGCACAAGGGTTTGTTGCCTCATTGACCCAGGGCGCCGGGCAGTTCTGCACCAACCCCGGCCTGGTGATTGCGGTTCAAGGTCCGGAACTGCAGCAGTTTGTCAGCCTCGCCAGCGACTTGCTGCAACGCAGCCCGGCGCAGACCATGCTCACACCGGGCATCTTCCAGGCCTATGAGGCGGGCGTCGGCGCACTGGCTGAGCATGCCCACTGCCTGGCCAGCGGGTTGCCGGCGCAAGGGCCGAACCAATGCCAGGCGCAGCTGTTTACCGCCCACGCGCAAGACTTCCTTACCAACCCGCATTTGCAGGCCGAAGTCTTCGGCGCCGCCTCGCTCCTGGTGCAGTGCGCCGACAACGCGCAAATGCGCCAAGTGACTGAGCACCTCGAAGGCCAGTTGACCGCCACCCTGCACCTGGATGAGGGCGATGTTGAACAGGCACGGGCATTGCTGCCGGCACTTGAGCGCAAGGCTGGCCGGCTGCTGGTCAACGGCTGGCCGACCGGGGTCGAGGTGTGTGATGCCATGGTGCATGGCGGGCCCTTCCCCGCGACCTCGGACTCGCGCTCGACCTCGGTCGGCACCGCCGCGATCCTGCGCTTCCTGCGGCCGGTGTGCTACCAGGACTTCCCCGACAGCCTGCTGCCCGACGCACTGAAACAAGGCAATCCGCTGCGGCTGCGACGCTTGCTCGACGGCCAGAGAGAAGCCTGATCATGCTCGACAATCGTCAACCCGAGATCGACATCGCGGTGGTCGGCGCCGGCATCATCGGCGTCGCCTGCGCGCTGCAACTGGCGCACCAGGGCCGGCGCGTGGTGGTCATCGACCAGCAGGAACCGGGGATGGGCGCCTCGTTCGGCAATGCCGGGCATCTAGCCACCGAACAGGTGTTCCCCATCGCCGACCTGTCGATCCTGATGCGCCTGCCCGCGATGCTCATGGACCCCATGGGCCCGCTGCGCCTGGACTGGAAATACCTGCCCCGTGCGCTGCCCTGGTTTGCTCGGCTATTGTTAAACCTGCGCCCGGCCGCCTACCAGCGCACGGTCGCCGGTATCCGTGCCCTCAACGAAAGCAGCCTGGGCGCCTGGCAGCGCTTGTTGGCGAACATCGACCGGCCCCAGTTGATGCGCGAGGACGGCTCGCTGCTGGTGTTCGAGCGTGCCGAATCGCGGCAAGCAATTGAGGGTTTGCAAGCGCGCATGACCCAGCAGAACGTGCCGGTGGACTGCTGGTCGGCCGACGCCGTGCAGCAGGCCGCACCGCAATTGAGCGAGCGGATCCAGGGGGGCTTGTTCTTTCCCCGCACCGGGCATTTCCTCGATCCGTATCGCGTGGTGTGCGAACTGGTCGAGGCCGCCAAGGCCAGCGGCGTGACCTTTCTCAAGCGCCAGGTCCAGGACGGCCAGCTTCAGAACCAGGGCGTTGCACTGATCACCGACCAGGGCCGATTGGCCGCACGCCAGGTGGTGATCGCCTGCGGCGCACACTCGGCCAGGCTCACCCAGGCGCTGACCGGCAAAAAGGTGCCCCTGGACACCGAGCGCGGTTATCACCTGATGCTGCCCCATGAACAAGACCGCTTGCCCTTCGCCGTCACCTCACTGGAACGCAAGTTCATCATGACGCCCATGAGCGATGGGCTACGGCTGGCCGGCACCGTGGAATTCGCCGGCCTCGACCGCCCGCCAAACATGCAGCGCGCCTGGCAGTTGCACAGGCTCAGCCGCGGCCTGTTGCGTGACGAACTGAGCGCTGAGGACGCCACGCCGTGGATGGGCTTTCGGCCGTCGTTGCCGGACTCGCTGCCGATCATCGACCGGGTGTGCGACGGCAGAGTGTTGCTTGCTTTCGGGCATCAACATTTGGGGTTGACGCAAGCGGCCGTCACTGCCGAGCTGATCGCGCAGTGGGTATCGCCGATTTATGTGCCTCAGCCCCAGGATTTACCCGTATTGGCGGCCTATCGGTTGGATCGGTTCTGATAGCCCCTTGCAGGAGCAATAGGAAAAAAACATAAAGCGATGAATTATTTAGTGTCCTCATGTATCTGACCCAATAGACCATGCCATTAAAACAATGGCATCGACACCGATCAGCAATAGAGTGACCTGTATGAAATCGCGCAAGAAAAGTGTCAGCCCTATCGGGTTGAAAGACATCACCATTGTCGACGACGCCAAGATGCGCAAGGCGATCACCGCCGCGGCGCTGGGCAATGCCATGGAGTGGTTCGACTTCGGCGTGTATGGCTTTGTCGCCTTCGTACTGGGCAAGGTGTTCTTTCCCGGCGCCGACCCTGGCGTACAGATGATCGCGGCGCTGGCGACCTTTTCCGTGCCGTTCCTGATCCGCCCCCTGGGGGGGCTGTTCTTCGGTGCGTTGGGGGATAAATACGGGCGGCAAAAAGTCCTCGCGGCCACCATCGTGATCATGTCCCTCAGTACCTTTGCCATCGGCCTGATCCCGTCCTATGCCTCGATAGGCATCTGGGCGCCGATCCTGTTGCTGTTGGCCAAAATGGCCCAGGGTTTCTCGGTGGGCGGGGAATATACCGGTGCCTCGATCTTCGTCGCCGAATACGCACCCGACCGCAAGCGCGGCTTTCTCGGCAGCTGGCTGGACTTCGGCTCCATTGCCGGTTTTGTACTCGGCGCCGGCGTGGTAGTCGGGATCTCGTCGGTACTGGGTGAAGAACAGTTCCTGGAATGGGGCTGGCGCCTGCCGTTCTTCCTCGCCCTGCCCCTGGGCATGATCGGCCTGTACCTGCGCCACGCCCTGGAGGAAACCCCGGCCTTCCAGCAGCATGTCGAGAAGCTCGAACAAGGTGACCGCGAAGGCCTGGCACGCGGCCCCCGCGTGTCGTTCAAGGAAATCGCCACCCAACACTGGCGCAGCCTGATGACCTGTGTCGGCGTGGTGGCGGTGACCAACGTCACCTACTACATGCTGCTCACCTACATGCCCAGCTACCTGACACACAACCTGCACTACAGCGAAAACCATGGCGTGCTGATCATCATCGCAATCATGGTGGGCATGCTGTTCGTGCAGCCCTTGATCGGCTTTATCAGCGACAAGGTCGGACGCCGGCCCTTTATCATCGCTGGCAGCATCGGCCTGCTGGCCCTGGCGATTCCGGCCTTTATGCTGATCAACAGCGGCAAGCTGGGGCTGATCTTTGCAGGCTTGCTGATACTGGCAGTGGTGCTGAACTTCTTTATCGGCGTGATGGCGTCCACCCTGCCGGCGATGTTCCCCACCCATATCCGCTATAGCGCCCTGGCCAGTGCATTCAACATCTCGGTGCTGATCGCCGGCCTGACCCCGACTGCCGTGGCCTGGCTGGTGGAAAGCACCAACGACCTGTATATGCCCGCCTACTACCTGATGGTCATTGCCGTGGTGGGCCTGGTCACCGGCCTGACCATGAAGGAAACCGCCAACAAACCCCTGCGCGGCGCGGCGCCGGCGGCGTCGGATATTGAAGAAGCTCGGGAGCTGTTGCAGGAACACCACGACAATATCGAACAGAAAATCGAAGACCTCGACGAGCAGATCGCCGAGCTGGAGGCCAAGCGCAAGAACCTGGCGCAACAGCATCCGCGGATTGACTGACTGATCCCACGGGGGATCTCATAGGGACAGAGAACTGTGGTCCCACCACAAATCCAATGTGGGAGCTGGCTTGCCTGCGATGTCGGCGGGTCAGCCACCCACTATAGTGACTGGTACACCGTCATCGCGGGCAAGCCCGCTCCCACAGGGGACCTCATTGGGGCAGAGAATTGTGGTCCCACCACCCCTACAAGTCTAACCATACAAGCTGGCTTGCTGAACTGGACTGCCCTATGAGAAAAACCCGGCGCGTGGGGCCATTTTCTTGAGCAGACGGTGCGTTACTCCCCTGCGGGGTAGGGCTCGCCGCGGCGTCCTTTCAGCGGCCATTGTTACGGCACAGCCCCATGACTTTATATTCGATGGTGTTGAGCTTGCCGCTCGAATCTTCGTAGGTCATCCGCGACGGTACGATGTCACAGGAGCGGATCGGCGGGGTCACGCTGACCACCTTGGCGATGTCCAGTTTCATCCCGTAGCGATAGTCCTGGACCACTGGCCGGTCCTTGCCATGTTTTAACGCGTAAGCCTCCATGGCTTTCTGGTTATCGCTCATCAACGCCTCAAATGCACGATCACTGCCTCCCGTGGCGAGCACGACCGTAGACAATGACAACGCCAATGCAGCAATACTCAGTTTCAACAGGTTCATCGGGTTTACCTCTCAAGTCACTCATTCCAGGCTTGAGATTAACGAACCGACCCTGTCAGCAAGGTAGCTTGATGATTACCTTTCTGTTATCCGCAACCAAACAGTGCCTGCAACGGCAACAAGCATCACCGACTAAGCGCCGACGCGGCCAGTTGTGCTACCCCGAGGGTGACTCCAGGCTCATCACCGTCTTCGAGCATCCAGGTCAACGACAACCCTGCCCAGGCGAGCACCCATTGCAGGAGCCTGCGCCGTTCGATACCTGACACGCTGGCGACAACCTCGATCCGCCGCGCGAAGCAATCGGGGGCCAGGGCGTTTTCATCGGGGTTGCAGAAGAGGTTCGCATAATCAAAACCCCGCTCGCCGTAAAGGCCCTTGGGGTCGATTGCCAGCCAGCCGGACGCGGCAAAATCCAGCACGTTGCCATGATGGATATCGCCATGCAGGACCACGACATCCTGAGGCGCCGCCAGTAGTTCGCGTGCGGTGCTTGCGCACTGTGCCAGGATGCCGCAGTGCCTCGCCGCCCCGGACTCTAGTGCCTCGAACCGCTGCGCCAGGGGAACCAGGGCGGGAATTGGCTTGGCCCGTGGTGCATGCAAACGCGCGACTACGCCACACAGGATGCGAGTGGCCTCCTCATCCCGCCCACCATTGACCATCTGTACAAGCGAGGCCGGTCCCAGCGCACGCGCCATCAGCAAAGCCTCGGTATCCTGTGCCAGCACCGGCGCTGCGCCTTCGCCGTCCCACCAGGCCATCAGCAAGCTGCCGGCTTGCTCCTCGGCCACTTGGGAGATTTTGAGCATGGCCGGTATGCCGCGCTGGCGAACGGGCAGTAGATTGCCATTGCGCGAGGCGAATGCATCGCCATCGACGGTCAGGTCCCAGCGCCTCAGGTAAGGCTCAAACAGCGCCATCACTGGGCCCGGAACCTCAGAAAGCTCATGGCAAACAGCCAACCACTGAGCATGGACAGGTAGATAGAGGTGTACGAAGCAACGGTGTAGTCCAATAAGAAGTTGAGCGCGGTCAACGCAATGGCGGCGCACAGGAATTGCGTGGGGAGAAACCGGCTCAGAAAGCGTTCCATTGCTGCATTCAAGGTGCGCAGGTACTTCATTGGTTTATCCCTGGATAATGGTGACGGTATCCGCACACTTACACCCGCCGATCCTGAAAAACACCAGAATAATGCTGCACAGAGCTGATGAGAATCAACCGCAGAAATGCCATAGTCGCCCGTACAGCAAATGGAGTTGGCCCCCGATGAAGCAATACATCCTCTACCCCCTCTTGGCGCTGCTCGCAGGATGCAGCAACGGGCCGTATCTGCATCCGCAATCGGCAGTGGGCACCCATGCGTTACTCGAACGTACCTGCCCCGGCCCGAAAGCCGCAATGAGCTACGCCCCGCTCTCGGAAGAACTCGATTGGGTGCACGTATTGGTCTATGTAGCACCGCCCGGAACATCCAGCTGGCCAGGCAACCTGCGTTCAACCGACACCGAACTGCGCCTGTTTGGCCGGCTTTACATCCCCCCACGTCTGCGCAACCTGGACACCCCGGATCAGCGCCGGGCGGCTTACAAACAAACTGACCCGCCGCTGTGGGTCAGCGCCGATTCGCCGTTGGTCACTGTTACGCTGGCGACAGGCGAGACCTATCAAGTCAGTATCGAACAACTGAAAACCGGCTTTGACCCCAAGAAGCAATCCAGCAGCAGCCGCAAGGGCACGGCCCTGGGCAAGGGCGATATGGATGATTTCACCCTCACCTTCCCGGCTATATTTGTGAACGGTGAAAAAGTGCCGATGGCGCCGATTCACTTCAAGAAACGCGAAGAGCGCTATGCACCGGTATTTAACTGTTGAGTGAAAAAATTCAGGACCTGCGTCCGACAATTCAGGCAAGGAGCAGAGCAGTGATCAGCATTCGGGAAGCAACCATAGAAGACATCCCCCTCCTTCAGGAGCTCGGCATGAAGACATACCGAGAGCATTTCTCTGAAATCTGGACCGCTGCGGGCATGCAGAACTTCCTGAACGAAGATTTCTCGACCCGCGAAATGCAGAAATCCATCGAGTCGCCTGCCCATCATTGCTGGCTTATCGCATTTGACGAAACCAACCACGCCGTAGGCTATTCAAAGGTCAACTGGTCCAAACCTATGCCCCTGCCTGGTCAGGTTGGCAGTGAGCTACAGAAAATTTACTTCCTCAAGTCACAGGCGGGCAAAGGCTACGGAAAGCAACTCTTGCAGTTTATCCACCAGTACGCAAAAGACCGTAAGGAAGGCTCCATCTGGTTGGATGTTCTGAAGTCCAATACCAGTGCACAGCGCTTTTATGAAAACTGCGGATTTGAGGCACTCGGCGAAATCCCGTTCAGTACCGACAAGGCCGACATCGGGATGGTTCTAATGCGCTGCGATCTTTCCCGGTAGACAAGGGTCACGCTTCTCATACCCGCAACGCATTACATCACCCAAGGAATGGCAATGACCTTCGACTGGCACTCCGGCCCCATCACCCGCACCACCCCACTGGACAAGCATTACAGGAATACACAGAAGGTGCGCCAGTTCCTGATCGGCGAGTGCGGGGGGTCATTCAAGTTCGATCGGGCGTTCATGGCCTGGATCAAGAGTGGCGAGCCCTTGACCATGGGGGACGTGGCGGATCAGTGGAGTCGGACTCGGTCATCCTTGCCTCAGGCACACCGACGCGGGAAAGAGTTGGATCAGTAACCAGCCCGCGACAAACAACCCGGCGCCAAACGTGAGGTGGGCAAGCAGGCTTCGGCGCCTGGCTCGGTTCGGTGTCGGCGTCTTGGCGGCGGCGAAGCCGAAACCAAAGGCGGGCTGCATGATGCAGAACGGTGCAAGCACGCTGATCAAGCCCGTCAGCAACGCGGGCATCAGCGAGGGGCTGCAGAGCCAGGCCTGCCCTTGGAATGCCAGAAGCACCATCGCGAAGACGCTGCCGGTGACGTAATGGAACCCCCAGCCAATCAGGCTTTCATGCCAGGTAGGGTGCGCAGCCACAATCGAGGCGTGGCGAAACTGTCCTTTGGGCATGTGGCCCAGCCAACGGCCGACAAGCCTGTAGTCCAGCGATGCGCTGCCAAATACCCGTGCTTGAATCAACGCTGACAGGTCCATAATCAACGTGGCCCCCAGCCCAACCAGCACCATACGCAGTACCATCTCAGCGGTTTCCATGTTATTTCCTCTTGCCTTTGGCCGGTTTTGATCCCGGCAGTCTGCAAGTTCAAGTCGACTTGAGGTCAAGCATGAAAGAAATGGATATCGGTGAAGTGGCACGCCGCTGCGGCCTACCGTCTTCGACCCTGCGGTACTACGAGGAAAAAGGCCTTATCCGCTCCATAGGTCGCCGTGGCCTGAGCCGGGTATTTGCTGCGGATGTACTTGAACGTCTGTCATTGATCACCCTCGGCCAGTCTGCGGCGTTTTCCCTGGACGATATCGCCACCATGCTGGGCGCGGATGGCCAGCCGGCCATTGACCACCAGCGGCTGGCCGAAAAGGCTGATGAGCTGGACCGTACGATCCAGCAGCTCAGCGCCATACTTGATGGACTGCGGCGTGCTGCGGCCTGCCCTGCGGCGCGGCATATCGAGTGCGCAAACTTTCAAAAAATCCTGAGCGCTGTGAAGACGGTCAGCGTGAGGAGAAATCCCAGCAACAGGTCTCAATCACACCTCAAGACCGCCCAGATCAAAGGGGGTCGAACCCCCTGAGGCGTGTCCACCAAGGTGCCCGACCAGCGGCACCCCGTTTCGCCAGTTGATGCCGCACTATATTTGGCATGCCTCTACGACCGACGCCCCCTGCCCTGACCTTCGAATACCCTGCCCACCTTCGCGCCCAGGCCGAAGCTGCGCCGCGTGCGCCCGGCGTGTATTTTTTCTACGCGCAAGGCGATTCGATGCCGCTGTATATCGGTAAAAGTGTCGATATCCGCAGCCGTCTGCTGGCACACCTGCGCACTCCCGAAGAAGCCCGCATGCTGCGTCAGGCACAGCGGATCGAGTACCAGCAGACCGCTGGGGAAATCGGTGCACTGTTGCTGGAGTCGCGCCTGATCAAAGAGCTGCAGCCCCTGAAGAACAAGCGCCTGCGCAGGCAGCGACGCCTGTGTTCGCTGCGCATGCACCAAGGCAAACTCGAGATCATCGACACCACCGCGCTAGCTGAGGGGCCACAGTTGTACGGACTGTTCCGCAGCCGGCGCATGGCAATCGAAGCGTTGATGCTGCTCGCCGACGAGCATCGCCTCTGTCATAGCTTGTTGGGTATAGAGCCAGCCAACACAAAGGGCTGTTTCCGCGCGCAGATCCGTAAATGCGCCGGGGCATGCCGAGGCGACGAAACCCATGCAGCCCATACCGAACGTTTGCTGCAGGCATTGGCGCACTGGGCCGTCCACCGCTGGCCATACCCCGCGGCCATTGCGCTGCACGAACGCCATGGCCAGATGGAGCAATACCACGTCGTGGACAACTGGCGGTACATCGGGACTTATGCCTCGGAGGCCGAAGCCCGATTGGCGTCGACCCTCCCGCCGCAGTCCTTCGATGCTGACAGCTACAAAATTCTTGTCCGTCCGGTGCTGTTCGAGAGCGCCCGTGTGGTGGTGCTGTCGTAGGTGGCGCCTTGGTGGCCGCCGGCTTTCTTGCCGGGTACGCCGCAAAACCCAATGACGGGCTGCAAGTGACCGCTGGCCAACTCATAGAGTGTGGCCAGGTGACCATTCCTACTCTGGGCATGTGAGCCATGTTAGGGGGACGGATTTATTTAATTAAACCAATAAAGCATCAGAGAAGCGGTCAGGCATAAAAACCCTCTCTCACAATAAAAACAAAGAAAAAGTCAGCATTGATCCCCTGGCGGAGGAACTCGCACAGAAAGGCTAATAGCTGATTGCCCTTATCCGATGGCCTGATTTAATGATTGTGGCGCCACAAACCTGCTGGCTAGCTGATACCCTTTCGGCTCAATGTGCGGCAAGACAAGGACGTGAACACAATGAACAGGGAGATCATCCTGATGCGCCATGGCCAGCCGAATCTGACCATGCTCGGCAAGGTTTCATTATTCGAAATGAAACACTGGATCGAACACTACAACTTATCTGAAATCACCCGCCAGCCCGCCCCGCAGGCGAGCATGCAACTGGCGGCGACCGCTCGAGTAATCGTATCGAGTAGTGCCCCTCGAGCGCTTTCCTCCGTACGGGCGTTGTGTCTTCAGCCTACAGTGGTAGACCCGGTGTTCTGTGAGGCACAACTGCCCCATGGCCGCTGGAGACTGCCGAAGCTCTCTGGGTTTACGTGGGCGTTTATCCTGCGTATTTCCTGGTTGTGCGGTTTCTCGGGAACGGTCGAATCAGCCCACCAGGCCAGGCTAAGGGCCGGCAAGGCAGCGCGACAACTTCAAGACCTTTCCAGCGCAGGGCCAGTCCTGTTGCTCGGTCATGGATTTATGAATCGAATGATCGGCAAGCAGCTCGAGGCTAACGGCTGGACTCGCCAGATTCGTAACGGAAACCGCTACTGGAGCACAGTGGTCTATCAGATGAATCAGCAGTAAGGCGCGTCGAGAGAACAACACGCGCGCTTCGTAGAGGCTGGTTTTTACGGATCATCTAACAGGCTCCAGGGATTGCAGCCTAGCTGCTCCCCCAGGAGCTGGATGACCAGCTGGCATGACCTGCAGTAGGCAGTCTATCGAATCAACGGAAGTCGAAAAGTTCGAAGTGAAGATTAGCTTTCGGAATTCGATGGAGATCCATTAGTTCATACACCTTGCTTAGTAGTCCTTTGGGGCCGCAAAAACTGACATGAATTTGGTCCGGTTTGGTTTGAGCCACCGCGTCACTCAAGGTTTCAGCCAACTGCTCAGTCCCCCCCGTATTACGAACAAATTGCGCACCACGCATGGTGGCCATACTTTCCAACTCTTCGGACGGAGGGAAGGCGCGCGAGGGGGTGAAACAATAGACCAGCGTTGCCTTTTCGAAGTCTTTGGCATTCGGATCTTGCAACCAGGAAATAAAAGGCGAAATCCCCACACCGGCGCCGATCCAGATTTCCCGCTCGGCGTGAGAGACCCGTTTAAATCTCCCATAAGGGGCGTAGACAGTGGCAAGCATTCCGGCTTTCGCACACTCGCAGAGCTTTTTGGTGTAATCCCCAAGCCCTCTGATAATGAACTCAATTTGCCCATTCGGACCGTTGGCGCTAGCGATCGTGAAAGGGTGAGGCTCACGCAACCCTTTTTGCTGCATGGCCAGAAACGCAAACTGCCCGGCACTGAAGTCAAATCCTTTATGGATGGGCTCCAGCGTCAAATGCAGCGCCCTGTTGCCCCTATTGACGGTTTTCACCTTGTACTCGCCAGCACGGGCAAAAAAGGGGTAAAGAACCAGTTTGTAAAGGGCTGCCAGCACACCCAACCCGCAGGACAGCGCCAACCAGAGGCCTGAAGGGCTGAACAAAGTGATCGGCGACTTGAAGCTTAACCAATGTAAAATCACGACCAGAAACAATGGCCCGGAGAGCTTGTGCCACCACCGCCACAGGCTGTAAGGAATATTGCGGTTCAACGCAAGAAGTACGATCAGACCTAGTGCTACATAGCTCAACTGGCGCACTAGCCGCGTCCAGTATTTTGGCAACTCCAGAATAGGCACGCTGTTCCAGGCATCCAGATTTGCCTTGAATACAAAGTGATACGTGGCAAATACAAGCGCCCAGATACCTAGCCACTTGTGTGACTCATAGACCCGGTCCAAGCCGCCGAATAGATTCTCAACTACCCTCCAGCGACTGGCCAACAGGCAGGAAGCCGCCATATAAACCAGTGCGCAAGCTCCAAGTATCAGGCTGAGAGTTGCCGAAGTGAGCCAGGTATCAACAGGTATTTCAATCAGCAGCGTTAGTGTCGTAATCACTAAGATACCGAGTATGCAGTGCCAGCTCTTCACCGTGAACGCTCCCGTTATGAATATGGTGTCGTAGGCTGAACCTCATCCTCCCTGAAATCGTCAGCGACCTGATACGTTAGCAGGCTACTGAAATAGGAAGATGACCCAGGTCATATCTAGAGAGAACATGCGAATGAACCCAGCCGTGCGCGATTTCGCTCGCCACAGCGGTCTTCGGGAGCGGGGTTTCTGTGGGTCGTCCAGTGTAGGGCTCACCGGCAATAATCTCTGGATTCGCCTTCTTGGCGCACTGGTCGAGCGAGTGGAAACTGTAATTATCAAACCCCAGAAACACAAAAGCCCCGCATTCGCGGGGCTTTCGTATGAATCTTGGCGGGAAACCAGGGATTCGAACCCTGGGAACGCTATTAACGTTCGCCGGTTTTCAAGACCGCTATGCAAATTCAACTGGGCCGGGGCCTTGGAGGCTCCCGGAGTTCCATTACTAAAGGAAAGTTACCGAGCTACAAGCCGCATTCTACATGGGGTGCGGTTTTAGTTTTGGAACTGTTTTTGCTCCTTCCCCGGCGTCCTGCCGACCGAACACAAACTACCAAACAGCCCACGAGTCTTGAGACTCATCGAATGACCGCGGTCGGCCAGAAGCTTCTAGTCACGAAGGACCTATCCACAGCGGCTCAAAGCCAAGCAGCAAACTGGGCAGATGCCTTTTCCCTGATCGCCAACTTACGCAAAGCAAGGTAATGGATAATCTCCATTGATTTTGCGTTAATTAGGCGCTCCTTTTACCGACTTGGTGCCGGAAGCAAGCTCCGACCAAACATGCAGTCAGCAACAGGAGAAACTCTTAACTGGACGATATTGCAGATGAAGACACCCGCGCCCTGCCTCCGCTCTTCGCTTCGTAGAGTTGCTTGTCCGCAGCCTCTATCAAAGCCTCGAATCCCAGTTCGCCAGTGGGCGTCAATGTTGCGACGCCTAGAGAAATAGTCACCACACGATCTACATCAGAAGCAGAATGCTCGATACCCAATGTCCGAACCCGCGCTTGCATTCTTTCTGCAATCTCGACCGCACCAGAAAGAACTGTATTGGGCAGAACGCAGGCAAACTCTTCGCCACCATACCGAGCGACCAGGTCATAGGGCCGTCTAACCGTTTCAGATAACGCCTGAGCAACGGATTTCAGACAGCCATCGCCGGCCAGATGCCCGTATCGGTCGTTGTAGCGCTTGAAATAGTCGACATCCACTAAGATAAGCGACAGCGGCTTTTGCTCTCGAAAGCACTGGCGCCAATCCGCCAATATCTCTTCATCGAATTTGCGTCGATTAGCCACTCCAGTAAGGCCATCCATCAACGCCATGGAGCGCAGCAGATCGTTCTGTAACTTAAGGGTCAGATGTGTTCGCACACGTGCTCTGACAATGGTGGGATTGATAGGTTTGCTGATGAAGTCCACCGCGCCTAGCTCCAGACCTAGCACCTCATCCGACTCCTGCTGCTGTGCGGTAATGAAGATGATGGGAATGGCCTGGGTCGCAGGGTCAACCTTGAGTCGACGACATACTTCATGCCCGTCCATACCCTCCATGACTACATCCAGCAGAATCAAATCGGGCAGTTGGGTTTGGCATACGCTAATTGCCTGTTCACCGCTGGTGGCCATAAATACATCACAGTCCTCACGAAACAGCTCGTGCAGTACCCGGATGTTAGTCGGCAGGTCATCGACAATAAGAAGTTTTGGGCGGTTCTGTGAGTGAGGCAACCAGGTTTTCATCAACTGCTCCATCAGGCAAATCTCAACAGGTCACGACCAATCGGCATCGCAGCGGAAAAGTCGAGTGACTGCACCTTGACAACCAGTTCGTCGAACTGTGGTCGCAGGGATTTCGGTATTTTTGACGCCAATGCATCTGCCAGTTCTATGGCTTGAAGATTACCCGTTTCCAGCAATAGCAAAATCTCCTCGAGGGACTCTCTCCATTGCGCCGGCGCCACGGAATCCTCGTCAGCACTACTTTTTGCACGCTGGCTCTGACCAAAATCGGCATTCATTTGCTCAAGGCTTTGTTGCAGTAACCTGCTCAACCCGTCAAACCATATTGGGTCGGCCAAAAGACTCGCTACAGACTCTAAATCGGCAGATTTGAGTTTGTGCTCCAGGTCGCCTGCCAGCAACGACAATGCCTTGGCGCCCATAGTACCGCTGCTACCTTTAATGGTATGGAGTACAAACGCGGCCCCCGATGCATCTTGCCGCTGAATATGATCACGCAACTGGGCAAGCTGTTTTCCCATCTCTGGGCCAAAGGTACCTAGCATCGTGCGGATCAAATCGAGGTTACCACCAAAGCGTTCAATAGTTGATTTACGAGACTCTAAAACGTCTTCTCCTGCATCGACTTGTCCCAAGATTAAAGTTGCGTGACTATCTTCACGGCCCGATTGAAAGAGCAGCGTTACCACGAGTTGTTCTAGGTCTATAGGTTTGCCGACATGATCATTCATCCCCGCAGCAAGACAGGCTTCACGGTCGGTATTGGAGACATTTGCGGTCATCGCCACAATCGGCAGTGTTGCGAAGCGTAGGTTCGATCTAATACGACGAGTCGCCTCCAAGCCATCAATATCTGGCATCTGGATATCCATTAATACGACGTCAAAGGGCACATCCTCATTCATCACCTTGCTTACACCTTCCAGTCCGCCTTCGGCCAGCGTCACCTGGGCACCTTCCCTTGTCAGCAACTCATCGGCGACCTGGCGATTGAGCATGTTGTCTTCCACCACCAATAGTCGCAGCCCGGCCAGACGCTGCGGCCTGTCAACTGTTGACCGGGAAAGGGGGGGATGCAGCTGGTCTTTGCCGTTAAATGCTCGCTGAACGGCGTCGGCTAGCTGCTTGGGAGTGACCGGTTTGGTGAGGAAACCCACAAAGGGGGCATCTCCCGCCTGGTGTGCGTCAGCCAATACCTCGCGACCATAAGCAGTGATCATAATGACCATCGGAGGCGGCAATCCGTTGCCCTGCTGCTGAATCAATTGCGCAGCGCTCAGTCCATCCATATCAGACATCCGCCAGTCCATCAGCACCACGTCGTATGCTTCACCTAGCGCCTGGGCTTTTTGCACCCATTCCACTGCTTGCGTACCACCACTCACGCTGTCAGCAATCCATCCGAATGCACGAACGGTTCGTAACAGCAATTCACTCGCCATGGCGTTGTCGTCGACGACCAGAATTCGTATGGGCAAATCGACTTCAGGCCAGGCCGATCTGAGCGATGACGTCGGCGCTACATCAAGGGTGATATCGAACCAGAAACGACTCCCGACACCTTGATGGCTCTCCACCTGAAGTTCCCCCCCCATCAAGGTGACCAACCGCTTGCAGATCACCAGGCCCAGACCAGTGCCACCAAAGCGCCGGGAAGTTGAAGCCTCGGCCTGAGTGAAACCTTCAAAAATACGCTGAAGCTGTTCCGGGCTTATACCAATACCGGTATCAGAAACGGCTATGCGCAAGCTCACAGTATTTTCCGTTCGCATCAGTTGTTCAACGCTGACCACGATCTGGCCTTCCAGGGTGAACTTGAGGGCATTGCCCGCCAAGTTGATCAGTACCTGCTGCAGTCGCAAACTATCGCCGATCAGGTCATTGGGTAAATTGGAGTCCAGATCGAACATGACCTCAACCTCCTTTTTGCCCTGGTTACCTGCCAGCACAACGGCGAGGTCACGCATGAGCGGTTCAAGCTCGAACGGGTGCACATCGAGTTGCAGCTTGCCCGCCTCAATCTTGGAGTAATCGAGAATGTCATTGAGCAAACCCAGCAGTGATTTCGCAGCGGTCTGCGCCTTGGTCACATAATCGAGTTGGCGACCATTCAGATCAGTGTTCTGCACCAACTGCAACATACCCAACACGGCGTTCATCGGTGTGCGTATTTCATGACTCATGTTAGCCAGGAACGCAGACTTGGCTGCACTTGCTGCATCGGCCTGTTCCTTGGCGTAAAGCAGATGCGACTCTAGCTCGCGTTGAACAGTGATGTCCCGATTGATACCGGTCACACACAATGCCGCACCGTTCGGGCTGCGTTCAATCTGCGCACCAGCATGTATAAAGCGGATCTGACCGTCCTGGCGAACGACACGAAAAACTGTGTCATACACATCAGTCCCCTCGACGGCGGCATTCAGCTTTGCAGCCGCTGCCACGACATCCTCAGGGTGAACACGTGAGTACCAGTGCATATAGTTCAAGCCGGTATTGCGCAACGTCAGTGGCTGTCCGTAGAACTCGAACATACGGTCATTCCACTGCAACTTATTGTTCGCCAACGTCCAAGACCAGACACCCAGTTCGGCCACTTCAGCAGCCAACAGCAGTTGATCGTGCACCGCAATCAGTTCGCTACGTTGTTCCAGTGTCGTCTTCAGGCTCGCAGCCAGCTGCTTTTCTGCCGCTTTACGTTCGGTGATGTCGACCGCAATACCCAGGTAACCGCTCAATACCCCATCGGCATCGCGCATGGAGGTGACCACTAGCGTGACAGGAAACCGCGAGCCATCCTTGCGTGTGTAAGTCCACTCTCGGGTTTCTGCGCCTTCAAGCTCTGGTTTATGGGTAAACACACGGAAACCTGCGATAGGCTGAGCGTACTCCTCACTCAGCTCAACGCCACGTGCAGCGACTTCCTCTGGGACATGGAGGAGCGCCGGGGTGTCTTTGCCTAGTAGTTCATCGGCGTCATAACCCAACAAATGCTCGGCGCCTTTGTTGAACACACGAATTACGCCATCGAGATCCGTCGCAATGATCGAAACCTTAGTGGCCGAGCGCAGCACCGTGTCCAACAACAGATTGAGATGCCGCAACTCGGATGTTCGTTGCGCAACCTGTTCTTCGAGGTTGGAGTTGAGTTCAAGAATTCGGGCCTCTGCCATTTTTTTCGCCGAGATATCCCTTAACGTCGTGGACGCCCCAATGACGCGACCAGCCTCGCCATAAATGGGAGAAATGCTGACGGAGACATCGATCAGTCGCCTGTCCTTGTGATGGCGTTGGGTATCAAAGCTGACGATACGCTCACCTGCCCTAATCTGCGCAAGGATATGAGCTTCTTCTGTGACAAGTTCTGCCGGAACAATCAAATTGACGAGTGTCTGTCCCACCGCTTCCTCGGCGGTGTACCCAAAAAGGCGCTCAGCTCCTTTGTTCCAGTTAGTGATGGTGCCATCGAGTGTTTGTCCGATAATGCCATCTGCCGAGCTTTCAACGATGGAAGCCAGCCTTGCCTGCTGGGCAAACATCTCCCGCCGACGATGACGGCTGACACTCACGACACTCACCAAGGTCGCCAGAAGAAGAGTGAGAAAACCACCGTAAAACAGGACAACTTTTGGCGAGACCTGATGCAAGCGCTGGATGAACAGCGAATTTGCGTCGAGTTCGATTTGCCAACGCCTCCCGTACACCTCGCGCTCTATCTGATGGCTCATCAGCGTTTCACTGCGAGCCGATTCGTCGGTACTTTCATAAAACAGCTTTTCTTGACCTGGGACGGTGATATCACTTAATCGCAGATGCATCGCCTCGTTTTCTATGCGCAGACTTCTGAGCACCTCCTCTGTCCGCAGAACGACATAGCTCCAGCCAAGAGCTGCGGCCTCGCGCTCAGCAGCGGTCTGCGGAGTCACTCCGCCGCGAAAGATGGGCATCAATACCAGAAAAGACTGCTGCGGTTTTCCTATGGACTGTATTAGCGTGATGGGCCCAGTGATCCGTGCCGCACCGCTTTGTATCGAGGATTGTGCCGCCTCTCGCCGAGATGTCTCTGACGCTATGTCCAGGCCAATGGCAGCCTGGTTATCTTCAGCCGGTTCAACATACTGAATAACGTAGCGCTCGCCTGAATGCGCTGAGAATTGATGAATGGAGAAGTCCGCTGCGTCGTCAGTTTGAGCGCGCTTGAGAAACTCGTTTTCATCGCGCGTTGGTACACGCCTAATAAAACCAAAGGCACTGGCGCCGGGGAACTCGAAAGCGAGATCACGGGTTCCGTGGTATCGGCGAAACACTTGACGGCTAATGCCATATTCACCGGCTGTCAGCACCACTCCACGAGCGCCTCGCAAACCGTATTGGTAAAGATTGAGACGCATTAAAACCAAATCTGCGGCGTCTTCAGTCGCCGCTGCAACCGCTTCTTGAGCCCGCTGTTCGTTGATGCGTTCAAGGATCCAGCCACCTAGAATGCTTGCCGCTAACCCCGCGGCCAGAGTGATAGCTACTGCCCAGTTCCATGCAAAAAACTTATGTTTTCTCACCCGCATTGTCCCATCGCAGAAGGCCTTCAGCCTTCAAGATTAAAGTTCAAACCCTGTTTTGGGGCTGCTAGACGTCCAACCTGCAATTCACTAATACGCTCAGCTCAGGCCGGCTAATCGTTGAAGTCTGTCAATTTCTGCTCCGGGTTCGCCGTTGTTCATGGCGGCAGCAAGGCGCATCACCACTTGTTCGCGGCGAACTTGCATTTGGGGCAAAGCATATATTGCGCCTATCAACTCGCGCAGAACCATAGGTAGCCCCCAGCGCGCTTTCAAGCGACTGGCAAAAGGTGCTGAAAAATCACGGGTAGCGTGGGTAAGCATTTCTTCGGTCACGCTATTGCCCTGGTTCTCCCATTTCTGAGTTTGATACAGCACACAGAGTTCGCCCATGCGGTGCAACAGGGCGGCACTTTCCAGCGGAGCGGGATCCAGACCACATTGTTGAGCTAGGAGCACAACCCTTTCAGCTAGACGCTCGGCATCATCCAGATGAGCCTGGATGAAAGTCATCAGCATGCCGTCAGGTTGAGTACTGGTCTGTCGCAGTGCCTGGCTAATCGCCAAATTAACGCTGGTAAGCCCTCCTAATCGTGTCAGAGCACCGTTCAAATTCGTGCATGGCTGGCCGAGCCCGAGATACGCGGCACCGTTGGCGGCGGCGATCAAGTGGGCGCATAGAGCCGGGTCATACTGCCAATCATTGGCGAGTTCTCGTAAATCCATTGACGCCCCGCCATAGCCGAGCTGAAGTTTGTCTTTTACCGAGGCCAGTAAAGGTAGGTCCAAATCACCCGAAGACAAACCACTGAGATAGCTGATCAGGTCTTCAGTGTTGAGACTGATCGCACGGGAGGGCTCATCAAGCGGAAGGAGCGCGTCCAGGCATTCTACGACACGCGAAACCTGGAACGGCTTGGTGAAAAAAGCACTGATCCTCAGCGATTTTACCGCCAGCACACTTTCTCGATCAGCGCGCCCAGTGATCATTATCAGCGGCGTGCTTTGATCTTTTTCGCGAATTTTCTGCAACAGGTTGACGCCGGGGGCATCCGGTAGATTCCAGTCGGCAATCACCAACCGATAGGTACTCGGCTGCCAAGCGTCTAAAGCGCTAGCGAGATCGATAAAGCAATCGACCTGAGCAACCGGACGTATGCTCAACACTAGCTGTTTTATGAGATCTGATATCCAGGGATCATCATCCAGAATCATCACGCGCATTAGATAATCCTCACTGGCTTGAGACTCAACCTCGCAATGTCTTAGTGGCTGACTATGAGCCACCAGCAAACATAGACGTCGCTGAGATCAATGGGTGAGGTTGTTACCGAGCGATTTTGTGTAAATCACGGCAATTTCCCTTTGACTTGTAGCTTGATGGGATCCTTGAAGGATCGAATCTATTCCTGACCCGCGAACTATACAAGCAAGCAGCTCACAGATAGTTAGGTTGGCGGGGGTTATTGCATGAACGCCGCCAATAGAGGAATTGCTTGAGTGATTCCAGCCTGCTGCTCGCTGGCCTCAGCCCGCAAAAATGCGCTGCCCCTCTGATCCAGTGAGCCAAGCAGTCTTAGCTAACGGCCCTAGCGACAGTCGCCCCATCGTGTTTCGGCTAGTTTTACGCCAACACTTATGGACTATCCTGGCATCTTCCAAGGGAACACCTCCCGAATGGCTGCAACGGGTCGAAAGTAGCGCGGTTTGCGGCCGATTCTGTTGAAAAAGTAGCTCCCCTGGCTGGCCTCCGGCAAAATCTCCGCATTGGCCAGCAGGGAAGCACGCAACATGATGGGACAGTTATCGAGTGGGCAGGAGCGACTGTTTTACTCGTTCAACCTTGAAGATCACATCCCAGCCACTCACCTTCTACGCAACATTGATCGGTGTCTTGATCTGAGCGACCTGCGCCATTACCTCGCCGATTTCTATAGCCCGATTGGGCGTCCGTCGATTGATCCTGAACTGATGATCCGCATGCTGATCGTCGGCTACTGCTATGGCATCCGCTCCGAACGGCGGTTGTGCGAAGAGGCCCATTTGAACCTGGCGTATCGCTGGTTCTGCCGATTGAGCCTTGAAGATGAAGTCCCCAACCACTCGACCTTTTCCAAAAATCGACACGGCCGTTTTCGGGACAGTGATCTGTTTCGCTGGTTGTTCAATGAAGTGCTGCGTCGCTGCATGGACGCTGGTCTGGTCAAGGGCGAAGGTTTTGCCGTGGACGCCAGCATTATCAAAGCGGATGCGAGTCGGCAGCGCGGCGCACCGGGTGGTGAACCGGTCAACTGGAGCGATCCGGTTCTGAGGACCCGCGCCGTGCGTGAGTACCTTGAGGCACTTGATGAAGAGGCTTTGGCCGAAACGCTGCCGAAGCGCCTGTCGCTGACGGATCCTCAAGCCCGCTGGACCGCTGCTCCAGGAGGCCCAGCTTTCTACGCTTACTCCACGAATTATCTGATCGATACAGAGCACGGCGTGATCATGGATGTGGAACCCACACCGGCTCATCGAACCGCAGAAGTCGAGAGCACCAAGACGATGATCGAACGGGTCGAAGCGCAGTTCGACATCAAGCCGGAGCGCCTCATTGGCGATACTGCTTACGGTACAGCGCCGATGCTGGCCTGGATGGTGGAGGAAAAAGACATCGAGCCGCATGTGCCGGTGTGGGACAAAACCGAGCGCAAGAACGACAGTTTTTCGAGCAACGATTTCCACTGGAATGAAGAGGCTGAGGAATACCGCTGCCCGGCCGGCAACCCATTGCGCAGCGAATGGCGAGCCTTCAAGAATGAGCGTTCACACGTCACCAAAGCCAACACCATTATCTTCCGATCCCGGCAGACCGACTGCGCTACGTGTCCGATGAAAGCCAAGTGCTGCCCGAACACCGCGTTCCGCAAGATCGCTCGCAGCGTCCATGAAGCCGCTCGCGATGTGGCTCGGCGCATTGCAGCAACGCCGGTATATCAGCGCTCTTGCCACGAACGTAAAAAGGTCGAAATGTTGTTTGCCCACCTCAAGCGCATCCTGAAATTGGATCGCCTGCGGCTACGTGGCATGAGTGGCGCGACGGATGAATTCACGCTGGCCGCTGCGGTGCAGAACCTGCGACGGCTAGCCAAATTTTCATCTCAAGGGCCACCAGTCACGGGATAGGTGCGCCTGCACCAAGCAAAAAACCTCAAATTAACCCAATAACAGAGCAGCAAAGGTCACCGAAGGGCCGAAAAACCACTCAATGTGGTGAGTAGGTTCTCCGGTGGTGGTCGTGCCTGAGTTCAGGCGATCTGAAAATCCGACTTTTTCAACAGAATCGGCCAGAAGCGGACGTTCAAACATAGATAGGGGATGCCTACCAGAGCGGGTTAGTTCAAGCAGTCATTCAGGGCATGTACAAAAAAGTAGAGCCGATTCGGCTGGACGAGTTTTTTAATTTCAAACCCTTATGAAGGGTCATAGATTACTTATTGAACATTTCGGAAAAAAGCGTAGCATTGCCGACCATGATACTCGAACAGCTCAAAGCCCTGGGCAATGACACTCGCATGCAAATGATGGAGTGGCTCAAAGACCCACTTAGTAATTTCCCACCTCAGGATCATGGCGATCCTGCGATAGGAGTGTGCGTAACGCATTTGCAGCACAAGGCAGGGCTTTCACCTTCTACCGCGTCTGCACATTTAGCTATCTTGCAGCGAGCAGGCTTCGTTCTAACCACCCGCATCGGAAAGTGGACTTACTACCGACGCAATGAGCAGGCGATTGACGACTTTGCGGCTAGGCTGATCCTCGAATTGTAATTTTTAAACTTTCATTTCGTTATTTCGCGTAATTAGAAAACATAAGGAATCCCCATGAGCAGTAAAACTATCTTCGTCCTACCCAATGGTGGCTATGAAAACGTTGTGGTTGGCAGCAGCGAAGTCCCAGCCGCATCGCGTGGCGAAATCACCGTACGCCTTCGCGCCAACTCACTCAACTACCATGACTTCGCGGTTGTCAGCGGTATGTGGGGCCCTAGCGAAAAACGCATCCCCATGGCCGATGGTGCAGGTGAAGTCATTGCTGTCGGCCCTGATGTCACTGAGTTCAAGGTGGGGGACTCGGTCGTAAGCACCTTCTTCCCGGAGTGGATCAACGGTGCGCCACTGGTTGAAGGCTTTGTAAGCGTGCCAGGGGATGGCATTGACGGCTACGCTCGTGAGCAAGTGACGGCCAAAGCCACATCTTTTACCCTCGCGCCTACTGGCTACAGCCATGCTGAGGCGTCGACGCTTACCACCGCTGGCCTTACAGCATGGCGCGCCCTAATGGCCGATGACTCACTCAAGCCGGGCGACACCGTGCTCGTCCAAGGCACTGGTGGCGTCTCAATTTTCGCCCTGCAGTTCGCTAAAATGGCAGGTGCTACCGTCATTGCTACCTCTTCAAGCGACGAAAAACTTGAACGTCTGAAAGCGCTAGGCGCTGATCATGTGATCAATTACCGCAAAGACCTTAACTGGGGCGAAACTGCACGCGCTCTAACGGGTGGCCGTGGTGTTGACCACATCATCGAAGTCGGCGGCCCTGCGACGCTTGAGCAATCGATGATTGCAATTCGGGTTGCTGGTCACATCTCCGTCATCGGGATATTGAGTGGTGTAAGCGGTGCGATGAATTTTGTACCGGCACTGGTCAAGCAAGTGCGTCTGCAGGGTGTGTTGGTGGGTAGCCGTAGCCAGCAGCAAGACATGATCCGAGCCATTAATACTAATGGCATGCGCCCGATTATTGATCGTCATTTCCCTTTGAGTGAGATTGTCGAAGCGTTCAAGTATCAGGAAACCAACCAGCATTTCGGCAAAATTTGCCTGGATATCTAAGCCCGCACGAATGGGCATGATCCATACGCCTAATCAGATCCCAGCGAAGGCGGAATGGAAGCCAGATACTGAAGCCATGGAGTATGACGGCGCATGGCGCCCCAGCATCCACATGCCCCGCTGGGCCAGCCGCATCCTGCTGGAGATCGCCGACGTGCGCGTCGAGCGGTTGCAGGACATCAGCCGCGCCGATATCCGGGCGGAAGGCCTGCAATGTCCGCCGGAGCTGGCAAGCGATGACGTTTCACCGAATTACCGAGACTGGTACCCGGCGGCTTGGAGGGAGCTGTGGGAGTCCACCGGCGGCGACTGGAACGCCAACCCGTGGGTATGGGTGGTCGAGTTCAAGCGGTTGACGCCATGAGCGATTCCCCAAATAGCCTCGACTGGATGGACCACGGAAAGACAGATTGCGGCCTCCTGGTAATGAGTCGATGGGATAGCCCGGATCGCGATGACAACGCCAAAGACCTGCAGCGTTTTGTGAAAGATGTGAAGCGGAGCGGCCTTAAGCACTCTCGCATTGAGCGTTACGAGGGCGATCAATTCCCAGACTGGGTTGGCGAGCTGCACTGCGAACATGCGCAATGCCAGTGCCGGCGCTTCCTCCGCACCAAACAAGACTAACCCCAATCCCCCTATATGCCTGCCGGTGAACGAACTCACGATAACTGGCTGTCGATCCATCGCTCCGCTGCTGCCATTGCGTCACCCAGTGCCGCCGGATAGTCAGGCCATGGACCAGTCAGCTCGGCGGCGACTTCGCCCAACCCATCAACGGATGCCGGCTCAATGATTCTCGCAAATGCGGGTACGTCATCGTTTGGCCGCCTCCATTCGAACTTGAGAAACAACGTATGCCCCCGATAGGCATGAACGACTGGAACATCGAGATTGTGTGACACGCGCCCTCCCTGACACATGAGCAAGTTGCACAGTATTTGTAGCTCTTTTTTGCACCCTTCGCCATCGAGGCACTTCGCTATCAACTTCTGCCGCCCAGCGCGGCAAGGACACCCCATGTACGCAACGAAACTCACCCTGCTCATTACGGCCATCGTGTTGTACGTGGCGGGGTCCACCTTCTGGTTTTTCTGGCAGGTGCCGGAGCTGCTCTCCACCGGTACCGACCAAACCCTGGTCGCAGCATTCGCAGGCACCGTCGCCTGGATGCTGCTCACCTTCGGTTTCATCATCCACATCATCAAGATATCGCGGCCTACTGGCCCGCATGACAATCCCCGGGCATAGAGGTGCACACCATGGAAATGCAAAGCGAAACGCTTGCCGAGGAAGAGATCGCGGCAATAACGGGCTACATGATCCCGTCCAGGCAGATCGATTGGCTCAACAAAAACGGCTGGAAATATGTACTGACTCGCTCGCGCCGCCCAGTGGTGGGCCGCGTTTACGCCAGGATGAAGCTGGCCGGCGTGAAACCATCAGCGGAAAACGTCGCGGCCGAAGCCTGGTCGCTAGACTTGTCAAAGGTAGGATAAAACGATGCGAGCAAAGAAGGCGGCAAACAGGGACCTGCCGCCGAGGATGATTCGGCGTGTGCGCACACTGAAAAGCGGAAAAGAGTGGGTTGGGTATTACTACGACGGGAGGAATGAAGACGGGAAGCGGGTGGAGATTCCGCTCGGGGGTGACCTGGAAATTGCGAAGGCTGAATGGGCAAAGCTCGACTGCAAGCCGGTACCGAAGAAAGGAGCCCTACTGGGCCAGGTGTTTGACCGTTACGAGCGCGAGATCATCCCAGGCAAGGCGCCCAAGACGCAGAGCGATAATCTCCTGAGCCTGAAGCAACTGCGCAAAGCGTTCAGCGACGCCCCTATTGATGCGGTTACGCCACAGATCATCGCGCAGTACAGGGATAGCCGGACCGCCAAGGTACGAGCCAACCGGGAAATATCACTGCTGTCCCACATCTACAACATTGCGCGGGAGTGGGGGCTCACCGACAACAACCCTGCCGCCGGCGTGCGCAAGAACAAGGAGGCGCCTCGGGACTTCTACGCAACAGAGGAGATCTGGAGCGCCGTGTACGCAGTCGCAGCCTCGGAGCTTCGCGATGCTATGGACTTGGCCTACCTGACCGGACAGCGCCCCGCAGATGTGCTTTCGATGCGCGAGGCTGATGCGGCAAATGAATTCCTGCAGGTGTCGCAAGGCAAAACGGCCAAGAAGCTCCGGATCCGCCTTACCGCTGCCGGAAACCTTAATGACCTAGGCACACTGGTCGAGCGACTGATAGAGCAGCGGCGCTCGCGTGGAGTACGGACTCCATACCTAATAATCACTGAAGATGGTCGGCAGGTGACCAAGCCGATGCTACGCCTACGCTTTGACGATGCCAGGAACAAGGCAATTGCCATTGCTAAAGAGGCGGGAGACGGCGTACTTGCCGCGAGCATCCGGCAGTTCCAGTTCCGCGACATCCGACCAAAAGCAGCCAGTGAGATATTGGACCTGGGCGATGCCAGTCGCCTGCTTGGGCACACGGATAAGCGGATAACCGAGACGGTTTATAGGCGCGTTGGCGAGATCGTGAAACCGACCCGTTGATAGAGCATCTGACAGTAGTTGCGGAAAGCGTCGTAAACGATGCGGAAACTGTTAGTTTAAAACCCTGTCCAATTATCGAACGCCAGAAACACAAAAGCCCCGCAATCGCGGGGCTTTCGTATGAATCTTGGCGGGAAACCAGGGATTCGAACCCTGGGAACGCTATTAACGTTCGCCGGTTTTCAAGACCGGTGCATTCAACCACTCTGCCAATTTCCCTTGCGCAACACAGGATTATAATAGCCCATCCTGTCTCAGCGGGCGCCATAATACCCGAATGAAACACACTGTCAAACTCTCTGCATAGCTTGTTACAGAGCGTCTGTTATGATCTTTGCGACTGAACGTTTCAAAACTGAAGGAGTGTCGCCATGCGCGAACAGGATTACGCAGTTAATAGCAACGTGCAGGCTGAGCAGCTAGAGGTTAGCCGCGTCCTGCGCAATACATACGGCTTGCTCGCCCTCACCCTCGCATTTAGCGGCGTGATGGCGTATGTGGCGCAGCAGATGCGTGTCGGCTACCCGAATATTTTCGTGGTATTGATCGGCTTCTACGGCCTGTTTTTCCTCACCAACAAGCTGCGCGACTCGGCCTGGGGCCTGGTGTCGGCGTTTGCCCTGACCGGTTTCATGGGGTTCCTGCTGGGCCCGATCCTGAACCGTTACCTGGGTATGCAGGGCGGCGCGGAAGTGGTCAGCTCGGCATTCGCCATGACGGCCTTGGTGTTTGGTGGCCTGTCGGCCTATGTGCTGATCACCCGTAAGGACATGAGCTTCCTCGGCGGTTTCATCACGGCTGGCTTCTTCGTGTTGCTGGCGGCCGTGCTGGCGAGCATGTTCTTCCAGATCAGCGGCCTGCAATTGGCGATCAGCGCCGGTTTTGTGCTGTTTTCCTCGGTCTGCATTTTGTTCCAGACCAGCGCCATCATCCATGGCGGCGAGCGTAACTACATCATGGCGACCATCAGCCTGTATGTATCGATCTACAACCTGTTTGTCAGCCTGTTGCAGATCTTCGGCATCATGAGCCGCGACGACTGATCCCAGCCTCATCAAAAAGCCCGCTTCGGCGGGCTTTTTGTTGCCTGCGGCTTTATCATTGGCAAAGGTTTGCCTACAGAGTGTTCCATGAAGTTCGCGATTGCGCTTTTTTCCGCCGCCCATGCGCCCTCCTCGCGCCGCGCCCTGCAGTTTGCCCAGGCGGCGTTGGCCGGCGGGCATGAGATTGTGCGGCTGTTTTTCTATCAGGATGGCGTCTACAGCGCTGCCAATTCGGTGGTCACGCCCCAGGATGAGCAGGATATCGCCCAACAATGGCGCGCCTTCGTCAGCGAGCATCAGCTTGACGGCGTGGTCTGCATTGCGGCGGCGCTGCGTCGAGGGGTGTTGAATGCCGAGGAAGCTGCGCGCTACCAGCGCAGTGCGGTGAATCTGGACGCGCCGTGGGCGCTGTCAGGCCTGGGGCAGTTGCACGACGCCATTCAGGACGCCGACCGCCTGATCTGCTTTGGAGGGCCATGAAATGTCCAGATCCTTGTTAGTCATCAGCCGCCAGGCGCCATGGTCCGGGCCCAGTGCGCGGGAAGCACTGGATGTGGTGCTGGCCGGCGGCGCATTCGACTTGCCGATCGGGCTGCTGTTTCTCGATGACGGGGTGTTTCAACTGGCAACCTCCCAAGATGCCAAGGCCTTGCAACAAAAGGATGTGACGGCCAATCTGCAGGCCCTCTCGCTGTTTGGCATTGACGACGTGTTCGCATGCAGCCACAGCCTGGCGGAGCGTGGGTTGACCGCCCCTGATAGCGCGCAGCCACTGAGCAGCGAACAGATTTCCCAGATGATTGACCGTTACGATCAGGTGATGACCCTCTGATGTCGACCTTGCATGTGTTGTCCCACTCCCCGTTTACCGACAGCCGCCTCGGCAGTTGCCTACGCCTGTGTGGCGCGCAAGATTCGATCCTGCTGTGCGGCGATGCAATCTATGCCCTGCAACCCGGTAGCGCCCCCTTCCAGGCCCTGCAAGCCAAGGCCCTGGCCATCTTCGTGCTTGCCGAAGATGCCCAGGCCCGCGGCCTGGCGTTGCCGCAGTGGGCCAGGAGTGTCGACTACCCAGGTTTTGTGCAGCTGTCGATCGACCATGACAAGGTCAACACCTGGCTATGAACACCCTGACCGTAGGCCCTCACACCCTTGAGCTGGACAAGGACGGCTACCTGGTTGACCTGAATGCCTGGTCAGTCGAGGTGGCCAATGCCCTGGCGAGCGCCGAAGCGCTGGAACTGACCGACGAACACTGGGAAATCCTCAAGCTGCTCAGGGGTTTTTACCAGGAGTTCCAGTTGTCCCCGGCCACCCGCCCCCTGATCAAGTACACCGCCTTGAAGCTGGGCCCGGAAAAGGGCAACAGCTTGCACCTCAACCGACTGTTCAAAGGCACTCCCGCCAAACTTGCCGCCAAGCTGGCGGGCCTGCCCAGGCCGACGAATTGCTTATGACCGACTTCGCCCCGTTGATCACCGAAACTCCCGCCGAACACCCCTTTGCGCCGTTTGTGCGGATCCTCGGCAAAGGCAAGCGCGGCGCCCGCAGCCTGACGCGCGAAGAAGCCCGGGAAGCCATGGGCATGCTGCTCGACGAGAAAGTCGAGGACTCCCAGCTCGGTGCGTTCCTGATGCTGCTGCGCCACAAGGAAGAAAGCCCGGAGGAGCTCGCCGGCTTCACCGAGGCCCTGCGCGAGCGGCTCAACCCTCCAGCACTGACGGTGGATCTCGATTGGCCCACCTATGCCGGAAAAAAACGCCACCTGCCGTGGTACCTGCTGGCCTCCAAGTGCCTGGCGCAGAACGGCGTGCGGATTTTCATGCACGGCGGCGGTGCCCATACGGCCGGCCGGCTGTACACCGAACAGTTGCTGGGTGAGCTGCAGATTCCACTGTGCCGCAACTGGCAACAGGTCGAGACCGCTCTGGAACAAGGCAACCTGGCATTTATGCCACTGGGCGACTGGGCCCCGCAGTTGCAACGCATGATTGACCTGCGCAATATCCTCGGCCTGCGCTCGCCCATTCACTCCCTGGCCCGCATCCTCAACCCGCTGGGCGCAAGCTGCGGTCTGCAAAGCATCTTCCATCCCGGCTACCAGGGGGTACACCGCGATGCCAGTGGCCTGCTGGGTGACAACAGCATTGTGATCAAGGGCGATGGCGGCGAGATCGAGATCAATCCCGACACCACCAGCCACTTGTACGGCACCACCGGCGGCGCAAGCTGGGACGAGGAGTGGCCTGCCCTCTCCGCCCAGCGCCACGTCAAGCCCGCCAGTCTCGACCCCGAACATCTAAAGGCCCTGTGGCGTGGTGAGGTACAAGACAGCTACCCGCAATTAGCGCTGATCGCCACCATGGCCTTGGCCCTGCGCGGCCTGGGGCACCCACGGGAACAGGCCTTCGAACTGGCCCAACAGTATTGGGATGCGCGCAACACATCGAACTAGTCGATGATTAACCCCGACCCTTTGCGCTATTTGTTCGAACCCAGACGATTAGACTGCACTCCAACGCTTACTAGCCAAGGAGTCAGTCATGGGTTTGCTGATTGAAGGACACTGGCATGACCAGTGGTACGAAAGTAGCGCAGATGGCGCCTTCCAACGGGAACAGGCGCAACGCCGGCACTGGGTCACCGCCGATGGCCAACCTGGCCCGAGCGGGGATGGCGGCTTCAAGGCCGAGGCTGGCCGCTACCATCTCTATGTTTCCCTCGCCTGCCCGTGGGCGCACCGCACCCTGATCCTGCGCAAGCTCAAAGGCCTGGAAAGCCTGATTGACGTATCGGTGGTCAGTTGGTTGATGCTGGAGAATGGCTGGACCTTCGACAAGGCCCACGGCTCCACTGGCGACAAGCTCGACGACTTTGCTTTCATGCACCAGCGCTATACCGCCGATACCGCCGACTACACCGGGCGTGTCACGGTGCCGATTTTATGGGATAAGAAGCTCAATCGCATCGTCAGCAATGAGTCGGCAGAGATCATCCGCATGTTCAACAGCGCGTTCAACGGGCTGACCGGCAACACCCTGGACTTCTACCCCGAACCGCTGCGCCCGACCATCGACGCGTTGAACGAGCGGATCTATCCCGCCGTGAACAATGGTGTGTATCGCGCAGGCTTCGCCACCTCGCAGCAGGCGTATGAAAGCGCATTTGATGAGGTGTTTGCCGAGTTGGATCAGTTGGAACAACACCTGGGCCAGCAGCGCTACCTGGCCGGTGAATACCTGACAGAGGCCGATGTGCGGCTGTTTACCACGCTGATTCGGTTTGACGCGGTGTATTACAGCCACTTCAAATGCAACCTACGACGGATAGCAGATTATCCGAATCTGTCGAATTGGTTGCGAGAGCTGTATCAATGGCCGGGGGTGGCCGAGACCGTGGATTTTGCGCATATCAAGGGGCATTACTATGCCAGCCACCGGACGATCAATCCGACAGGGATCGTGCCGAAGGGGCCGTTGCAGACGTTTGATAGCAAACATGATCGAGAAGGATTGAGCGGTAAAGAGATCTGGCGCTGATGCGCCAGCCTAATCGCGGGCAAGCCCGGCTCCCACAGTGGGTCTGTGTGCAGCCGGGCGAACAGGTT
Organism: Pseudomonas sp. WS 5412; assembly: GCF_012985615.1. Classification (NCBI taxonomy): domain Bacteria; kingdom Pseudomonadati; phylum Pseudomonadota; class Gammaproteobacteria; order Pseudomonadales; family Pseudomonadaceae; genus Pseudomonas; species Pseudomonas sp. WS 5412. Next base: position 402,491 of record NZ_JAARMB010000002.1, read on the forward strand.
ATACCTGGGACTGGGCGCCTTCAAACCACTTCAATTTCTCACGCAACACCACCACTTCGCCTACGATCACCAGGGTCGGCGCATGCACTTCATGCTCCGCCACCAAGCGCGGCAAGTCGGCCAGGGTGCCGGTAAACACACGCTGGTTGGACGTGGTGCCTTGCTGGATCAGCGCAGCCGGGGTGTCCGCCGAACGACCATGGAGAATCAGTTGCTCGCAGATGACCGGCAAGCCCACCAACCCCATATAGAAGACCAGGGTCTGCGACGGCCCCACCAGGTCATTCCAGGGCAAATCCGAGGTGCCATCTTTGAGGTGGCCAGTGATGAAGCGTACCGATTGCGCATAGTCGCGATGGGTCAAAGGGATGCCAGCGTAAGCCGCGCAACCACTGGCCGCGGTAATGCCCGGCACCACCTGGAACGGGATGCCATGGGCCGCCAGCTCTTCGATCTCTTCGCCGCCGCGCCCAAAAATAAACGGGTCGCCGCCCTTGAGGCGCAGCACACGCTTACCTTGCTTGGCCAGGTTCACCAGTTGCTGGTTGATCTGCTCTTGCGGTACCGCGTGATCGGCGCGGCGCTTGCCGACATAGACCCGCTCGGCATCCCGTCGGCACAGCTCAAGAATCGCGGGGGCCACCAGGCGGTCATACAGCACCACATCGGCTTGCTGCATCAAACGCAGCGCGCGAAAGGTCAGGAGGTCCGGATCACCGGGGCCTGCGCCCACCAGATACACCTCACCTGGTGCATGGGGCGGCTTGCCGTTGACTTTTTCCACCAGCAACCGCTCGGCTTCATCACCTTGCCCCGCCAGTTGCCGATCGGCAATCGGGCCCTGGAAAACCTCTTCCCAAAAAGCCCGGCGTTGCTGAACATCGGGATACAAGCCCTTGACCTGGGCACGAAAGCGCGCGGCCAGCCCGGCCAATTGACCGTAGGTGGACGGAATCCAGGTTTCCAGCTTGGCGCGGATCAAACGCGCCAGCACCGGCGCGTCGCCGCCACTGGACACCGCAATCACCAAGGGCGAGCGGTCGACAATCGCCGGGAAGATCACGCTGCACAAGGCTGGCGCGTCCACCACATTGACCGGCACACACCGCCGCCGGGCATCGCTGGACACTTGCGCGTTCAGCGGCTCGTCGTCGGTTGCAGCGATGATCAGGGTGCAGCCATCAAGGTCCGCCTCCTGATAACCGCGCACAATCAGTTCACCGCCACTGCCCTGCACCAGTTCACGCAACTGATCTTCAATCAGGGGAGCAACCACCCGCAATACCGCGCCGGCATCGGCCAGCAGCCGGGACTTGCGCAAGGCAATCTCCCCACCACCGACGACCAACACACGGCTGCCGCGCAGGTTATGAAACAGTGGCAGAAATTCCATTTAGCCGATGACCTCAACGCCCGCCATGTAAGGTTTGAGCACTTCAGGTACACGGATCGAACCGTCGGCCTGCTGGTAGTTCTCCAGAACGGCAACCAGGGTGCGACCTACCGCCAAGCCCGAACCGTTAAGGGTGTGGACCAGCTCCGGCTTGCCGGTTTCCGGGTTACGGAAACGCGCCTGCATGCGTCGGGCCTGGAAATCACCGCAGTTGGAGCACGAAGAAATCTCGCGGTATTTATCCTGGCTCGGCACCCACACTTCCAGGTCGTAGGTCTTCACCGCGCTGAAACCCATGTCGCCAGTGCACAGCGCCAATACGCGATACGGCAGCTCCAGCAGTTGCAGGACGCGCTCGGCGTTGGCAGTCAGGCCTTCCAGGGCTTCCATGGAGGTCGACGGCTCGACCACCTGTACCATCTCGACCTTGTCGAACTGGTGCTGGCGGATCATGCCGCGGGTGTCACGCCCCGAGGCACCGGCTTCACTGCGAAAGCACGGGCTGTGGGCCACGAACTTGATCGGCAGCTGTTTGGCGTCGAGGATCTCGCCGGCCACGATATTGGTCAGCGACACTTCGGCAGTCGGAATCAGGTACAGATCGGCTTCACCATCGCGGCTGATCTTGAACAGGTCTTCCTCGAACTTCGGCAGCTGGCTGGTGCCCATCAGCGCCGGCGCCTGAACCAGGTACGGGGTATAAGCCTCTTCGTACCCGTGTTCGCCGGTGTGCAGGTTGAGCATGAACTGCGCCAGGGCCCGGTGCATGCGCGCGATCGGGCCGCGCAGTAAGGCAAAGCGCGCACCGGACATCTTGGCGGCGGTTTCGAAATCCAGGCCGCCGGTCAATTCGCCCAGGGCGACGTGGTCCTTGATCTCGAAATCAAAGGCTTTTGGCGTACCCCAGCGGCGCACTTCGACGTTGCCGTCTTCATCTTCGCCGACCGGTACCGACTCATGCGGCAGGTTGGGAATGCCCAGCAGGATGGAATCCAACTCGGACTGAATCTTGTCCAACTCGACCTTACCGTCAGACAGCTCGCTGCCCATACGCTCGACGTCCGCCATCAACGGCGCGATGTCTTCGCCACGCTGCTTGGCCTGACCGATGGATTTGGAGCGCGCATTGCGTTCAGCCTGCAGTGCTTCGGTGCGGGTCTGGACGGTCTTGCGCTGTTCTTCCAGCGCTTCGATGCGCGCAACATCCAAGGCAAAGCCACGGGATGCCAGGCGGTCCGCTACGTCCTGAAGGTTGCTACGTAACAGTTTGGAATCGAGCATGTCGGTCTCTCGTTTATCAAAGTTTGGTCAAGGACAGGCCGGCCCAGGTGGCGAGCAGCCCGCCGAATACACTGATGGCCGCATAGCCTATCGCCAGCGGCACTTGCCCACTTTCCAGCAGGCGCACGGTATCCAGTGAAAAGGATGAAAAGGTGGTGAGGCCGCCAAGGAAGCCCACCATCAACCCGGCGCGCACCTCAACAGGCACCTCCGGGCGTAACAGAAACAGGCCGTACAACACGCCGATCAACAGGCAGCCCACGATATTAACGGCCAGCGTCGCGGTATAGAAGTGTTTCGGCCAATTGGCGTTAATCCAATTACCGGTGGCAAAGCGCAATAAGGTACCGGCCACACCGCCAACAGAGACTGCGACCACCAAGGGAATCATAGTTTTCTCCGTTGTTTGGGGCTCAGGCGATCAAGTTGCGCCAGGTGGTTGAGCTTTTCCCCGATCTTCAACTCCAGGCCACGGGGCACCGGCTGGTAGAACGGTTGCGGGGCAAGCTCGTCGGGAAAGTAGTCTTCACCGGCGGCATAGGCATCCGGTTCATCGTGGGCGTAGCGGTACTCATCGCCATAACCCAATTGTTTCATCAGCTTGGTCGGTGCATTACGCAGGTGCAAGGGGACTTCCAGCGAGCCGTGCTCGGCCGCGGCGCGCAATGCCGATTTGAAGCCCATATACACCGCATTGCTTTTCGGCGCGCAGGCCAGGTAGGTGATGGCTTGCGCCACCGCCAACTCACCTTCCGGGCTGCCCAGGCGCTCCTGGACCTCCCAGGCCGCCAGGCACAGGCTCAGGGCCCGTGGGTCGGCGTTGCCGATGTCCTCGCTGGCCATGCGCACCACGCGCCGGGCCAGGTACAGCGGGTCGCAGCCGCCGTCGATCATGCGGGCGAACCAGTACAGCGCGCCGTCCGGGTTAGAGCCGCGCACGGATTTGTGCAACGCGGAAATCTGATCGTAAAAGGCTTCGCCGCCCTTGTCGAAACGCCGCCGGGTATCGCCCAACAGGCTTTGCAGCAGGTCGACGCCAATCTCACTATTATCTTCGGCAAGGTCGGAGGCGTTTTCCAGCAGGTTGAGAAACCGCCGACCATCACCGTCTGCCGCCGCCAACAGGATCTTGAAACCCTCGTCACCCAGACTCAGGTGGCGCTTGCCCAGCCCCTTGTCCTCGCTCAGCGCCCGCTGCAACAGCTTCTGCATCGCCGCTTCATCGAGACTTTTGAGCACATACACCCGCGCTCGCGAGAGCAAAGCGTTGTTCAACTCAAACGAGGGATTTTCCGTGGTCGCACCGATAAAAATCAGCGTGCCGTCTTCCACGTAAGGCAGGAACGCATCCTGCTGCGACTTGTTGAAGCGATGCACTTCGTCGACAAACAGGATAGTGCGCCGGCCGTATTGCCCGGCCTGTTGCTTGGCGACTTCCACCGCCTGGCGGATTTCCTTGACCCCGGCCAATACCGCCGAGACCGTTTCAAAGTGTGCATCGGAGACCTTCGCCAGCAGCCGCGCCAGGGTGGTCTTGCCCACGCCCGGCGGCCCCCAGAAGATCATCGAGTGCAGGGCACCCTGCTCCAGAGCTTCGCGCAGCGGCTTGCCACGAGCCAGCAAGTGCTCCTGCCCGACATACTCATCCAGGTTGGTCGAGCGCAGGCGCGCGGCCAATGGCTGGGCAATCGGGTCACTGCGAAACAGGTCCATGGGCGGCGTTTTACTCCTGGATCACATCGGCACCCTTGGGGATGTCGAACTTGAACGTCTTGGCCGGGACCGACTCATTGGCCTTGACCCCGGTGAACAGGATATTGGTGCGCTGGCCGACACTGTCGATCAGTTGCATATCGTTGATCACCCCATTGCGGAACGACAGGCGCAGGCTGTCGAACAGCGTGTCCTTGGACTTGGGCTTGAGGGTGAAGTCGATCACGTTGCTTTGTTGCTTGGAGGTAATCTCGAAGCTCTCGCTGATCTGGGACACATCACCCGACAGCAGCAAGGCCGGGGTCTGGCTCAGGCGTGGGTCGAGGGTCTTGATGGTCGCCTGCTGCAGGTCCGGATCCCACAGCGTGACTTTCTTGCCATCGGAGACAATGGTCTGCTCGTTGGGCGCGTCGGTTTTCCAGAAGAACAGGCCAGGACGCTGCACGGCCATTTCACCGGCAGTTTCCTGCAACTGCGTACCGCCACCGTCCAGGGTCAGCTGGGAGAAGCGCGCGGTCAGGGTCTTGGATTTGTCCAGCAAGTTGGTCAGGCTCGCGACGGATGCCTGATCGGCGTGGGCCGAAAACGCGGTCAGGGCCAATGCCGGCAACAACAGCATGCGGATAAGACGCATGGGAGTCCTCATAGAATGATGTGAAAGGCGCGCCGCGTGCTGCCACGCGGCACGAGGTCAGTCGCGCATCGGCCCTGGCGCGATGACTTCGCGCGAGCCGTTGGTGTTCATGGCCGTAACGACGCCGGCCATTTCCATGGACTCGATCATACGCGCGGCGCGGTTGTAGCCGATCTTCAGTTTACGTTGCACCGCCGAGATCGAAGCGCGACGGCTTTCCAGCACGAATGCCACCGCTTCGTCGTACAGCGCGTCGGTCTCGGCATCATCGTCGCCGCTACCGCTGCCACCGTCGAAACCGCTGCCAGCTTCTTCGACACCCGCCAGGATATCGTCGTTGTATTCCGGCGCGCCGCGCAGTTTCCACGCCTCGACCACGCGGTGCACCTCGTCATCGGACACAAATGCACCGTGAACGCGGATGGGCAGGCTGGTGCCGGGCGGCATGTAGAGCATGTCACCATGGCCCAGCAGTTGCTCGGCACCGCCCTGGTCGATGATGGTCCGTGAGTCGATCTTGCTCGACACCTGGAACGCCATGCGGGTCGGGATGTTGGCCTTGATCAGGCCGGTGATCACATCCACCGACGGCCGCTGGGTCGCGAGGATCAAGTGGATCCCGGCCGCACGGGCCTTCTGCGCGATACGCGCGATCAGTTCTTCAACCTTCTTGCCGACGATCATCATCATGTCGGCAAATTCGTCGACCACCACCACGATGGTCGGCAACTTGGTCAGCAGCGGCGCTTCATCGTGAATGCTTTCGCGCTTGTACAGCGGGTCGGTCAGCGGCGTGCCGGCGTCCTGGGCTTCCTTGACCTTGGCGTTGAAGCCGGACAGGTTACGCACGCCCATCTTCGCCATCAGTTTGTAGCGCCGCTCCATCTCGGCCACGCTCCAGCGCAGGGCGTTGGCGGCGTCCTTCATGTCGGTCACCACCGGGCACAGCAGGTGCGGGATGCCTTCGTAGATCGACAGTTCGAGCATCTTCGGGTCGATCATGATCAGCTTGGCGTCTTCCGGGCCGGACTTGAACAGGATCGACAGGATCATCGCGTTCACACCCACCGACTTACCAGAACCGGTGGTACCGGCAACCAGCAGGTGGGGCATTTTCGCCAGGTCAGTGATCACCGGCTTGCCGCCGATGTCGTGCCCCAGGGCCAGGGTGACCGGCGACTTGAAGTTGTCGTATTCCGGGGTCGACAGCACTTCGGAGAAGCGCACGATCTGCCGGTCTTCGTTGGGAATCTCGATACCCACGGTGGTTTTGCCGGGGATCACTTCCACCACCCGCACGCTGGTAACCGCCAGGGAGCGCGCCAGGTCTTTGGCCAGGTTGGCGATACGGCTGACCTTGACCCCTGCGGCCGGCTGGATTTCGTAACGGGTAATCACCGGGCCGGGGTGGATCGAATCCACCGACACTTCGACGCCAAACTCCTTGAGTTTGATTTCCAGCAGATGGCCGACGGCCGCCAGGGATTCCGGGGAATAGTTGAGTTGCTTCTTTTCCGCCGGATCGAGGATCGAGATCGGCGGCAAAGTGCCCTCGACGGCGCTGTCGATAAACAGCGGCGCCTGCTTTTCCTTTTGCACGCGATGGCTTGGCTCGGACGCCTTGACCGGCGCCGGGGCGATAACCGGCGGCACTTGCTTCTCGCGGTCGGACATGTGCTTGGTCAGGGCCTGCTCGCGCTCGATCAGGCGCTCCTTGACCTTGGCCTGCTCACGGCGATCCGGCGTACTCGGGGCCACCACTTCGTTGACCCGGGTGTCGACTTCACGCAATTGCGCGACCATGCGCTTGCGGTCCACACGGGCGGCCCACCAGCGGTTGGCGGCACCCTGGAACAACTCGAACAGATCGAGGGTGATCTTGCCGGTCACGTCCATGACCTTGAACCACGACAAGTCGGTAAATACCGTCAGACCAAACAGGAACAGGGCAATGAACGTCAGCGTGCTGCCCTGGATATTCAGGGTCCTGCGGGCCAGGTCACCCAGGCTTTCGCCCAAGGCACCGCCCGCGCCAGCCGGCAGGCCGGTCGGTGCATGGAAGTGAATATGCGCCAGGGCCGCGCCCGACAGCACCAGGAACACCAGACCGATCAGGCGCCAGGAGAACAGCCAGCCGCTCCACTGCCACGGCTCATGGCGCTGGCGGAAGATCTGCCAGGTCTTGATCGCCAGCAACAACGGGAAGATATAGGCGAAATAACCGAGGATCATGAACAGGATATCGGCGCTGTAGGAACCCACAGGCCCGCCGAAGTTCTGCACATCGTCGATCTTGCTGTTATGGCTCCAGCCAGGATCGTCCTTGCCATAGGTCAGCAAGGCCATCATCAGGAACAGGCATAAAGCACCGATGGCAATCAGCGCGCCTTCCTTGAGCCGATAGTGCAGGTGCTGGCGCCAGGCCGGTACTACTGCTGTTTTGGGTGCTGCGGCGGATTTCTTCAAAACGGGTCTTTTCCTGCGCCTTAAGCGCGTCCAACAGTTGAATGACTATAAAAATACTGCCCAATCCGGACAGGTGAAAAGTGAATGAGCGTCGTCAAGCGTCCTTTAACACTCCGAGATTGAATCATGCACCGACGTTAACGCCAGCCCACAAGGACATAGTGCCGCCATTGTACGGGTTTGTGTGCCCGTTGCCACGCTGCCGGCTTCGCTCATGGAGCATCGCCCGGCGCATTGCCCATGGGTTTCAATTTGAGCATGCATTGTCTTTACTGACAAAGGCTTATGAGCTGTTTTTATCAGACTGGACAAGCTTTACCCAGCATTCCCGCTCAACGGATGGCGACATGACGCGATTACGACCGCATCACCGCTATAGAGTTGCAGAAACACCCGCTCATGCATCAGGGTACGGATTACATGATCGGGCTGGCCGAGTGGCGCCGGCTCGACAATAATCACTGCTTAACGCGGCGGGCCCCGGCCTGTCACCGCCCTCCCCTTCTGTAAGCCTGAATACCATGCTCACCTGGTTGCAACGCAACACCTTGACGTTTCCACCGCTGGCCAAAGCCATGCGTGAACCCAACGGCCTGCTGGCTGCCGGTGGCGACCTGTCCGCCGACCGCCTGGTCCAGGCCTATCGCCACGGCTGCTTCCCCTGGTTCTCCGAAGGCCAGCCCATCCTGTGGTGGTCGCCAGACCCACGCACGGTGCTGTTCCCCGCCGAACTGCACGTGTCCCGCAGCCTCGCCAAGCTGCTGCGCCAGCAACGCTACGAGGTCACCTTCGACCAGGACTTCGCCGCTGTCATACAGGCCTGTGCTGCGCCACGCAGCTATGCAGACGGCACATGGATCACCGAAGCCATGCAGAACGCCTATCTGCAACTGCACCAACGGGGCTACGCCCATTCCGTTGAAGTCTGGGACCAGGGCGAACTGGTCGGCGGCCTGTATGGCCTGGCCATGGGCCAGTTGTTTTTTGGCGAGTCGATGTTCAGTCGCGCAGACAATGCCTCGAAATATGGCTTTGCCACGCTCGCCAGGCAATTGCAGGCCTGGGGTTTTGTGCTGATCGACTGCCAGATGCCCACCGATCACCTGCACAGCCTCGGCGCCCGCGCCATTCCCCGCAGCGACTTTGCCGGTTACCTGCGCGACCATCTTGATCAAGCCAGCAGTGGGCCGTGGGTTTCTTAGGCGACATGCGCGCACCTGGCTTACACTTATTTCAAAGCTTATCCGAGGGTTGATCATGACCGAGTTGGCGCGCTTGAAGTTTTATGCCACTCAACCCCACTCTTGCAGCTACCTGCCCGAAGAACAGGCCACTACGCTGTTCCTCGACCCCAGCCAGCCGATGGACGTGCATGTGTATGCCGACCTGTCAGAGATGGGCTTTCGGCGCAGTGGCGACCACCTGTACCGGCCACACTGCCAGAACTGCAACGCCTGTGTGCCGGCGCGTATCCCCGTGGCGCAATTTTTAGCCGACCGCAATCAAAAACGCATCCTCAAGCGCAATGCCGACCTGATCGTGACCCCCGCCAAGCCCGGCTTCAGCGAAGAGTACTTCGACCTGTACCAGCGCTATATCGAACAACGCCACGCCGACGGTGACATGTTCCCACCCAGTCGTGATCAGTTTTCCACGTTCCTGGTGCGCGACCTGCCGTTCTCGCGTTTTTACGAATTCCGCCTTGAGGGAAGGCTGCTGGCGGTCGCGGTCACCGACCTGCTGCCCAATGGCTTATCGGCGGTCTACACCTTTTACGAACCCGCCGAAGAGCGCCGCAGCCTCGGGCGCTTTGCGATTTTGTGGCAAATCAGTGAAGCCTCCCGGCAAAACCTGGACGCGGTGTACCTCGGATACTGGATAAAAAACTGCAAAAAGATGAATTACAAGACCCAATATCGGCCCATTGAGCTGCTAATTAATCAAAGATGGGTCACGCTTAACTAGAACCCCTTGGCTTAAACACCCTTTTTCGGGCACAATGCACGCCGCTTTTGCCTGGCGCAGTTGCACCGGGCCATTCACTGGATACCGAGGGCTTTACTGCATGTCGAAAGAAGACAGCTTCGAAATGGAAGGCACTGTCGTCGACACCCTGCCCAACACCATGTTTCGTGTGGAGTTGGAAAATGGGCACGTCGTAACCGCGCATATCTCCGGCAAGATGCGCAAGAACTACATTCGTATTCTTACCGGTGACAAAGTGCGCGTCGAGCTGACGCCCTATGACTTGAGCAAAGGGCGCATCACTTACCGCGCTCGCTAAACAAGTCAATACAAGACGCCCGGTTATGCCGGGCGTTTTTGTGCGCGCTATAAAATTAATGCGGGAACGGGCTTACTCGCGATAGCTGTGTGTCAGGCAATACATCTGGCACCGATACACCGCTATCGCGGGCAAGCCCGCTCCCACATTTTGATTGCAGCGCTTGAGAAATAGCAAAAAGGCGCCGAAGCGCCTTTTTGTTGTGTTGCGATCAGGCCATTTCAGCAGTGGTCTCGAAGTCGAAGGTCAGCTCGCCATCCTTCAAGTCGATATGCACCACGCCACCATGGTCGGAGAGCTCGCCGAACAGGATCTCTTCGGCCAATGGCCGCTTGATCTTGTCCTGGATCAGACGCGCCATTGGGCGGGCGCCCATTGCCGCGTCGTAGCCGCCCTCAGCGATCCAACTGCGTGCCGCCTCCGTCACCTCCAACTGCACGCGCTTGTCTTCCAGCTGCGCCTGAAGCTCGGTAAGGAACTTGTCCACCACGCTCTTGATCACCTCATGGCTGAGGCGACCAAACTGGATAATGGTGTCCAGGCGGTTGCGGAATTCCGGCGTGAAGCTCTTCTTGATCACTTCCATGGCGTCGGAAGAGTGATCCTGATGAGTAAAGCCAATGGAAGCCCGCGCGGCCGTCTCGGCACCGGCGTTGGTGGTCATGATCACGATCACGTTGCGGAAGTCCGCCTTGCGCCCGTTGTTGTCGGTCAGGGTCCCGTGGTCCATGACCTGCAGCAGCAGGTTGAAGACTTCCGGGTGGGCCTTTTCGATTTCATCGAGCAGCAGTACGCAGTGCGGCTGCTTGGTAATCGCCTCGGTCAACAGACCGCCCTGATCGAAGCCGACATAGCCCGGAGGCGCACCGATCAGGCGCGACACGGTGTGCCGCTCCATGTATTCGGACATGTCGAACCGCACCAGCTCAATGCCCATGGCCTTGGCCAACTGCCGCGCCGCTTCGGTCTTGCCGACGCCGGTAGGCCCGGCAAACAGGAACGAACCCACCGGCTTGTCCGGCGACTTGAGGCCAGCCCGGGACAGCTTGATCGCCGTCGACAGCGAGTCAATCGCTGCATCCTGGCCAAACACTGTCAACTTGAGGTCGCGCTCCAGGTTACGCAGCAGCTCTTTGTCGGAGCTGGTGACGTGTTTTGGCGGAATTCGCGCGATTTTCGCCACGATATCCTCGACCTGCGGCACTTCGATGCGCTTCACGCGCTTCTCTACCGGCTGCAGGCGCTGGTAGGCCCCGGCTTCGTCGATCACGTCGATGGCCTTGTCGGGCATATGCCGGTCATTGATGTAGCGCGAGGCCAGCTCGGCGGCTGCACGCAGCGCCTCATCACTGTACTCGATGCCGTGGTGCGCTTCGAAACGCCCTTTCAGGCCCCGCAGGATGCCAATAGTGTCTTCGACCGAAGGCTCGGACACGTCGACTTTCTGGAAACGACGCGCCAGGGCACGGTCTTTTTCGAAGATCCCGCGAAACTCCTGAAACGTGGTCGAACCGATGCAACGGATATCACCCGAAGACAGCAGCGGCTTGAGCAGGTTGGACGCATCCATCACCCCACCGGAAGCCGCACCGGCGCCAATGATGGTGTGGATTTCATCAATGAACAGGATCGCCTGCGGACGCTTTTTCAGCTCGCCAAGCAACGCCTTGAAACGCTTTTCAAAGTCGCCACGGTACTTGGTCCCAGCGAGCAGCGCGCCCAGGTCCAGGGAGTAGACAACGCTGTTGGCCAGCAGGTCAGGCACCTGATTATCAACAATGCGCTTGGCCAGGCCTTCGGCAATCGCGGTCTTGCCCACGCCCGCCTCGCCCACCAGCAAAGGGTTGTTCTTGCGACGACGCGCGAGGATCTGCGCAACACGCTCAACTTCCATCTCACGCCCCACCAGCGGATCAATCCGCCCCTGGCGCGCCAGTTCGTTGAGATTGCTGGCGTAGGCATCCAGCGGGTTGCTTGAAGAAGAAGACTCACCGCCCTCGTCGTCCTGCATATCCTGCTCACCCTCGGAATGATCGCCATGCCCTGGCACTTTCGAGATGCCATGGGCGATGTAGTTGACGACATCAATGCGCGCCACGCTCTGCTGCTTGAGCAGGAACACGGCCTGGCTTTCCTGTTCGCTGAAGATGGCAACCAAGACATTGGCGCCCGTCACTTCGCGCTTGCCGGAGCTCTGCACGTGGAAGACAGCACGCTGCAACACCCGCTGGAAGCCCAGGGTTGGCTGGGTCTCACGGTCCTCGTCATGCACGGGGATCAGTGGCGTGGTGGAGTCGATGAACTCCTGCAGGTCATGCTTGAGTTTGTCGAGGTTGGCGCCGCACGCACGCAGAACGGTGGCGGCAGCTTCGTTATCCAAAAGTGCCAGCAGCAGGTGTTCGACGGTCATGAATTCATGACGCTTCGAACGGGCCTCCTTGAAGGCAAGATTGAGGGTGACTTCGAGCTCGCGGTTTAACATAGCTTCACCTCATACCCAAGTGGTCGGAGTTAACCGTCCTTCTCGATTTCACAGAGTAGCGGATGCTGGCTTTCCCTGGCGTACTGGTTGACCTGCATGGCCTTGGTCTCGGCGATGTCGCGGGTAAACACTCCACATACTGCCCGTCCTTCTGTGTGAACGGCCAGCATTACCTTGGTCGCCAACTCGCGGTTCAGATTAAAAAACACCTCGAGTACTTCGACGACGAAATCCATCGGCGTGTAGTCATCATTGAACAAAACCACCTTGTACATCGGCGGCGCCTGTAAAGCAGGCTTGGCCTCTTGAACAGCGATGCCTGCAGAACCGTCATCGTCTTCTAGATGATCCGGGCGATCCTGATTGAATGTTAGTCGAATCTGGCTGAATGCATGCATGAAAGAAAGGTTCGTCTGTTGTGCATTTACAGTGATGGGGGCGACCTGTCAGAAATTCAACTCCGACCGACTGGTCACCTTGACTATCGGCAAAACGGTGTTACAACCAATAGAACCCACAGTGGGTAAAAAAGGTCCGCGCAGTCAACCTTATTTATTCGGGTTAGGACGGATAAACTGGATGATACTCCAGTGATGGAGTCTGGTGCAGAGGGATATGGGTATGTCTGGCGTCAAGATCAGTGGCAAGGTCAAATGGTTCAACAATGCCAAGGGCTACGGCTTCATTAACGAAGACGGCAAAGAGGATGATCTTTTTGCGCATTACTCGGCGATCACGATGGACGGATACAAGACCCTTAAAGCGGGTCAATTAGTGTCCTTTGAAATCGTCCAGGGACCCAAGGGCTTGCATGCTGTCGCCATCTGCGCAGCCGAGCCTGGAAAAACCAACGAAGACAGGCACGACAAGGCAGATAAATCCGCTCATTCGAAAAACAAACAAACGGCCTGATCCGCCACCGAGCAGATACCACGCATAAAAAAACGGCCATCCCGAGCAATCAGGATGGCCGTTTTTCATAGCCTTCGACTTACATATGCGAAATCAACGCATCGCCGAAGCCCGAGGACGACACCAGCTTGGCGCCGTCCATCAGGCGCTCGAAGTCATAGGTCACGGTCTTGGCCGAAATCGCCCCGTTGGTACCCTTGATGATCAAATCGGCCGCCTCGGTCCAGCCCATATGGCGCAGCATCATTTCCGCCGACAGAATCAGCGAGCCCGGGTTGACCTGGTCCTTGCCCGCGTATTTAGGCGCAGTACCGTGGGTGGCTTCAAACATCGCCACGGTGTCGGACAGGTTGGCACCCGGTGCAATACCGATACCGCCCACTTCTGCCGCCAGGGCATCGGAGAGGTAGTCACCATTGAGGTTCAGGGTGGCGATCACGTCATATTCGGCCGGGCGCAGCAGGATCTGCTGGAGCATGGCGTCGGCAATCGCATCCTTGACCACCACATTGCGGCCGGTGCGCGGGTTCTTGAACTGCATCCACGGCCCGCCATCGAGCAGGGTCGCGCCGAACTCTTCGGCCGCCACTTCGTAGGCCCACTCCTTGAAGGCACCTTCGGTGAACTTCATGATGTTGCCTTTGTGCACGATGGTCAGCGACTCACGGTCGTTATCCACTACATATTGCAGGGCCTTGCGCGCCAGGCGCTTGGTGCCCTCTTTGGAAACCGGCTTGATGCCAATCCCGCAATCCTGGTCGAAACGGATCTTGGTGACACCCATTTCCTCTTTGAGGAACTTGATGACCTTGGTTGCTTCGGGCGAACCGGCCTTCCACTCGATACCGGCGTAAATATCTTCGGAGTTCTCACGGAAGATAGTCATGTCCACATCGCCGGGCTTCTTGACCGGGCTTGGCACACCTTCGAACCAACGCACCGGACGCAGGCAGACATACAGGTCCAGCTGCTGGCGCAGGGCAACGTTCAGCGAGCGGATACCGCCACCGACCGGCGTGGTCAGCGGGCCCTTGATGGAAACCACGTAGTCCTTGACCGCGTCCAGAGTTTCCTGGGGCAGCCAGGTGTCCTGGTCGTAAACTTGAGTCGCCTTCTCGCCGGCATACACCTCCATCCAGGAGATTTTGCGCTTGCCGCCGTAAGCCTTGTTAACAGCTGCATCGACCACCTTGATCATCACCGGGCTGATGTCGACGCCAATACCGTCACCTTCGATGAAGGGAATGATCGGGTTGTCAGGAACATTGAGAGAATGGTCTGCGTTGACGGTGATTTTGTCGCCGACTGCCGGAACCTGAATCTTCTTGTATCCCATGCTGAACTCCGTTTGTGGATTGAACATCTGGCTGTGCCCGAGCCTACTCCAGTTGAATGTGGACTGGAACCTTGCGCCCGGTACATTTGCTGCGAAAACGGTAGATTTAGTCGCCTACAACCTTGAAACAAAAGGGAAAAACGCCAAACTTGAGCACTGCGTGCGACTTTAGGCGCAATCCGGTCCATGCGACCTTTAGACCAATGGACGATCCACCTTTTGTATGAAGGCTCGGCGTAAGCATAGCGACCTATGTATAATGCCGCCGCTGACCAAAGAGTCACGACGGCCGACCGCTCTATATCGAGCACCTGCGCCTGAAAAAGCCGGGCTGCCACCGTAGCCCACCCGCTTGACGCTCGACTGATGCAACCCAACATCACCGCGAAGAAACATCGACATTCGGCTCATGGATGACTTTGAACGAACGCGCTTTACCCGGCGCATCTCGAGTTTCCGCGCACGCTTTTAGCAAAGAAGAGAGTTAATCCGAATATGCCCACCCGCTCGAAGATCATCTATACCTTCACCGACGAAGCCCCAGCCCTCGCCACCTATTCACTGCTGCCTATCGTAGAGGCCTTCACCGCTTCCGCTGATATTGAAGTGGAAACCCGCGATATCTCCCTCGCAGGGCGCATCCTCGCAAGCTTCCCCGAGCAACTGGGCACCAAGGCCGTTGCGGACCACCTCGCCGAACTGGGCGCCCTGGCCGTGACCCCCGAAGCCAATATCATCAAGCTGCCTAACATCAGTGCCTCGACCCCGCAGCTGCAAGCCGCGATCAAGGAACTGCAGGCCCAGGGCTACGCCCTGCCGGACTACCCGGAAACCGTAACCACCGACGCGGAAAAAGAAACCCGTGCACGTTACGACAAGGTCAAGGGCAGCGCCGTAAACCCGGTCCTGCGCGAAGGCAACTCCGACCGCCGCGCCCCACTGTCGGTCAAGAACTATGCGCGCAAGCACCCGCACAAAATGGGTGCCTGGGCTGCTGACTCCAAGTCCCACGTCGCTCACATGAGCAACGGCGACTTCTACGGCAGCGAAAAAGCCGTACAGATCGAAGCCGCCGATGCGGTCAAGATCGAACTGGTCGGCAAGGATGGCAGCACCACCGTTCTGAAAGAAAAGACCACCGCACTGGCCGGCGAGATCCTCGACAGCGCCGTGCTGAGCAAGAACGCCCTGCGCAGCTTCATCGCCGCCGAAATCGAAGACGCCAAGAAACAAGGCGTGCTGCTGTCGGTTCACCTGAAAGCCACCATGATGAAGGTCTCCGACCCGATCATGTTCGGCCAGATCGTTGCCGAGTTCTATAAAGACGCCCTGGCCAAGCACGCTACCGTGCTGGAACAGATCGGCTTCAACCTGAACAACGGCATCGGCGACCTGTACGCTCGCATCAAGGCCCTGCCGGCCGACCAGCAAGCGCAGATCGAAGCCGACATCCAGGCGGTCTACGCCGCTCGCCCTTCCCTGGCGATGGTCAACTCCGACAAAGGCATCACCAACCTGCACGTGCCGAGCGACGTGATCGTCGACGCCTCGATGCCAGCCATGATCCGTGACTCCGGCAAAATGTGGGGCACCGACGGCCAGCTGCACGACACCAAGGCCGTGATCCCGGATCGCTGCTACGCCACCATCTACCAGGCGGTCATCGAAGACTGCAAGGCTAATGGCGCCTTCGACCCAACCACCATGGGCAGCGTGCCAAACGTTGGCCTGATGGCGAAGAAAGCCGAAGAGTACGGTTCCCACGACAAGACTTTCCAGATCAAGGCTGACGGCGTAGTCCGCGTCACCGACAGCAAGGGCAAGCTGCTGATGGAACAGTCGGTTGAAGCCGGCGATATCTTCCGCATGTGCCAGACCAAAGACGCGCCGATCCAGGACTGGGTCAAACTGGCCGTCAACCGCGCCCGCGCCAGCAACACGCCAGCGATTTTCTGGCTGGACCCGCTGCGCGCCCACGACGGCGTCGTGGTGGAGAAGGTTCAGGCCTACCTGAAAGACCACAACACCGAAGGCCTGGACATCCGCATCATGTCGCCGGTCGACGCGATGAAGTTCACCCTGGAACGCACCCGCAAGGGCCTGGACACCATCTCGGTGACCGGCAACGTACTGCGCGACTACCTGACTGACCTGTTCCCGATCATGGAACTGGGCACCAGCGCCAAGATGCTGTCGATCGTGCCGCTGATGAACGGTGGTGGCCTGTTCGAAACCGGCGCTGGCGGTTCGGCTCCAAAACACGTGCAGCAACTGCTGGAAGAAAACTTCCTGCGCTGGGACTCCCTGGGCGAGTTCCTGGCCCTGGCAGCCTCCCTTGAGCATTTGGGTGTGAACTACAACAACCCGAAAGCCCTGGTACTGTCCAAGACCCTGGACCAGGCCACCGGCCAGTTCCTCGACAACAACAAGTCGCCATCGCGCAAAGTCGGCAACATCGACAACCGCGGCAGCCACTTCTACCTGGCGCTGTACTGGGCACAAGCCCTGGCCGCCCAGACTGAAGATACCGCGCTGCAGGCGCAGTTCGCTCAACTGGCAAAAACCCTGGCCGAGAACGAGGCAACCATCGTTGCCGAACTCAACGCCGTGCAGGGCAAGCCAGTGGACATCGGCGGCTACTACGCGCCGAATCCTGAGCTGACCAGCAAGGCTATGCGTCCGAGCGCTACCCTCAATGCGGCGATTGCTGCATTGAAGTAATGCTGTAGGGCGACATCACAAACCCCGGCCATGTGCCGGGGTTTCTCTTTGTGTCCAACACCGCTTTAATGAAAAAACCCGAGCAAATGTGGGAGCTGGCTTGCCTGCGATAGCAGTCTGCCAGTCGGTACAGATGTAGCCGAGCCACCGCCATCGCAGGCAAGCCAGCTCCCACACTGATTAGGCCCAACCCCACCGAATTCGAGGCCGCTATGACCTGGCAACCCCACATCACCGTCGCCACCATCGTCGAAGACAATGGCCGATTCCTCATGGTCGAAGAGCTCAAGGGCGGCCGCGCCGTGCTCAACCAGCCTGCCGGCCATCTCGACCCGCACGAAACCCTGACCGAAGCCGCCGTGCGCGAAACCCTCGAGGAAACCGGCTGGGACGTCGAAGCCACCGGCATCGTCGGTATCTATCTGTACACCGCTCCCAGCAATGGCGTGACCTACCAGCGCGTGTGCTTTATCGCCAAGGCCTTGCAACACCACCCGGACTATCAACTGGACGACTGCATCGTGCGCGCCCGCTGGCTGACCCGTGATGAGTTGATGGCCTTGCGCGATGACTGGCGCAGCGAGCTGATCATGCGTTGTATTGACGATTATCTGGCCGGCCACTGCCACAGTCTCGAATTGATCCGTCCTTCTCTTTAGCCTTGCGGGCTCGGGCCTGCTAGAATCGCGTCCTTTTTAAAGACACCCGTTGAAATCCTATGCGTGATCCAGCCCCTTCTGACACACAAAAGAAGCGCGTCATCGTCGGTATGTCCGGCGGCGTGGATTCTTCCGTTTCCGCCGTTCTGCTCATGGAGCAGGGTTATGAGGTGGAAGGCCTGTTCATGAAGAACTGGGAAGAAGACGATGGAACGGAATACTGCACCGCCATGGACGACCTGGCGGACGCCCAGGCCGTGTGCGACAAGATTGGCATCAAGCTGCACACCGCCAACTTCGCCGCCGAGTACTGGGACAATGTGTTCGAGCACTTCCTGGCCGAATACAAGGCCGGTCGCACGCCGAACCCGGACATCCTGTGCAACCGCGAAATCAAGTTCAAGGCGTTCCTCGACTACGCCATGATCCTCGGCGCCGACCTGATTGCCACTGGCCACTATGTGCGCCGTCACGATGTTGATGGCCGCACCGAATTGCTCAAGGGCCTGGACCCGAACAAGGACCAGAGCTACTTCCTGCACGCCGTCGGCGGTGAACAGATCGCCAAGACCCTGTTCCCGGTGGGCGAACTGGAAAAGCCCGAAGTGCGCAAGATTGCCGAGAAACACGGCCTGGCCACCGCCAAGAAGAAGGATTCCACCGGGATCTGCTTTATCGGCGAACGCCGCTTCAGTGACTTCCTCAAGCAGTACCTGCCGGCGCAACCGGGCGAGATCAAGACCACCGAAGGCGAAGTCATCGGCCGTCACCACGGCCTGATGTACCACACCATCGGCCAGCGCCAGGGCCTGGGTATTGGCGGCTTGAAGGACGCCGGTGAAGAGCCGTGGTACGTGCTGGTGAAGGATCTGCAACATAACGTGCTGATCGTCGGCCAGGGCAACGAGCATCCCCTGCTGTTCTCCGGCGCGCTGCTGGCCTCGGAGATCTATTGGGTCAACCCGATCGACCTGAGCGCTCCGCGCCGCCTGACCGCCAAGGTGCGCTATCGCCAGAGCGACCAGCCCTGCACCCTGGAAAAAACCGCCAATGGCTACCGTGCCACCTTCGATGACCCGCAACGTGCGGTCACGCCCGGCCAGTCCGTGGTGTTCTACGACGGTGAGATCTGCCTGGGGGGCGGCGTGATTGAAGTCGCCGAACCCTGGAGCACCCCGGCATGAGCCCGACCCAGGAGCAATTGACGGCATTGGGCGGCGTGTTTCTCGCCGCAGTGCTGGTGGACAAGATCGCCAAGACCGGCCAGGTCACCGAAGCCGGCCTGACCTGCATGCTCGGCAGCCTGCTGGTGGTCGACCCGAAGGACACCCTGGATGTGTACGGCGGCGACGACCTGAGCCTGCGTGAAGGTTATCGGGCGCTGATCGGCGCCCTCGAGCGCGACCCCAGCACCCTGCAACGTGAGCCGCTGCGCTATGCCTTGTCGATGCTAGGCCTTGAGCGGCAACTGGCCAAGCGCGACGACCTGCTGGAAACCATCGGCAAGCGCCTGCCGCAGATCCAGTCCCAGGTCGAGCACTTCGGCCCGGCCCACGAGAACGTGATCGCCGCCTGTGGCGCTTTGTACCAGGACACCTTGAGCACCTTGCGCCAGCGGATCCAGGTCCACGGCGACATGCGCAACCTGCAACAGCCCAACAACGCCTCGAAAATCCGCGCCCTGCTGCTGGCCGGTATCCGTTCGGCGCGGTTGTGGCGGCAGTTGGGCGGTCATCGTTGGCAGTTGGTCATCAGCCGTCGCAAATTGCTCAAAGAGCTTTACCCGTTGATGCGCAACGAATAAGTCGCAGCCACGGGCTATTTTCAAGCCGTTACGCGTAATACGCCGGTCAGTTGGCAACGGACCGGCGGATTTTTTCATGTATGATACGCGCCCCATTTCGTTGCCCGACTGTCCGAGAACACCCCATGCAGCTCTCTTCGCTCACTGCGGTTTCCCCTGTTGACGGCCGCTACGCCGGCAAAACCCAGGCCCTGCGCCCTATTTTCAGCGAATACGGCCTGATCCGTGCTCGTGTACTGGTTGAAGTGCGCTGGCTCCAGCGCCTGGCCGCTCACCCCGCCATCAGCGAAGTGCCGGCGTTTTCTGCGCAAGCCAACGCGGTACTCAACACCCTGGCGGAAAACTTCTCCCTGGAGCACGCCGAGCGTGTGAAAGAGATCGAGCGCACCACCAATCACGACGTCAAAGCCATCGAGTACCTGCTCAAAGAACAAGCGGCCAAGCTGCCGGAACTGGCCCAGGTCAGCGAGTTCATCCACTTTGCCTGCACCAGCGAGGACATCAACAACCTGTCCCACGCCCTGATGCTGCGCGAAGGCCGTGATGACGTGATGCTGCCACTGATGCGCCAGACCGCCAACGCCATCCGCGAACTGGCCATCCGCTTCGCCGACGTGCCGATGCTGTCGCGCACCCACGGCCAGCCGGCCTCGCCGACCACCCTGGGTAAAGAACTGGCCAACGTGGTGTACCGCCTGGAGCGCCAGATCGCGCAAGTGGCTGCCGTGCCATTGCTGGGCAAGATCAACGGCGCCGTAGGCAACTACAACGCCCACCTGTCGGCCTACCCTGAGATCGACTGGGAAGCCAACGCCCGCGCCTTCATCGAAGACGAGCTGGGCCTGGGCTTCAACCCGTACACCACGCAGATCGAACCCCACGACTACATCGCCGAGCTGTTCGACGCCATTGCGCGCTTCAACACCATCCTGATCGACTTCGATCGCGATATCTGGGGCTACATCTCCCTGGGCTACTTCAAGCAGCGCACCATCGCAGGCGAAATCGGCTCGTCGACCATGCCGCACAAGGTCAACCCGATCGACTTCGAAAACTCCGAAGGCAACCTGGGCATCGCCAACGCCTTGTTCCAGCACCTCGCCAGCAAGTTGCCGATCTCCCGCTGGCAGCGCGACCTGACCGACTCCACCGTATTGCGCAACCTCGGCGTGGGCTTTGCCCATAGCGTGATCGCGTACGAAGCCAGCCTCAAAGGCATCAGCAAGCTGGAGCTCAACGCGCAGAAAATCGCCGCTGACCTGGACGCCTGCTGGGAAGTCCTGGCCGAGCCGATCCAGACCGTAATGCGCCGCTACAACATCGAAAACCCGTACGAGAAGCTGAAAGAGTTGACACGCGGCAAGGGCATCAGCCCTGAAGCACTGCAAACTTTCATCGACGGCCTGGACATGCCAGCTGCGGCCAAGGCCGAGCTGAAACTGCTGACCCCGGCCAACTACATCGGCAACGCTGTAGACCAAGCCAAACGCATCTGATTGCGGCTTGACCCCTTAAGACGCCCGGCAGCGCCGGGCGTTTTTATTCCCGTCTGAAAAGTGCTTTTTTTCAATAGGTTACACATGAATCCTGATATTCCTCTTCAACTTCTGGGCGGCATCACGGCAAGGGAATTCCTGCGCGACTACTGGCAGAAAAAACCACTGCTGATCCGCCAGGCCATCCCTGATTTCGAAAGCCCGATCGACGCCGACGAACTGGCCGGCCTGGCGCTGGAAGAAGAAGTCGAGTCGCGCCTGGTGATCGAGCACGGCGAGCGCCCGTGGGAGCTGCGTCGCGGCCCATTTGCCGAAGATGCCTTCAGCACCCTGCCCGAGCGCGAGTGGACCCTGCTGGTGCAGGCGGTCGACCAGTTCGTACCGGAAGTGGCCGAGCTGCTGGAGCAGTTCCGCTTCCTGCCAAGCTGGCGCATCGACGACGTGATGATCAGCTTTGCCGCCCCTGGTGGCAGCGTAGGCCCGCACTTCGATAACTACGATGTGTTCCTGCTGCAGGCCCATGGCAAGCGCAACTGGAAGATCGGCCAGATGTGCAACTCGGAGAGCCCGCTGCTGCAACACGCCGACCTGCGTATCCTCGCCGAATTCGAAGAGAGCGCCGAATGGGTGCTGGAGCCTGGCGACATGCTCTACCTGCCGCCGCGCCTGGCGCACTTCGGCATCGCCGAAGATGACTGCATGACCTACTCGGTCGGCTTCCGTGCACCGAGCGCCGCCGAAGTGCTGACCCACTTCACCGACTTCCTCAGCCAGTACCTGACGGATGAAGAGCGCTACACCGACGCCGACGTCCAGCCCGTCAGTGACCCGCACCAGATCCAGAGCGACGCCCTCGACCGCCTGAAAAGCCTGCTGGCCGAGCACATGAGCGACGAGCGCATGCTGCTGACCTGGTTCGGCCAATTCATGACCGAGCCGCGCTACCCGGAACTGGTCGCCGGCCCCGAAGAGCTGGCGCAGGATGAAGTAATCAGCAGCCTGGAAGACGGTGCAGTCCTGATCCGCAACCCAAGCGCGCGCCTGGCCTGGTCGGAAGTGGACGACGATGTATTGCTGTTCGCCAGCGGCCAGAGCCGTTACCTGCCGGGCAAACTGCGCGAGCTGTTGAAGTTGATCTGTGCGGCCGACGCCCTGCACGTCGACAACCTGGGCCCGTGGCTGATTGATGAAGATGGCCGCGACCTGCTGTGCGAACTGGTCAAGCAAGGAAGCCTGGGGTTTGCCGATGAATAAAATTCACGTAAGTGTCGCGGACTGGCAAAAGGATATCGCCGAGATTCGGCGCATTCGTGAAGCGGTATTTATCGCTGAACAATCGGTTCCACCTGAGCTGGAATGGGACGCAGACGACGCCGGGGCCATGCATTTCCTCGCGTTCGAAGGCGACTTCCCCATTGGCACGGCGCGCCTGCTGCCCAGCGGCGAGATCGGTCGCGTATCGGTCCTCAAGGACTGGCGCGGGCTGAAGGTCGGCGACAAACTGATGGAAGCGGTGATTGGCGAGGCCGAGAAACGCGGCCAGAGCCGGCAGTTCCTCAGCGCACAGGTGTATGCCGCGCCGTTCTATGAGCGGTTGGGGTTCAAGATCGTCAGCGGGGAATTCCTGGAAGTCGGGATTCCCCATGTTGATATGGAGCGCGAGGGCTGACTTTAGACCCAGTCGCTCCCTTCGCGAGCAAGCCCGCTCCCACACTTGATCGAGCTCGACCCCTGAAATGCGGTCAACAGTGGGAGCGGGCTTGCTCGCGAAGGCGTCATTAGCAGCCCCCCAAAAAGGCCCTGCCATCCACCGATGCCAGGGCCTTTTGCCGTCTACGATTTAACTTGCGCCCCGCCGGGCCGATAAACTGGCACCATCAAGCCCAAATGACTTGCAGAGATAACGGACATGTCCCTACGCACCCTAGTCGCCAGCCTGCTCATGACCGTCAGCTTTTCGACAATGGCAGCCACCGAAGTCGTACCCTTGAACAACCGCACCAGCGCCGACCTGTTACCCGTGGCGCAGAATTTCATTGGCAAGGACGGCACTGTCAGCGCCTACGGCAATCAGTTGATCGTCAATGCCGAGCCCGACAGGATCCAGGCCCTGCGCGCCCTGCTCGCACAACTGGATACACCCTCCAAACGCTTGCTGATCACCGTCGACACCAACGAAAACAATCAGCAGGCCAACCGCCAGGTCATCACCTACAGCACCGAAAGCCGTGACGGCGGGATCCAGCAGATCCAGGCCAGCGAAGGCGTGCCCGCACTGATCCAGGTCGGCCAGAGCGTGCCACTGACCACCACCCAGCCCGATGCCTATGGCCGCCCGCAAAACCAGACCCAGTACCGCAACGTCACCCAGGGCTTCTATGTCACCGCCAGCGTCACCGGCGAGACCGTGCACCTGAGCATCAGCACCAATCGTGACCGCATGAGCCAGGAGCGTCCCGATGTAGTGAACGTGCAAAGTACCGACACAACCGTCAGCGGGCGCCTGGGTGAGTGGATCACCCTGGCCGGCATCAATCGCCAGACCCAGGCCGACAAACAGGGCGCGACCCGCACCTACTCGACCCAGGGCCGGGATGACCTGACAGTGCGGGTCAAAGTCGACACCTTGAACTGAAGCACCAAAAACTGACTGATTAGTCGTATTAGACCAAAGATGTAGTGCCATAAAAAAAGCACTACAAAACATTTGACGATCCAAAAAAGCATGGGCATGATGGCCTCGCTCCCGCTAATCAGGGGCCCTGGCAAGGGCCTTCGGATCGTCGCTCCAAGTTACCCACCTGAGCCGATTCGTGTCTGTACCGCCCACAAGGCGTGTTTGACGAGGTTGCGACTGGAACGAAGTTGTCCCGAGGGACGGAAGCTAACCAGGTAACCCGGCAACACACTGTTGGATCGTACAAAGGCCCACGACGCCCGAAGACTGTTCTCGGTTCGCCTCTACCTGCTCACTTTCTCCCTTGAGCCTATCGTTCATCCCGTCGCCTTCCCCGCCAAGCCCAACTTGACCGCCTAAGCTTCTGGTCAGCGAGCAGCCATAACCACGTACTGAATGCGTGGCTGGCAAAACGGAATTTTCAACCCAGTAGTTTTTCCACAAAAGACGCGACGAGGTTTTTCCCCATGGCACTGACACGCGAACAGCAAATTGCAGCCCTTGAAAAAGACTGGGCTGAAAACCCACGCTGGAAAGGCGTGACTCGCGCTTACTCCGCTGCTGACGTCGTCCGCCTGCGCGGCTCGGTTCAACCTGAGCACACCTTTGCAAAACTGGGCGCCGAGAAGCTGTGGAAGCTGGTTACCCAGGGCGCCAAGCCGTCCTTCCGCCCCGAGAAAGATTTCGTCAACTGCATGGGCGCCCTGACCGGCGGCCAGGCTGTGCAACAAGTCAAGGCCGGTATCCAGGCGATCTACCTGTCCGGCTGGCAAGTGGCTGCGGACAACAACTCCGCCGAGTCCATGTACCCTGACCAATCGCTGTACCCGGTGGACTCCGTGCCGACCGTGGTCAAGCGCATCAACAACTCGTTCCGCCGCGCCGACCAGATCCAGTGGAAAGCCGGTAAAGGTCCGGGCGACGAAGGCTACATCGACTACTTCGCGCCAATCGTGGCTGACGCCGAAGCCGGTTTCGGTGGCGTACTGAACGCCTACGAGCTGATGAAAAGCATGATCGAAGCAGGCGCCGCCGGCGTGCACTTCGAAGACCAACTGGCTTCCGTGAAAAAATGCGGCCACATGGGCGGCAAGGTACTGGTTCCGACCCAGGAAGCCGTACAGAAGCTGACCGCTGCCCGTCTGGCAGCTGACGTTGCCGGCACGCCGACCATCATCCTGGCCCGTACCGACGCCAACGCTGCTGACCTGCTGACTTCGGACTGCGACCCGTACGACCAGCCGTTCGTGACTGGCGAGCGCACCCAGGAAGGTTTCTACAAGGTACGCGCTGGCCTGGATCAAGCAATTGCCCGCGGCCTGGCCTACGCACCGTACGCCGACCTGATCTGGTGCGAAACCGCCAAGCCAGACCTGGACGAAGCCCGTCGCTTCGCCGAGGCGATCAAGAAGGAATACCCGGACCAACTGCTGTCCTACAACTGCTCGCCTTCTTTCAACTGGAAGAAGAACCTGGACGACGCGAC
The DNA here is from genome assembly GCF_012985615.1 of Pseudomonas sp. WS 5412. Lineage (NCBI taxonomy): Bacteria > Pseudomonadati > Pseudomonadota > Gammaproteobacteria > Pseudomonadales > Pseudomonadaceae > Pseudomonas > Pseudomonas sp. WS 5412. The sequence continues at coordinate 427,835 of NZ_JAARMB010000002.1, forward strand.
CATCGCCAAGTTCCAGCGCGAACTGTCCGCCATGGGCTACAAGCACCAGTTCATCACCCTGGCCGGCATTCACAACATGTGGCACAGCATGTTCAACCTGGCGCACGACTACGCCCGCAACGACATGACTGCCTACGTGAAGCTGCAAGAGCAGGAATTCGCTGACGCCGCCAAAGGCTACACCTTCGTGGCGCACCAGCAGGAAGTGGGCACCGGCTACTTCGACGACATGACCACCGTGATCCAGGGCGGCACCTCGTCCGTGACCGCGCTGACCGGCTCGACCGAAGAAGAACAGTTTCACTAAGTGACCTGAGTACACGGCCATTGCGGGCCCGATAGAAAGCTAACCGCAGTGCCGCACGATCTGACGCCCCGACTGGTTCGGGGCGTTTTTTTGCCTGGGCGAAAGGTAACTGCCCCCCCTCCCGAAACCCAATGTGGGAGCTGGCCTGCCTGCGGTAGCGGCGTTTCAGCCACCCATTTGCCTAATGCCCCACCGCCATCGCGGCGATGCGGCGATCCGAAAAGCCCGACTCCCACAGAAACCGAGTCAAAACGACTTTTTGAGCAAAACCTTGATCCAGAGCGGTATTGGCTTAGGAAAAATCAGTTAAAAGTTGCGCGCTGGCAACTTGCGCCATACGGGCAAGTAACAACAACTTTCCCCGCGACGCACTCAACACCCGCTTAAAACTCTCGCAAACAATATTCATTATCATTTAGAGCAATAAAACTTCGTTACATCCTAAACAAAACACAATTGATTAAAATCAAGCTAATGCCCGCAGCGTCTGGGCTACAGCCCCACAAAGGTGCACTATGTCCTTATTTCAGCGAATAATTTAGCCACAGGAATTTTACTTGCTAGGTGTTTAGCCATAAAATCACCGCGATTGATTGCGCTGCGACATATCGTCACTGCGTCGTTACTTTTTCGAGCTCAGAGACCTTTGCTCTCTGTTAAGGATTTCCAGCATGACCGAAGCGACAGGACTCATGGCCCACAACTGGGGCTTTGCCATTTTCCTCCTCGGTGTTGTCGGCCTCTGCGCCTTCATGCTCGGTGTTTCCAGCCTCCTCGGGTCAAAAGCCTGGGGCCGCAGCAAAAACGAACCGTTCGAGTCCGGCATGCTACCTACAGGTGGCGCCCGCTTGCGGCTCTCAGCCAAATTCTATCTGGTCGCGATGCTGTTCGTGATCTTCGATATCGAAGCCCTCTTTCTCTTTGCCTGGTCTGTGTCCGTCCGCGAAAGCGGCTGGACCGGATTCGTCGAAGCTCTCGTTTTCATAGCAATTCTGTTGGCAGGTCTTGTCTACCTGTTCCGAGTGGGCGCCCTTGACTGGGCTCCGGAAGCTCGTCGCAAGCGGCAAGCGAAGCTGAAACAATGAGGCTTTGGCGATGCAATACAATCTCACCAGGATCGACCCGGATGCTCCTAACGATCAGTACCCCATCGGCGAGCGGGAAACCGTCTCCGATCCGTTAGAAGACCAAGTCCACAAAAACATCTACATGGGCAAGCTGGAAGACGTGCTGAGTGGCGCGGTCAACTGGGGGCGTAAGAACTCCCTGTGGCCGTACAACTTCGGCCTTTCGTGCTGCTACGTGGAAATGACCACCGCCTTCACGGCGCCCCACGACATCGCGCGCTTTGGCGCCGAGGTTATCCGGGCATCGCCGCGTCAGGCGGATTTCATGGTTATCGCCGGTACCTGCTTTATCAAGATGGCGCCGATCATCCAGCGTCTCTACGAGCAAATGCTCGAGCCGAAGTGGGTTATCTCCATGGGTTCGTGCGCCAACTCCGGTGGCATGTACGACATCTACTCCGTGGTTCAGGGGGTCGACAAGTTCCTGCCCGTGGACGTCTACGTGCCTGGCTGCCCGCCCCGCCCTGAAGCTTTCCTGCAAGGCTTGATGCTGCTGCAGGAGTCGATTGGCAAGGAGCGTCGCCCACTATCCTGGGTTGTCGGCGATCAAGGCGTGTACCGCGCCGAGATGCCGTCACAAAAGGAACAGCGCCGCGAACAGCGAATCGCAGTCACCAACCTGCGCAGCCCCGACGAAGTCTGATCCAGAACCGCTTCTTTTATAGAACGAAAACCTGGCTTCATTCTTTACGTTGACCGAAAGCGATAAAAAACCATGACTACAGGCAGTGCTCTGTACATCCCGCCTTATAAGGCAGACGACCAGGATGTGGTCGTCGAACTCAATAACCGTTTTGGCCCTGACGCCTTCACTGCCCAGGCCACACGCACCGGTATGCCGGTGCTGTGGGTGGCGCGTGCCAAGTTCGTCGAAGTCCTGACCTTCCTGCGCAACCTGCCCAAGCCGTACGTCATGCTCTATGACCTGCATGGCGTGGACGAGCGTCTGCGCACCAAGCGCCAGGGGCTGCCGAGCGGCGCTGATTTCACCGTGTTCTATCACCTGATGTCGCTGGAACGTAACAGCGACGTGATGATCAAGGTCGCCCTGTCGGAAAGCGACCTGAGCATCCCGACCGTGACCGGTATCTGGCCGAACGCCAGCTGGTACGAACGCGAAGTCTGGGACATGTTCGGCATCGACTTCCCGGGCCACCCGCACTTGACGCGCATCATGATGCCGCCAACCTGGGAAGGTCACCCGCTGCGCAAGGACTTCCCTGCCCGCGCCACCGAATTCGATCCGTTCAGCCTCAACCTGGCCAAGCAACAGCTTGAAGAAGAAGCGGCGCGCTTCCGTCCGGAAGACTGGGGCATGAAACGCTCCGGCACCAACGAGGACTACATGTTCCTCAACCTGGGCCCGAACCACCCTTCGGCCCACGGTGCCTTCCGCATCATCCTGCAACTGGACGGCGAAGAAATCGTCGACTGCGTACCGGACATCGGCTACCACCACCGTGGTGCCGAGAAAATGGCCGAACGCCAGTCCTGGCACAGCTTCATCCCGTACACCGACCGTATCGACTACCTCGGCGGCGTGATGAACAACCTGCCGTACGTGCTCTCGGTCGAGAAGCTGGCCGGGATCAAGGTTCCGGACCGCGTCGACACCATCCGCATCATGATGGCCGAGTTCTTCCGGATCACCAGCCACCTGCTGTTCCTGGGTACCTATATCCAGGACGTCGGCGCCATGACCCCGGTGTTCTTCACCTTCACCGACCGTCAGCGTGCGTACAAGGTCATCGAAGCCATCACCGGCTTCCGCCTGCACCCGGCCTGGTACCGCATCGGCGGTGTGGCCCACGACCTGCCGAACGGCTGGGAGCGCCTGGTCAAGGAATTCATCGACTGGATGCCCAAGCGTCTGGACGAGTACCAAAAGGCTGCGCTGGATAACAGCATCCTCAAGGGCCGGACCATCGGCGTCGCCCAGTACAACACCAAGGAGGCCCTGGAATGGGGCGTCACCGGTGCTGGCCTGCGTTCCACCGGTTGCGATTTCGACCTGCGCAAGGCGCGCCCGTACTCCGGCTACGAGAACTTCGAGTTCGAAGTCCCGCTGGCGGCCAACGGCGATGCCTACGACCGTTGCATCGTGCGCGTCGAAGAAATGCGCCAGAGCCTGAAAATCATCGAGCAGTGCATGCGCAACATGCCGGCCGGCCCGTACAAGGCGGATCACCCGCTGACCACGCCGCCGCCTAAAGAGCGCACCCTGCAGCACATCGAAACCCTGATCACGCACTTCCTGCAAGTCTCGTGGGGCCCGGTCATGCCGGCCAACGAGTCCTTCCAGATGATTGAAGCGACCAAGGGTATCAACAGTTATTACCTGACGAGCGATGGCGGCACCATGAGCTACCGCACCCGGATTCGTACCCCAAGCTTTGCCCACTTGCAGCAGATCCCTTCGGTGATCAAAGGCGAGATGGTCGCGGACTTGATTGCGTACCTGGGTAGTATCGATTTCGTTATGGCCGACGTGGACCGCTAAGCATGAACAGCACGCTTATCCAGACAGACCGTTTCACCTTGAGTGAAACCGAGCGCTCGGCCATCGAGCACGAGCTGCATCACTACGAAGACCCGCGCGCGGCGTCGATCGAAGCCTTGAAGATCGTCCAGAAGGAACGTGGCTGGGTGCCCGACGGTGCCCTCTACGCCATCGGCGAGATCCTCGGCATCCCGGCCAGCGATGTGGAAGGCGTGGCGACGTTCTACAGCCAGATCTTCCGCCAGCCGGTCGGCCGCCACATCATTCGCGTGTGCGACAGCATGGTCTGCTACATCGGTGGCCACGAGTCGGTGGTCGACGCGATCCAGAGCAAGCTGGGCATCGGCCTGGGCCAAACCACTGCAGACGGTCGCTTCACGCTGCTGCCGGTGTGCTGCCTGGGCAACTGTGACAAGGCGCCGGCGTTGATGATCGACGACGACACATTCGGCGACGTCCAGGCTGCTGGCGTCACCCAATTGCTCGAGGGCTACCCATGACCCTGACTTCCTTTGGTCCCGCCAACCTGATCAAGCGTTCGGCCGAGACTCACCCGCTGACCTGGCGCCTGCGTGACGACGGCGAGGCGGTATGGCTTGACGAGTACCAGGCCAAGAACGGTTACGCCGCAGCGCGCAAAGCCTTTGCCGACATGGCCCAGGACGATATCGTCCAGACCGTGAAGGACGCAGGCCTTAAAGGTCGCGGTGGTGCAGGCTTCCCCACGGGTGTGAAGTGGGGCCTGATGCCTAAAGACGAATCCATCAACATCCGTTACCTGCTGTGCAACGCGGATGAGATGGAGCCCAACACCTGGAAAGACCGCATGCTGATGGAGCAACTGCCCCATCTGCTGATCGAAGGCATGCTGATCAGTGCCCGTGCGCTGAAAACCTACCGGGGCTACATCTTCCTGCGTGGCGAATACACCACCGCCGCCAAGCACCTGAACCGTGCCGTGGCCGAAGCCAAGGCCGCAGGCCTGTTGGGCAAGAACATCCTCGGTTCGGGTTTTGACTTCGAACTGTTCGTGCATACCGGCGCCGGGCGTTATATCTGCGGTGAAGAAACCGCCCTGATCAACTCCCTCGAAGGCCGCCGCGCCAACCCACGCTCCAAGCCGCCCTTCCCTGCCGCCGTTGGCGTATGGGGCAAGCCTACGTGCGTGAACAACGTCGAGACCCTGTGCAACGTGCCGGCGATCATCGCCGACGGCGTGGACTGGTACAAATCCCTGGCCCGCGAAGGCAGCGAAGACATGGGCACCAAGCTCATGGGCTTCTCCGGCAAGGTCAAGAACCCTGGCCTGTGGGAACTGCCATTCGGCGTGACCGCCCGTGAGCTGTTCGAGGACTACGCCGGCGGCATGCGCGACGGCTACACCCTCAAGGCCTGGCAGCCAGGCGGCGCCGGCACCGGTTTCCTGTTGCCCGAGCACCTCGACGCACAGATGTATGCCGGCGGCATCGGCAAGGTGGGCACCCGGATGGGTACCGGCCTGGCGATGGCGGTGGACAACACCGTGAACATGGTCTCGCTGCTGCGCAACATGGAGCAGTTCTTCGCTCGCGAATCCTGTGGCTTCTGCACCCCGTGCCGCGATGGCTTGCCATGGAGCGTCAAGCTCCTGATGGCGATCGAGAAAGGCGAAGGCCAGCCGGGGGATATCGAGACCCTGCTGGGCCTCGTGGGTTTCCTCGGCCCGGGCAAGACCTTCTGTGCTCACGCACCGGGCGCCGTGGAGCCACTGGGCAGCGCAATCAAGTACTTCCGCTCGGAGTTCGAAGCCGGCATCGCGCCCAAAAGCGCCGCCGTCCCGCCTCTGGCAAAGCCGATCGTAGTCGGCGCGTAACGCTTCAATAGGCGAAGGGTCCGTGCCCTTCGCCTTGTCATGTGCTGACGCCTTGAAGGCTGTGTTGATGCACATGAATAACAAGATTCCATTAGCCACGCCCGCTGACAACGGGCCAACGAAGAACTTTGAACCATGGCCACTATCCACGTAGACGGCAAAGCGCTCGAAGTCGATGGGGCGGACAACCTGTTACAGGCGTGTCTGTCACTAGGCCTCGACATCCCTTATTTCTGCTGGCACCCCGCGCTTGGTAGCGTCGGTGCCTGTCGCCAGTGTGCGGTCAAGCAGTACACCGACGAAAACGACACCCGTGGTCGTATCGTTATGTCCTGCATGACGCCGGCCACCGACAACACCTGGATTTCCATCGACGATGATGAATCCAAGGCGTTCCGCGCCAGCGTTGTCGAATGGCTGATGACCAACCACCCCCACGACTGCCCGGTCTGTGAGGAAGGCGGTCACTGCCACCTGCAAGATATGACGGTGATGACCGGCCACAACGAGCGCCGTTATCGCTTCACCAAGCGTACCCACCAGAACCAGGACCTCGGCCCGTTCATTTCCCACGAAATGAACCGCTGCATCGCCTGCTATCGCTGCGTGCGCTTCTATAAAGACTACGCCGGCGGCACCGACCTGGGCGTATTCGGCGCCCACGACAACGTGTACTTCGGTCGCGTTGAAGACGGCGTGCTCGAAAGCGAGTTCTCCGGCAACCTCACCGAGGTCTGCCCGACCGGTGTGTTTACCGACAAGACCCACTCCGAGCGCTACAACCGCAAGTGGGACATGCAGTTCTCGCCGAGCATCTGCCATGGCTGCTCCAGCGGTTGCAACATCTCCCCGGGCGAGCGCTACGGCGAACTGCGTCGCATCGAAAACCGCTTCAACGGTTCGGTCAACCAGTACTTCCTGTGCGACCGTGGCCGTTTCGGCTATGGCTACGTCAACCGCGAAGACCGCCCTCGCCAGCCATTGCTGGCCGATGGCGCCAAGCTGAGCCTGGACGCGGCGCTGGATAAAGCCGCTGACCTGCTGCGCGGGCGCAACATCGTGGGTATCGGTTCGCCACGCGCCAGCCTCGAAAGCAACTACGCGTTGCGCGAGCTGGTAGGCGCCGAGCACTTCTACAGCGGTATTGAAGCCGGTGAGCTGGAGCGCATTCGCCTGGTCCTGCAAGTGCTCAATGACAGCCCGCTGCCAGTACCGAACATGCGCGACATCGAAGACCACGACGCGATTTTCGTGCTCGGTGAAGACCTGACCCAGACCGCCGCACGTATCGCCCTGTCGCTGCGCCAGTCGGTCAAAGGCAAGGCCGAAGAAATGGCCGACGCCATGCGCGTCCAGCCGTGGCTCGACGCCGCGGTGAAAAACATCGGCCAGCACGCGCTGAACCCGCTGTTTATCGCCAGCCTGGCTGAAACCAAGCTCGACGATATCGCCGAAGAATGCGTGCACGCAGCACCCGACGACCTGGCTCGCATCGGTTTCGCCGTGGCCCACGCCCTCGACGCCAGCGCCCCTGCCGTCGAAGGCCTGGACGCAGAAGCTGCAGCCCTGGCCCAGCGCATCGCCGATGCCCTGCTGGCGGCCAAGCGTCCACTGATCATTGCCGGTACCTCGCTGGGTTCCAAGGCGCTGATCGAGGCCGCCGCCAACATCGCCAAAGCCTTGAAGCTGCGCGAGAAGAACGGCTCCATCAGCCTGGTCGTGCCGGAAGCCAACAGCCTTGGCCTGGCCATGCTCGGTGGCGAGTCCCTGGACAGTGCCCTGCAAGCCGTGATCGACGGCACTGCGGACGCCATCGTGGTACTGGAAAACGACCTGTACACCCGCACCGATGCGACCAAGGTCGATGCAGCGCTGAATGCTGCCAAAGTGCTGATCGTTGCCGATCACCAGAAGACCGCCACCAGCGACCGCGCCCACCTGGTGCTGCCAGCCGCCACCTTCGCCGAAGGCGACGGGACCCTGGTCAGCCAGGAAGGCCGCGCCCAGCGCTTCTTCCAGGTGTTCGATCCAAAGTACATGGACGCCAGCATCCTGGTTCACGAAGGCTGGCGCTGGCTGCATGCCCTGCGCGCAACCCTGCTGAACCAGCCGATCGACTGGACCCAGCTCGACCACGTCACCGCAGCCGTCGCCGCGAGCGCACCGCAGTTGGCGCGTATCGTCGATGCCGCACCGTCCGCCGCGTTCCGCATCAAGGGCATGAAGCTGGCCCGTGAACCGCTGCGTTACTCCGGGCGTACCGCCATGCGCGCTGATATCAGCGTGCACGAACCGCGTACCCCGCAAGACAACGACACCGCGTTCGCCTTCTCCATGGAAGGCTACTCGGGTTCGGTCGAGCCCCGTCAGCAGGTGCCATTTGCCTGGTCGCCGGGCTGGAACTCGCCGCAGGCCTGGAACAAGTTCCAGGACGAAGTCGGTGGTCATATCCGCGCTGGCGACCCGGGCACCCGCCTGATCGAAAGCACCGGCGATTCGCTGAACTGGTTCGCTGCAGTACCGCGTCCGTTCAACCCGGCCCAGGGCACCTGGCAGGTTGTGCCGTTCTTCCACCTGTTCGGCAGCGAAGAGACCTCTTCCAAAGCCGCACCGGTGCAAGAGCGCATTCCACAAGCCTACGTGTCCGTGGCCAAGTCCGAAGCCGATCGCCTGGGCGTCAACGATGGTGCCCTACTCAGCGTGAACGTAGCCGGCCAGACCCTGCGTCTGCCGCTGCGCATCAACGACGAGCTGGGTGCTGGCCTGGTTGCACTGCCAAAAGGCCTCGCCGGGATTCCTCCTGCGATCTTTGGCCAAACCGTTGACGGTCTGCAGGAGGCAGCGCAATGACCTGGTTCACCCCTGAAGTGATCGACGTGATCATCTCGGTCGTCAAGGCCATCGTGATCCTGTTGGCCGTGGTCGTCGCGGGCGCCCTGCTCAGCTTCGTCGAACGTCGCCTGCTGGGCTGGTGGCAGGACCGTTACGGTCCGAACCGCGTTGGCCCATTTGGTATGTTCCAGATCGCTGCCGACATGCTGAAAATGTTCTTCAAGGAAGACTGGACCCCGCCGTTTGCCGACAAGGTGATCTTCACCCTGGCACCGGTCGTGGCCATGAGCGCCTTGCTGATCGCCTTCGCGATCATCCCGATCACCCCGACCTGGGGCGTGGCGGACCTGAACATCGGCTTGCTGTTCTTCTTCGCCATGGCCGGTCTGTCGGTCTACGCGGTGCTGTTCGCCGGCTGGGCCAGTAACAACAAGTTCGCCCTGCTGGGCAGCTTGCGGGCCTCGGCCCAGACTGTGTCCTACGAAGTGTTCATGGGCCTGGCGCTGATGGGCATCGTGGTGCAGGTGGGCTCGTTCAACATGCGCGACATCGTCGAGTACCAGGCACAGAACCTGTGGTTCATCATTCCGCAGTTCTTCGGCTTCTGTACCTTCTTCATCGCTGGCGTGGCCGTGACTCACCGTCACCCTTTCGACCAGCCCGAAGCGGAACAGGAACTGGCCGACGGTTACCACATTGAATATGCCGGCATGAAATGGGGCATGTTCTTCGTCGGTGAGTACATCGGCATCATCTTGATCTCGGCCCTGCTGGTCACGCTGTTCTTCGGCGGCTGGCACGGTCCGTTCGGCATCCTGCCGCAGTTGGCGTTCTTCTGGTTCTTCCTCAAGACCGCGTTCTTCATCATGTTGTTTATCCTGCTGCGCGCTTCCATTCCGCGTCCACGATACGACCAGGTGATGGATTTCAGCTGGCGCTTCTGCCTGCCGCTGACCCTGATCAATTTGCTGGTGACTGCTGCCGTTGTGTTGTTGAACACGCCAGCGGGCGCGGTTCAGTGAGGATTTGACCCATGTTCAAATATATTGGCGACATCGTTAAGGGTACCGGTACCCAGTTGCGAAGCCTGGTGATGGTTTTCGGCCATGGCTTTCGCAAACGCGACACCCTGCAATACCCGGAAGAAGCGGTGTACCTGCCGCCGCGTTATCGCGGCCGTATCGTACTGACCCGCGACCCCGATGGCGAAGAGCGTTGCGTAGCCTGCAACCTGTGCGCCGTGGCGTGCCCGGTTGGCTGTATCTCCCTGCAGAAAGCTGAAACCGAAGACGGTCGCTGGTACCCGGACTTCTTCCGCATCAACTTCTCGCGCTGCATTTTCTGCGGCCTCTGCGAGGAAGCTTGCCCGACCACCGCAATCCAGCTGACACCGGATTTCGAAATGGCCGAGTTCAAACGTCAGGACCTGGTGTACGAGAAAGAAGATCTGTTGATCTCTGGTCCCGGTAAAAACCCTGATTACAACTTCTATCGTGTTGCAGGTATGGCCGTTGCCGGTAAGCCCAAAGGCGCCGCACAAAACGAAGCCGAGCCGATCAACGTGAAGAGCTTGCTGCCTTAAGGAAGAAAGATGGAATTCGCTTTCTATTTCGCATCGGGTATTGCAGTGGTGTCCACGCTTCGCGTGATCACCAACACCAACCCCGTGCACGCCCTGCTCTACCTGATCATTTCGCTGATCGCCGTGGCCATGACCTTTTTCAGCCTCGGCGCACCGTTTGCCGGTGTCCTGGAAGTGATCGCCTACGCTGGCGCCATCATGGTGCTGTTCGTGTTTGTGGTGATGATGCTCAACCTGGGGCCGGCTTCGGTCGCCCAGGAGCGCGTCTGGCTCAAGCCCGGCATCTGGCTTGGCCCGGTGATCCTGGCAGCGCTGCTGCTGGCTGAACTGCTGTATGTACTGTTCGCTCACCAGAGCGGCCAGGCCATCGGCCACACCACCGTAGACGCCAAGGCCGTGGGCATCAGCCTGTTCGGCCCGTACCTGCTGGTGGTCGAACTGGCTTCGATGCTGCTGCTCGCTGCAGCCATCACTGCCTTCCACTTGGGCCGCAACGAAGCCAAGGAGCAATGACGATGCCTGCTATCCCTTTGGAGCATGGTCTGGCGGTCGCCGGCATCCTGTTCTGCCTTGGCCTGGTCGGCCTGATGGTTCGCCGTAACATTCTGTTCGTGTTGATGAGCCTGGAAATCATGATGAACGCTGCTGCACTGGCCTTCATCGTGGCGGGTGCGCGTTGGGGCCAGCCGGATGGGCAAGTGATGTTCATCCTGGTGATCAGCCTGGCAGCCGCCGAGGCCAGTATTGGCCTGGCGATCCTGCTGCAACTGTATCGTCGCTTCCACACGCTTGATATCGACGCTGCCAGTGAGATGCGCGGATGAACATGATCTTTCTGACTTTCGTATTTCCCCTGATCGGTTTCCTGCTGCTGTCGTTCTCCCGTGGACGCTGGTCGGAAAACCTCTCGGCCCTGGTCGGCGTGGGTTCCATTGGCCTGTCGGCGATTGTCGCCGCCTACGTCATCTGGCAATTCAACGTTGCGCCACCAGAAGCGGGTCACTACACCCTGGTGCTGTGGCAGTGGATGGCGGTCGAAGGCTTCAAGCCTGACTTCGCCCTCTACGTCGACGGCCTGTCGATCACCATGCTCGGCGTGGTGGTGGGCGTGGGCTTCCTGATCCACCTGTTCGCGTCCTGGTACATGCGCGGTGAGGCCGGTTACTCGCGCTTCTTCGCCTACACCAACCTGTTTATCGCCAGCATGCTGTTCCTGGTGCTGGGCGATAACCTGTTGTTCCTGTACTTCGGCTGGGAAGGCGTGGGCCTGTGCTCGTACCTGTTGATCGGTTTCTACTACAGCAACCGCAACAACGGTAACGCGGCACTCAAGGCGTTTGTCGTGACCCGGATCGGCGACGTGTTCATGGCCATCGGCCTGTTCATCCTGTTCCAACAGGTGGGCACGCTGAATATCCAGGAACTGCTGGTGCTGGCACCGCAGAAATTCCAGGTCGGCGACTTCTGGATCACCCTGGCAACCCTGATGCTGCTGGGCGGCGCTGTCGGTAAGTCGGCACAACTGCCACTGCAAACCTGGCTGGCAGACGCCATGGCCGGTCCTACCCCGGTTTCGGCACTGATCCACGCCGCCACCATGGTGACCGCCGGTGTCTACCTGATCGCCCGTACCCACGGCCTGTTCACCCTGGCGCCGGAAATCCTGCACCTGGTGGGCCTGGTGGGTGGCGTGACCCTGGTGCTGGCCGGCTTCGCCGCGCTGGTGCAGACCGACATCAAGCGGATCCTCGCTTACTCGACCATGAGCCAGATCGGCTACATGTTCCTGGCCCTGGGCGTCGGCGCTTGGGACGGCGCGATCTTCCACCTGATGACCCACGCCTTCTTCAAGGCCCTGCTGTTCCTTGCGTCCGGTGCGGTGATCGTTGCCTGCCACCACGAGCAGAACATCTTCAAGATGGGCGGCCTGTGGAAGAAACTGCCATTGGCCTACGCCAGCTTCATCGTCGGCGGCGCGGCGCTTGCAGCCCTGCCACTGGTGACCGCAGGTTTCTACTCCAAAGACGAAATCCTCTGGGAAGCCTTTGCCAGCGGTAACCAAGGCCTGCTGTACGCCGGTCTGGTTGGCGCATTCATGACCTCGCTGTACACCTTCCGCCTGATCTTCATCACGTTCCACGGTGAAGCCAAGACCGAAGCCCACGCAGGTCACGGCATTTCCCACTGGCTGCCACTGTCGGTGCTGATCATCCTGTCGACCTTCGTCGGCGCCATGATCACCCCGCCACTGGCTGGCGTACTGCCACAAAGCGTCGGGCATGCCGGCGGCGACGCCAAGCACAGCCTGGAAATCGCCTCGGGCGCCATCGCCATCGCCGGTATCCTGCTGGCGGCCATGTTGTTCCTCGGCAAGCGTCGCTTCGTCACTGCCGTGGCCAACAGTGGCGTTGGCCGCTTCCTTTCGGCCTGGTGGTTCGCTGCCTGGGGCTTCGACTGGATCTACGACAAACTGTTCGTCAAGCCTTACCTTGCGATCAGCCATGTACTGCGCAAAGACCCGCTCGACCAGACCATTGGTTTGATCCCGCGTGCCGCCAAGGCCGGTCACACCGCCCTGAGCCGCACCGAGACCGGCCAATTGCGTTGGTATGCAGCTTCCATGGCGGCCGGTGCCGTGCTGGTGATCGGCGCCATCGTAGTGGTAGCGGTCTGATATGAACTTTGCGAACTTGCGAAAGGAAACGAGCCCGTCATGATTCTGCCCTGGCTAATCCTGATCCCTTTTATCGGCGGCCTGCTCTGCTGGATGGGCGAGCGCTTCGGCGCTACCCTGCCCCGCTGGATTGCGTTGCTGACCATGTCCCTGGAACTCGCACTCGGCCTCTGGCTGTGGGCCCATGGCGACTATTCATTTGCTCCGGCACCGGGTGTCGATCCAACCTTCGCGCTTGAATTCAAGCACGTCTGGATCGAACGCTTCGGCATCAACGTGCACCTGGCCCTCGATGGCCTGTCGCTGTTGATGATCCTGCTGACCGGCCTGCTGGGTATCCTCTCGGTACTCTGCTCCTGGAAAGAAATCGAGCGTCACGTGGGCTTCTTCCACCTGAACCTGATGTGGATCCTGGGCGGCGTTGTCGGCGTGTTCCTTGCGCTGGACCTGTTCATGTTCTTCTTCTTCTGGGAAATGATGCTGGTGCCGATGTACTTCCTCATCGCGCTCTGGGGTCACAGTTCTTCGGACGGCAAGAAAACCCGGATCTACGCGGCGACCAAGTTCTTCATCTTCACCCAGGCTTCCGGCCTGATCATGTTGGTGGCGATCCTGGGCCTGGTCCTGGTCAACTTCAACAACACCGGCGTGATTACCTTCAACTACGCCGACCTGTTGAAAACCAAGATGTCGATGACCACCGAGTACATTCTCATGCTCGGTTTCTTCATCGCCTTCGCGGTGAAGCTGCCAGTGGTACCGTTCCACTCCTGGTTGCCTGACGCTCACGCCCAGGCACCCACCGCAGGTTCCGTGGACCTGGCCGGTATCCTGTTGAAGACGGCGGCCTACGGCCTGCTGCGTTTCGCCCTGCCGCTGTTCCCGAATGCTTCGGCCGAGTTCGCGCCGATTGCCATGACCCTGGGTCTGATCGGGATCTTCTACGGCGCGTTCCTGGCCTTCGCACAAACCGACATCAAGCGTCTGATTGCCTTCTCGTCCGTTTCCCACATGGGTTTCGTACTGATCGGCATCTACTCCGGCAGCCAGCTGGCGTTGCAAGGCGCGGTGATCCAGATGCTGGCTCACGGTGTTTCGGCAGCCGCACTGTTTATCCTCAGTGGCCAACTGTACGAGCGCCTGCACACCCGTGACATGCGTGAAATGGGCGGCATCTGGTCGCGTATCGCCTACCTGCCGGCGATCAGCCTGTTCTTTGCAGCCGCCTCCCTGGGCTTGCCGGGCACCGGTAACTTTGTCGGCGAGTTCCTGATCCTGATGGGCAGCTTCGTCAGTGCGCCATGGATCACCGCGATTGCCACCTCCGGCCTGGTGTTCGGCTCGGTCTACTCGCTGATCATGATCCACCGCGCCTACTTCGGCCCGACCAAGTCGGACGCTGTCCTCAAAGGGATGGATGCTCGCGAACTGATCATGGTGCTCGGCCTTGCGGCATTGCTGGTGTATATCGGCGTGTATCCGCAACCGTTCCTCGACACCTCTGCCGCCACGATGCATGGCGTGCAGCAGTGGTTGAGCACCGCCTTCACTCAACTCGCTTCGGCCCGGTAAGAGCGCTATGGAATTCACGATCCAACACTTTATCGCGCTTGCGCCGCTGCTGATTACCAGCCTCACCATTGTGGTGGTGATGCTGGCAATCGCCTGGCGCCGCAATCACTCACAGACGTTCCTGCTGTCTACCGCAGGTCTGAACTTGGCCTTGCTGTCGATTATCCCGGCACTCAAGGTCGCCCCACTGGCGGTGACCCCGCTGGTGATGATCGATGACTTCGCGCTGCTGTACACCGCGTTGATCCTGGTTGCGACACTGGCCTGCGTCACCCTCGCCCACGCTTACCTCGGCGAAGGCGGCACCGGCTACCCGGGCAACCGCGAAGAGCTGTACCTGCTGATCCTGCTGGCTGCGGCCGGCGGTATCGTGCTGGTCAGCGCGCAGCACCTGGCCGGTTTGTTCATCGGCCTGGAACTGCTGTCGATCCCGACCTACGGCCTGGTGGCCTACGCCTTCTTCAACAAGCGCTCCCTGGAAGCCGGCATCAAGTACATGGTGCTGTCGGCCGCCGGTTCCGCGTTCCTGTTGTTCGGTATGGCCCTGCTCTACGCCGAAGCCGGCAGCCTGAGCTTCAGCGGTATCGGCCACGCACTGGCCACCACCAGCATGCCTGCGCCGCTTGCCCAACTGGGCCTGGCCATGATGCTGATCGGCCTGGCGTTCAAGCTGTCGCTGGTACCGTTCCACCTGTGGACCCCGGACGTGTACGAAGGCGCCCCGGCGCCGGTAGCCGCGTTCCTGGCTACTGCGTCGAAGGTTGCAGTGTTTGCGGTGATGGTGCGTCTGTTCCAGATCTCCCCTGCCGCCAACACCGGCGTACTCAGCGACGTGCTGACCGTGATCGCCATTGCGTCGATCCTGTTCGGTAACCTGCTGGCCCTGACCCAGAACAACCTCAAGCGTCTGCTGGGTTACTCGTCCATCGCCCACTTCGGCTACCTGCTGATCGCCCTGGTGGCGAGCAAGGGTCTGGCCGTGGAAGCCATCGGCGTGTACCTGGTCACCTACGTGATCACCAGCCTCGGTGCGTTCGGCGTCATCACCCTGATGTCCTCGCCTTACAAAGGCCGTGACGCCGACGCCCTGTACGAATACCGCGGCCTGTTCTGGCGCCGTCCGTACCTGACCGCCGTGCTGACCGTGATGATGCTGTCCCTGGCCGGTATCCCGCTGACCGCCGGCTTTATCGGCAAGTTCTACATCGTCGCGACCGGTGTTGAAGCCCACGAATGGTGGCTGGTGGCCTCGCTGGTACTGGGCAGCGCCATCGGCGTGTTCTACTACCTGCGCGTGATGGTCACCCTGTACCTGATCGAGCCAAACCTGCGCCGTGTGGACGCCGAGCTGCACTGGGAGCAAAAAGCCGGTGGCGTGATGCTGCTGGCCATTGCCCTGCTGGCGTTCTTCCTGGGTGTCTACCCACAACCGTTGCTCACCCTGGTGCAGCATGCGGTGATGGCGGGTTGATCGCTTAGGCTCAAGCAGTAAACAGAACGGCACCCTTGGGTGCCGTTTTGCGTTTCTGGGGGGAGATATGCGGTGCCACCGCTGTCGCCATCGCGGGCAAGCCCGCTCCCACACATGACCGTGCTCTCATGATGAAACCGGATCAATGTGGGAGCGGGCTTGCCCGCGATGGCGGTAGCAGCGACACCACAAAAAACGGCACCTCACGGTGCCGTTGTGCTATCTGCCCTACCTCACTTACGCGCCGCCTCCCATGACTTGAGCAAGTCGGCATAGTTCACGGTTTCACCCTTGGGCTTTTCGTTCGCCAGTTTCGGCTTCGGTGCACCCGGCTGGTCGAACCAGTACTGGGCATCGCGCTCGGGGTTCATCTTCGGCCCACAGATCGGCTGCACCTTGGAGCGCTCCAGGCGCGTCATGATGGCGTCCTGATCTTTGGCCAGGCCATCCAGCGCCTGTTGTGGGGTTTTCTCGCCGCTGGCGGCTTCCGAGATATGGCTCCACCACAGCTGCGCCAGGCGCGGATAATCCGGCACGTTGGTGCCGGTCGGCGTCCATTGCACCCGCGCCGGGCTGCGATAGAACTCCACCAGGCCGCCGAGTTTCGGGGCCAGGTCAGTCATGGCCTGGGAGTTGATGTCGGATTCGCGGATTGGCGTCAGGCCGACGATGGTTTTCTTCAAGGACACGGTTTTCGAGGTGACGAACTGCGCATACAGCCAGGCTGCCAGTTTTTGCTTCTCAGGCGTGGATTTGAGGAAGGTCCAGGAGCCCACGTCCTGATACCCCAGCTTCATACCCTCCTCCCAATACGGACCGCGTGGTGACGGTGCCATGCGCCACTTCGGTGTGCCATCGGCGTTCATCACCGGCAGACCCGGCTTGGTCATATCGGCGGTAAAGGCGGTGTACCAGAAAATCTGCTGCGCGATGTTGCCCTGGGACGGTACCGGCCCGGACTCGGAGAAGGTCATGCCCGCCGCTTCCGGTGGCGCATAGGCGCGCATCCAGTCGACATATTTCTGCGTGGCAAACACCGCGGCCGGGCCGTTGGTATCGCCGCCACGGGTCACGCTGGAACCCACCGGGTGGCAGTCCTCGACCCGAATGCCCCACTCGTCCACCGGCAAGCCGTTGGGCAGGCCCTTGTCGCCGCCCCCGGCCATGGAGAACCAGGCATCGGTAAAGCGCCAGCCCAGGGACGGATCCTTCTTGCCGTAGTCCATATGGCCATACACGCGTTTGCCGTCGATTTCCTTGACGTCTTCGCTGAAGAACTTGGCGATATCTTCATAGGCCGACCAGTTCACCGGGACGCCCAACTCATAGCCGTACTTTTCCTTGAACTTGGCCTTGAGATCGGCCCGCTCGAACCAGTCGGCGCGGAACCAGTACAAGTTGGCAAATTGCTGGTCGGGCAACTGGTAGATCTTGCCATCCGGCGCAGTGGTAAAGGAGATGCCGATAAAGTCCTTGAGGTCCAGGGTCGGCGAGGTGAAGTCCTTGCCTTCATTGGCCATCAGGTCGGTGATGGATTCGGTCTTGCCATAGCGAAAGTGCGTACCGATCAGGTCGGAATCGTTGACCCAGCCGTCATAGATATTCTTGTCCGACTGCATCTGGGTCTGCAGTTTTTCCACCACATCGCCTTCCTGCAGCAGATCGTGGGTCAGCTTGATCCCGGTGATTTCACTGAAGGCCTTGGCCAGCACCTTGGATTCGTACTCGTGGGTGGTGAGGGTTTCCGACACCACATTGATCTTCATCCCACGAAACGGCTCGGCGGCCTTGATAAACCACTTCAACTCTTCAAGTTGCTGGGCTTCGGTGAGGGTGGACGGTTTGAACTCGCTGCCAATCCATTTTTTCGCGGCATCTTCATAGGCATCAGCCCAGGCCGCAGCACTCAGGCCACTGAGGGCCAAGACAGCGGCCAATGAAATGCTATGTCGCAGCTTATTGTTTTTATCGAACATAGAGACCTCCTGGTTGGGATCAAAAGGGATGCCTGTGGCTATCCCCAACGCATCACAGACAACAGCCACACCACAGACAGCGCGGACGCCACCCAGATGCTCCAGCCGGTTACGCCAATCACCAGCAGATGCAGGTAGGCGCTCCCGAGAAGACCGATAAACAAACGATCACCACGGGTGGTGCTGATCGGTAACAAGCCGCGCCGGGGAATGCTCGGCGAACGCAGCTCCCACGTGGTCATGCCCGCCAGCAACAGGGCAATCGCCGCAAAGAACAGTGCGGTTGGGGTGGTCCAGGCCATCCATTCCATCATCGTTTCCTCAGACCCGGCCAAGGGCAAAGCCCTTGGCCACATGGTTGCGAACAAACCAGATCACCAGCATGCCCGGCAGGATGGTCAGCACCCCGGCGGCCGCCAGTACGCCCCAATCAATCCCGGACGCTGACACGGTGCGGGTCATCACGGCGGCAATCGGTTTGGCATTCACAGACGTCAGCGTGCGCGCCAGCAGCAGTTCGACCCAGGAAAACATAAAGCAGAAAAACGCCGTGACACCGATCCCCGAGCCAATCAGCGGGATAAAGATCTTCACGAAAAACTTCGGAAAACTATAGCCGTCGATGTAGGCCGTTTCGTCGATCTCCTTGGGCACCCCCGACATAAAGCCTTCCAGGATCCACACCGCCAGCGGCACGTTGAACAGGCAGTGGGCCAGAGCCACAGCGATATGGGTGTCGAACAGGCCGATGGACGAATACAACTGGAAAAACGGCAACAGGAACACCGCCGGTGGCGCCATGCGGTTGGTCAGCAACCAGAAGAACAGGTGCTTGTCGCCGAGGAAGCGATAGCGCGAAAACGCGTAGGCCGCCGGCAGCGCCACCGTCAGGGAAATCACGGTGTTCAGGCTCACGTAGTACAGCGAGTTCAGATACCCGGTGTACCAACTGGGGTCGGTGAAAATCACCTTGTAGTTGGCCAGGGTGAAATCCTGCGGAAACAGCGTCAGGCCGCCGAGGATTTCGGTGTTGCTCTTGAAGGACATGTTCAGCAGCCAGTAGATCGGCACCAGCAGGAACAGAATGTAAATCAGCAGCGGGATGACCTTGCGCTTGCTCATGTTGGCGGCCTCAGCGGTTGGCGTCGGAGTGGGTCATGGCGGTGTAGAACAGCCAGGACACCAACAGGATGATCAGGAAATACACCAGGGAAAACGCTGCCGCCGGCCCCAGGTCGAATTGGCCGATAGCCATCTGGGTCAAGGTCTGACTGAGGAAGGTCGTCGCATTCCCCGGCCCGCCTCCCGTCAGGACAAACGGCTCGGTGTAGATCATGAAACTGTCCATGAAGCGCAGCATCACGGCGATCAGCAGCACGCTCTTCATCTTGGGCAACTGGATATGTCGGAATACTGCCCAGGCTGATGCCCGATCAATCCGCGCCGCCTGGTAGTACACATCCGGTATGGCCCGCAGCCCGGAGTAGCACAGCAGCGCCACCAGAGAGGTCCAGTGCCACACATCCATGACCAGCACCGTGACCCAGGCGTCCATGGTGTTGGCGGCATAGTTGTAGTTGATGCCCATGGCATTCAGGCTCGAACCCAGCAGGCCGATATCGGCACGGCCGAAGATCTGCCAGATGGTACCGACCACGTTCCACGGGATCAGCAGCGGGATGGCCATCACAATCAGCACCAGGGACGACCAGCGGCCTTTGGTGGGCATGGTCAGGGCAATGGCAATGCCCAGCGGGATCTCGATCAACAGCACACACGCGGAATAGATGAACTGGCGCAGCAGCGAGTCATGCAGGCGCGGGTCCAGCAGCACTTGCTTGTACCAGTCGGCACCGACGAAATAGCGGCTGGACTGGTCGAAAATGTCCTGCACCGAGTAGTTGACCACGGTCATCATCGGGATCACCGCGCTGAACGCCACCAGCAGGAACACCGGCAATACCAGCCACCAGGCCTTGTTGTTCTGCACCTTGTTCATGGCCGTGCCTCCAGCAGGTAATCATCGGCATAGACCATCAACCATTGCGCCGGGAAGCTGATCGACGCCCGGCCCTCGGGTACCGGTTTGTCTTCGGCCAGGCGTACTTTCAACGGCGCGCCGTCGAGGTTGAGGGTCAGGATCTTGTAGGTGCCCAGGTCTTCGATATGCATGACGTCGGCCTGCAACGCATCAGGATTGGGCTCGTCCCACACATGGATAAACTCGGGACGAATGCCGACCTGAAGTTTTTTGTAGTCCTTTTCCGCGATCTGCCGCTGCTGCACCTCGGACAACGCCAGATGTGTCCCGGCAAACCGCGCCCCACCAGCTTCGGCCTGCACTTCAATCAGATTCATCCCTGGGCTGCCGATGAAATAGCCGACAAAGGTATGGCTGGGACGCTCAAACAATTCCCGCGGCGTGCCGAACTGCACAATCTGCCCGCCGTACATCACCGCGATCTTGTCGGCAAAGGTCGAGGCCTCCAACTGATCGTGGGTGACGTAAACCATGGTGATATTGAACTGCTCATGGATCTGCTTGAGCTTGCGCCGCAGTTTCCACTTCAGGTGCGGGTCGATTACCGTCAGCGGCTCGTCGAACAGGATCGCCGAGACGTCATCGCGCACCAGCCCACGGCCCATCGAGACCTTTTGCTTTTCATCGGCACTCAGGTTGCGGGCCTTTTTGCCCAGCAGGTTCTGCAGGTCGAGCACTTCAGCAATTTCCTGCACCTTGCTGTGCACTTTCGCCTCGGCCATGCCCTGGTTGCGCAGGGGGAATGCCAGGTTATCGAACACGGTCATGGTGTCGTAGACCACCGGGAACTGGAAAACCTGGGCGATATTGCGCTTTTCCGGGGTCAGCTCATTCACCACCTTATTGTCGAACAGCACCTGGCCTTCCGAAGGGCTGAGCAGGCCGGAGATGATGTTGAGCAAGGTTGACTTGCCACAGCCAGACGGCCCGAGCAACGCGTAGGCACCGCCCTGCTCCCAGATGTGGTTCATTTCGCGAATGGCGTAGTCTTCAGGCCCGGCGGGTGTAGGGCTGTAGCTATGTGCCAGGTTCTGCAAATGGATCTCGGCCATCAGGCAACCCTCGCGACACGGCGCCCGGGAGCCTGGACCAAACGGCCCTGACCATCGAACACAAACAGTTTATGGGTCGGAATATAGATGCGGATCGGCGCATCCACGTCGTACTCGTGTACTCCCGGCAGGTGTAAAACCAGCAAAAAATGCTCGCTGCGCACGTGCAGGAAGGTTTCCGAGCCGCTGATCTCCGCCACTTCCACGGTTACTGCCAGTTCCAGATCATCGTCGTTGCTGGGCACCAGGCTGATATGGCTGGGGCGCACACCAAAGCGGAATTCGCCCTCGCCGATGGGGCGCAGGTCGACATTCAACGGAAAGTGCACGTCGCTGGCGAAACTCACTTCATTGCCGCTGATGCGCCCCGGCATCAGGTTGATCGGCGGTTCGGAAAACAGCTCGGCCGCCAGCACGGTCTGCGGTTGGTGATAGACCTCGGCGGCCTTGCCGCTCTGGATCACCCGGCCTTCGTGGAGAATGGTGGTGGTGCCTCCCAGCGCCAGTGCCTCGTTGGGCTCGGTGGTGGCATAGATGGCAATGGTGTTGCGGGCCTTGAACAGCTCGCGCATTTCCTGACGCAGCTCTTCGCGCAGTTTGTAGTCCAGATTGACCAAGGGTTCGTCGAACAGAATCAGCTCGGCATCCTTGACCAGCGCCCGGGCCATCGCCGTGCGTTGCTGCTGGCCACCGGACAGCTCCAGAGGGTGACGTTGCAGGAACTTCTCGATGCGCAGCATCTTCGCGGTTTCCAGCACTTTGCTGTGGATCAGTTCGTTGGAGGCCCCGGCCTGGCGCAGCGGCGAGGCGATGTTCTCGAACACGGTCATGGTCGGGTAGTTGATGAACTGCTGGTACACCATCGACACATTGCGCAAGCGCACCGGCTTATGGGTGACGTCGACGCCGTTCATCAGGATGCGTCCGCTGTCAGGCTTGTCCAGGCCGGCCATCAGGCGCATCAGGCTGGTCTTGCCGGACAGCGTACGGCCCAGCAACACATTGAAAGAACCGGCTTCAAAGCGCAGGTTGGCGTCGTCGATCCAGGTCTGGCCTTCGACGACACGGGTCACATGTTCCAGGGTCAATGACATGACACGCCCTTTTTCTTATTGGAATTGTTCTTCCAGGGGCAGAGCGAGTTTCGTGCCAATAATAAAAAACGTCGATTTGCCAAAGACTTGAGCAAAACCACTGCTCAGTGCTGAACAGAAATGAACATTCACAACTGAACAATTGAACAACCTCCAGGTTGACAATGAACAGTTCTGAACAACACTGAGCAAGCCCGCTCGCACATTGGAATTGCATAGGGTTCATAACAACAATAAAAAGAAGGTCGCCGCCATGGCCGCACCAGCCCCGCTTTTGCCCCACGACACCATCATCCAGGACTCCTGGCGCCGCTGCCGTGCGTTCGGCCTGGATCACCAGAGCGCACCCAGCTTCGACCAACTGCCCGCCGAGGGCATCAGCCAACTGCTGGAGAGCCAGCACGCGCTGGTCCAGACCACCCACCAGGAAGTACTGCCTTATTACGAGAACATCCTCAGCAATTCCAACTGCCTGATCATGCTGGCCGACAATCAGGGCCAGGTCCTGACCTCGTGGGGCACCCAACGCTTTATCGACCCCAAGCTGGCCCGTGGCTTCAACGCCGGAGCCAGTTGGATGGAGCGCGCCACCGGCACCAACGCCATCGGCACCGCGCTGGCCTGCGCCCAGGCGGTGCATATCGAACATGACGAACACTTCCTCAAGGCCAACCGTTTTATGACCGGTTCAGCCGCGCCGATCTTTGATGCCAACCGCGAGATCATTGCGGTACTGGATGTGTCCAGCGACAGCTACCTGCCGCCCTCCCACACCCTGGGCATGGTCAAGATGATGAGCCAGACCGTGGAAAACCGGCTGATCCTTAACCTGTTTGGCGGCGAACACTTCCAACTGACCTTCAACACCGGCCTGAACAACCTCGACAGCCAATGGGCCGGCCTGCTGATCTTCGATGAAAGTGGCCAGGTGCTGTCAGCCAATCGCCGCGCCGACAACTTGCTGGGCATCAGCCTGTCGCGGGTGATGATCGACAGCCTGTTCAAGGTCTCGCTGCTGGAGTTGCTCAACCAGCCCGAAGGCCTGCCCTTTGCCCTGCAGGCTGCGGGGCGCAACCGTTTCCAGTGCCTGCTCAAACGCCCCAAACAGGCGCCGGTGCAGGCCAGGGTCTTTAGTGAACCAGCCCCCGCGCCCATCGGCCTCAAGACCCTGCACTTTGGCGACAGCCGCGTGGAAAAGGCTGTGCGCCAGGCCGAACGCCTACTGGAAAAAGACATTCCGCTGCTGATCCACGGTGAAACCGGTGTCGGCAAGGAAGTTTTCGTCAAAGCCCTGCACCAGGCCAGTTCCCGCAGCCAGCAGGCGTTTATCGCGGTCAACTGTGCGGCAATTCCGGCGGAGCTGGTGGAATCGGAGCTGTTTGGCTATGAAAAAGGCGCGTTCACCGGCGCCAATCAAAAAGGCAGCATTGGCCTGATCCGCAAGGCCGACAAAGGCACGCTGTTTCTCGATGAAATCGGTGACATGCCCTTGCCCACCCAGGCCCGGCTACTGCGGGTATTGCAGGAGCGCTGCGTCCAGCCGGTGGGCAGCAGCGAATTATTCCCGGTGGACCTGCGGATTATCTCGGCGACCAACCGTTCGCTGCGCGAACAGGTGCAGATCGGACGGTTTCGGGAGGATTTGTACTACCGCATCGGCGGCCTGACCCTGGAACTGCCGCCCCTGCGCGAGCGCAGTGACAAGCAGGCGCTGTTCAAGCAACTGTGGCAACAGCACCGCGAGCCCACGCAGTGGGCCGGGCTCAGTGCTGAAGTGCTGGCGTTATTCGAGCAACACCCCTGGCCGGGCAACCTGCGCCAGGTCAGCAGCGTAATGCAGGTGGCGCTGGTCATGGCCGAAGATCAACCGATTCGCCCCGAGCACCTGCCGGATGATTTTTTTGTCGACCTGAGGCAAGCCGCACCCAGCGCGCCGGTGGTCGTGGACGATCTGGACGATAGGCAAAACCTTCAGCAACGACTGGCAGCGGTCGGCGGCAATATCTCCCACTTGGCGAGGGAGTTGGGGGTCAGCCGCAATACCTTATACAAGCGATTACGCGCCGCTCCATAGCCGTAAACCCTGTGTCTTTCTTTAAGACTGATCGCTAGTTGATGTGGGCATAAGCGCCGATTCCAACTGAAAAACTCCCCCTGTCCGTAAGCCCATTCTGATTTAACAGACCACACCTCCAAGCGCCCTTTTCCTGCGGCATTCTCCGACGCCTTTCTTTTGCAGAGACGTCATGGATGCCAGCCCCTGCCCCTGATTCATCGCCCATCGACCTGATCGAATACGAGCTGGATGGCTTTCACCAGAGCCTGGCGCTGTATCGCCAGCAGGTAACAAGCTGGTACGCGCAGGCCCTGGACAAGGTCAGCCACGCCACGGATTTGCCGTCGCTGCTGGGCATGGAGCGGGTGTTGCGGGTCGGTGATTCCCAGGTGTCGGTAAGCCTGACCGACACCGACTTTGCTTCCAGTGTTGCCGTGTGCCCGGCAGGCGGCGAGCTGAAGATCGAAAGCAAATTCGAGTCGGTGTATGACGTGCCGCTGGGCAATCTCCAGGTGCAGGTGATTGGCCTGGAGGACGGCAGTTCCACGTTTATCCAACTGGATGAACAGGGCAAGGGCGCCCATCACTGCGCGGCCGGTGGGCGCTATCAGGTGCGCGTACAGGGCGGGGTTTCGGCGGCGCAGGTGGAGGCGCTGTTTGCGTCCTACGACAGTTTGACCGCCGAGCTACAAGCCTGGCTGCGCAAGGAATGGAGGGGGTTCAAACCGCACTGGCAGGTGTCGGCGTCAAGTGCCATTGGCAGTGGGATATTGGCCGGTACCTGGTCAGCCATTTCCGAGGTGTGGGACAGCCTGTCACTGATGCAGGACATCCTCAAGGACCCGGCCAAGCACATCGAACGCCTTGGCGCCCAGGCCGCCGAGCTGGCAGCCCTGGCGCGCGAAGCGCCGCAGGTGATGGAACAGGCGATGTTGCTGGCCAGCGACGAAGCGGCGCTGTACCTGATGTTGCGCACGGCGATGATCTGGTTATCGGCGTTGCCGCCCAGCCAGGTGGCAGGGAAAACCGCCGAGGTGATTGCCGGGTTTGCGGTGTCGCTGCTCATTGATTTGCTGATTGCGCTGGTGCTGACCATTGCCCTGCAAGGTGCCGGGATCGCGTACCTGGGGCTGCGTCTGGCGAAGTATGGCAAGCAGGTGGTTGACGTTGCAGTGGGCTTCGTCAAAGGCGTGTTCGACATCCTCAAGCGTTTTATGGGGGCGGTGGATCGCTACAAGACGGTGGCTGTGCGCGGCGTGGTTGGCGGCTTGAAAAAGGGTGGCCTGCAGATGCACTGGGGCGCGCGGCGCAATACCACGCTCAAGCAGGCAGAGGCGTTGGACGACGCACCCTCCTCCGCGAAAAACCCCAACGGTGAGGCAACCGCCAGCGCTGATAAAACCGCGACCCACGGTTGCCCGGTGTCCATGGTCACCGGCGAAGAACTGCTGACCCTGACCGATGGCGAACTGGATGGCGTGCTGCCATTTGCCTGGACGCGCCTGTATCGCACCAGTGCCGTGGAGGTGGATTGCGGGTTGGGCTTTGGCTGGAGCCACTCGTTGGCGCAGCGGCTGGAGGTGGTCGGCGGGTCGGTGGTGTGGACGGACCATGAGAACCGCAGCACCACCTTTCCCCTGCCCTCCAGTGCCCGCCCGGCGATCAGCAATAGCCTGGCTGAAGCGGCGATTTATCTGGGCGCGGCGCCGGATGAACTGGTGCTGGCGCAGGGGGCACGCTTCTACCACTTTCACGACGGTGTGCTGACGGCGATCAGCGATGGGTATGACAACCGCCTGGGTATTTCCCGCGATGGCTTGGGGCGGATTCTGCGCCTGGATAACGGTGCCGGTCGCGCCTTGCTGTTGCGTTATGACCGCGGGCATATCGTGGCGGTGGACTACCAGGTGTTTCGCGTGGAAAGCGAATCGGATGACGCCTGGGTTACCGAGCAGAACGTTGTTTCCTACCGCTATGACGAACAGTGGCGACTGCTTGAGGCGATCAATGCCGTCGGCGAAAGCGAGCGCTATCAGTACGACAGCCTTGCGGTGATCACTGAGCGGCAGTTGGCCGGTGGGGCGAGTTTCTTCTGGGAGTGGGAACGGTCTGGCAAGGCGGCGCGCTGTGTGCGGCATTGGGCCAGTTTTGCGCAGATGGATACGCGCTATAGCTGGGACGACGGCCGCGTCACCCTGCTTAACGCCGATGGCAGTCAGGAAGTTTACGTGCATGACCCGCGGGCACGCCTGGTGCAGCGGGTTGATCCGGATGGCGGCGAGCATTTCAGGTCCTACGACGCACAGGGGCGGCTGACGGTTGAACAGGATCCCCTGGGCGCGATCACGGCCTACCAGTACGACGAGGCTGGGCGCTTGGTGGCGCTGTTTCCTGGGGATGACGAGCCTACCTCCTACGAGTATGAGGATGGCTTCGTACGGGTCATGCGCCGGGGTGAGGCGGTCTGGAAGTACCAGCGTAATGATCAGGGCGCGATCACGCGCCAGACTGATCCTGACGGCAATGTCACCGAGTACAGCTATGACAAGCGTGGCCAGCTTTTAGCGGTTTGGTACCCGGACCACAGCTGCCAGCGCCTGACGTGGAACGATCTTGGGCAGTTGATTGGCGAGCAACTGCCCAATGGCGGCGTGCGGCGTTATCGCTATGACGACCTGGGCCGGCAGATTGCCCGCGAGGATGAACATGGCGCCCTGACCCAGTATCACTGGGACGCGGTGGGTCGGCTGATCAAGGTGGTAATGCCGGGCGGCGCCACCCGCGAATTGAGCTACAACCCCTACGGAAAAATCACCGCCGAGCGCGATGAGCTGGGGCGTGTGACCCGGTATGAATATGCCGATGGCTTGCACCTGATCAGTCGCCGGATCAACCCCGATGGCTCTCAACTCAAGTACCGCTACGACAACACCCGCCTGCTGCTGACCGAGATCGAAA